>JBFLFX010000018.1:0-24650 GCA_041859815.1 Dysosmobacter sp. | reverse complement strand
CTTGTAAACTGCGGAAAATCTCGGTATAATAAAAAATATTTCAAGAGAAGTCCACCGGGAGGGAAGGTCAGGATGTCAGGATTTTTCAAAAAATTCCGGGATGCGCAGCGCCCGTACTGTACCGCGCTGGTTGCCGCAGCGGGAAGCTCTGCGAGGATGGGGGAAGATGTCAACAAGCTGCTGCTTCCGCTGGACGGAATCCCCGTGCTCGCCCGCACCCTGCAGGCATTGGAATACTCTGCTGTAAATGAGATTGTAATTGCCGCACGGGAAGAGGACTTCCTTTCGTTTTCCGATTTGTGTCGGACATATGGCATTCAGAAACCGGTAAAGGTAATTGAGGGCGGGGAGAGCCGGGAAGAATCTGTTCTTCGCGCGGCGCTGGAAGCCAGTGAAACGGCGGGACTCTTGGCGGTACAAGACGGAGATCGGCCTTTGGTCACTCCGGAATTGATTGATGCGGTGATTGACAAAGCGAGCCGCTGCATGGCGGCTGTGCCCGTAATCCCCGTCCGGGACACAATTAAAGTGACCACGGGTGGGACGGTGAGAAGAACGCTGGAGCGGAAACATCTCGTTGCGGCGCAAACCCCCCAGGTGTTTGAAGCGGCACTGCTGAAAGCGGCGCTGCAGGACGCACTGGATCATCATGAGAGCCTGACGGACGACTGCGCGGCAGTGGAGCGTCTCGGGAAAATTGTATATCTGGTGGACGGTTCAGAGGAAAACCTGAAAATCACGACGCCGCTGGATATGGCGGTAGCGGAAGCGATTTTGAAAAGGCGGCAGAAGCCATGACGAATTTCCGCGTCGGGCAGGGATACGACGTACACCGGCTGACGGACGGACGCGCGCTGATTCTCGGCGGTGTGGAAATTCCGTATGAGCACGGGCTGCTTGGGCATTCCGATGCGGATGTATTGACGCACGCCGTGATGGATGCGCTGCTGGGAGCGTCAAAGCTGGGCGACATCGGAGAGCTGTTTCCCGACAGCGATCCGGCTTACGCTGGAATTTCCAGCATGAATTTACTCGGAGAAGTCGGGGAGCTGCTGCGAAAGAACCGATTCAGCGTTGTCAACATCGATGCGACGTTGATTGCCCAGGCGCCGAAAATCGGCCCGCTGAAAGCAAAAATGGCCGCCAATCTGGCAAAAGCGCTGAAGGTGCCTCCGGATCGGATCAATGTGAAAGCTACGACGGAGGAACATCTGGGGTTTACGGGAGACGGATCCGGCATGGCGGCACAGGCCGTCGCGCTGATCGAAAAACAAAAATAAGCTGAGTGAGCCGGGAATCGCATTTGATGCGGTTCCCGGCTCAGTGTGTTGAGAGAGAGGGGCATCCGCTGAACGAGGTTTGAAACCCTGAAAGGGGTTTCAAACCTTATGATTATAAAGGAAAGGCGCCCCTCGCAGGTTCCTTTCACCGCGCTCCTCCTTCCCGCCAGAGTAGCTCCTGCCACTTGTCCGGCTTTCACTGTTTCGGATTCCCCGCATAGGATGGTGCGGAAGGAGGTTTGTAAATGGAGTATTATTTTATCATCGCACGCTCCGTCACCCATGCGCAGCGTATGGAACGGCTGCTGCGGCGTACCGGAATTTCCTGCTGGATTGTAAGAGCGCCGCTGGAGCTTTCGGGACGGGGCTGTGCTTACGCCGTGCGAATTCGGGAAAAAGACCTTCCTGCGGCGGTTCAGCGGATTCACGAAGCCGGACTCGGCTCCGTTCGCATATATCGGAAAAGTGACGGAAAATTTTCGGAGGTGCAACAGCCGTGATCTATTTCGACAGTGCAGCCACCAGTTTTCAAAAGCCGCAGTCTGTCAGCCAGGCAATGCAGGAAGCCCTGCAAACCATGAGCTCGCCGGGACGGGGCGGCTATTCCGCCGCGATGCATGCGGCAGACACGGCGTTTCGGTGCCGGACAGAGCTTCAGGAGCTGTTCGGGGCGGAGACGCCGGAGCAGGTAGTATTTACCATGAATGCCACCCACAGCCTGAATATTGCGATCAAAACACTGATCCATTCCGGATCCTGTGTTGTGATTTCAGGATATGAACACAACGCTGTGACCCGTCCGCTGGCGGCGATCGGCGCAAACGTGACCGTGGCGGAATCTCCGCTGTTTCAGCCAAATCAAGCATTGGAAACCTTTGAACGTGCAATGGCCCACGGTGCGGACGCGGTGATTTGCAACCACGTCTCCAATGTCTTTGGATATATCCAGCCGGTGGAACAAATTGCGGAACTGTGCAGAAGGAGAGAGATTCCTCTGATCATCGATGCCTCGCAGTCTGCCGGGATTCTGCCGATCAATCTGGCAAAGCTGGGTGCAGCCTTTATTGCAATGCCGGGGCACAAGGGGCTTTACGGTCCGCAGGGAACAGGCGTCTTGCTCTGCGGCAGAAACGTGCAGCCGAAAACATTGCTGGAAGGCGGAACAGGCAGCGCGTCGCTCCAGCAGGAGATGCCGGACTTTCTGCCGGATCGGCTGGAGGCTGGCACGCATAACATGCCGGGAATTGCAGGTTTGCTGGAGGGAGTCCGGTTTGTAAAAAGGTACGGCATTGGGGAAATCCTGATGCATGAACGGAATCTGGCGGAATTGGCGGCGGCGGAACTGAGAAAAATTCCGGGTGTGCAGGTGTTCGCGGAAAATCCGATGACCGCACAGAGCGGCGTGGTTTCTTTCCGCACACGAAGAATGGATGCCGAGCAGGTGGGGGAACAGCTTGGACGGCATCAGATTGCCGTTCGCACGGGTCTGCACTGTGCGCCGCTGGCGCACCGGAGCGCAGGTACGCTGGAAACGGGAACCGTCCGTATCAGCTTTTCCGTGTTTAATACGGCGGCGGAAGTGAATCGGGCAGTGAAAATTCTTCGTCAGATTTTACAGACAAAATCTGAATAGACCGTGAATTTTACCTTGGTTTACCTTGCAATTCCCCGGGTTATTTTATATAATTATAATATTCATGGCCTGGGGGGAGGAACGCGCGATAATGAGTGCAAAAATTGCCACGATGATCGGCGTTGCCGGCAGATACCTGATGACGTTCAAAATTTCCGATATTTTTGATATTCTGATAATGTCTCTGGTGATTTACAAATTGCTGACACTGGTTAAGACTTCCCGCGTGGCCAATCTTTTAAAGGGCGTTTTCATTTTTCTCGCAATTCTTTGGCTTTCCACTTTTCTGAATCTGCACAGTATCAGCTATTTGATGGGAAAAATGGTGGAATGGGGCGTTCTCGCATTGATTATCCTCTTCCAGCCGGAAATCCGCCGTGTTCTGGAACAGGTAGGAAGCCGAAAGCTGAACTTTTTGGGGCTTTTTTCCCATGGGGAAGCCGTGAATGTCATGGAGCACACCATCACCATCGGGCAGACGGTTCTCGCCTGTACTGAAATGTCCAAATCGCGCACCGGTGCCCTGATCGTTTTTGAACGTGAGATTCTGCTGGATGATATGGTGCGCAGCGGAACGGTTCTGGATGCCTCCGTTTCCAGTGAACTTCTCAAGAATATTTTCTTTGTAAAGGCGCCGATGCATGACGGCGCTGTGATTGTCCGGCACGGAAGGCTGCTGGGTGCCGGCTGTATGCTGCCGCTGAGCAAAAACGTCAACCTCTCCCGGGATTTGGGAATGCGGCACCGCGCCGGTATCGGCATGAGCGAGAATTCCGATGCCGTGGTGGTAATCGTATCCGAGGAAACCGGCACAATCTCCGTTGCCATTGGCGGCATGCTGAAACGGCACCTGATGCCGGAAACGCTGGAAAATCTCCTGCGGAACGAACTGCTTCCGCAGGATACCTCCGAATTGGACAAGCCGCGTTCCGCAGATCGGCACCGCAAAAAGAATGGAGGAGCAGACGATGCAAAGTAACGTTTCCAGAGGGAAAAAAATTCTTTACATCGTTCTCTCTGTCATCATTGCCATCGGCATTTGGACTCATGTGGACGGAGTAATGGGTTACACCGTTTACAGCCGGATGTATACGCTTCCAATTACCTTTGTCGGCGAGAACAGCACGCTTGCCGACCGGGGGCTGATGCTGCTGAACGACAGCGATACTTCCATTCACCTGAGGTTTGAGGGGAGCCGTAAGCTGATTGCGCAGCTGGAACCTTCCAAGATTCATGTGCAGGTGGACTTGTCCAATGTCACCGAGACGGGAAAGCAGAATCTCAGCTATAAAATCATCTATCCAAGCAATAAGTTTTCCAAGGGAATCAGCTCCGTATCCGCAAGCTCCTATAACGTTTTTGTAGACATCGGCGAGCTTTACAGCAGGAGCGTGGATATCCGCTGCGATATTCAGGGAGAAGTTGCGGAAGGCTATATTGCCGGCGCGATAAAGACCGTTCCGGAAAAACTGGAGCTGCGCGGACAGGAGAAAGATGTTGACAAGGTCAGTTATGTTAAGGTGGCGCTGAACATCGACAATGCGGAAGAGTCCGTAACAAAATCCCTGAGCTATCAATTCTATGACAAAAACGACAGGGTGATTAAAAATACGGAAAATATCCATCCGGTGGCCGATCTGATTAAGGTGACGCTGCCGGTGAATGTGGTGAAGCAGCTGCCGCTGAAAGTCAACTTTACCGAGTCTGCAGGTGCAAGCCTTTCCAATGTAAATTACACGATTTCTCCCGCTGAAATTACCGTTTCCGGTCCCGCAGAGAATCTGAAGGGCGTGAATTCCATTGTCCTCAGTGAATTTGACCTTTCCAAGCTCAGCGATGCTGCGGAGTACCACTACGCAATCACGGTGCCGGAGGGCTGCGAAAACCTCAGCGGCGTGACAAGGGCTACCATGAAGATTTCTTTCAAGGATATGGCCGTTACCACGCTGGTCACTAAAAATATTGAGTGTGAAAATATTCCCAGCGGGAAAAAAGTCACCGTGCTGACAGATGAACTGCCGGTTAAGCTGCGGGGAAAATCAAAAGATTTGAAGGCACTGACTGCGGACGATATTCAGATTAAGGCGGACTTGTCCGACATCAGTTCCGCCAGCGGAAGCTATACGGTTCCGGCAACCGTGAAAATTCATACGGACGGAGATATCGGGGTCGTTGGAACCTATCAGATTAAACTTACCATCAGCGACAGTCAGACGTAAAGGAGAATCACATGACACAGATTGCAACTGTTGAAAAATTGCTCGCATCCGGGTTTGCAGAGATTGCCGTGCCGCGGCAGTCGGCATGTGCCCATGAATGCTCGGAATGCGCGGGCTGCGGCGCCACAGGGGCGGTTGTCCACGCGCAGGCGAGGAATCCCATCGGCGCGCAGCCGGGACAAAAAGTCGTAGTGGAGAGCAGCACGAAGAAGCTGCTCGGCATTGCCGGGCTTGTCTATCTGGTGCCGCTGGCGCTGTTTCTTCTGGGCTATGTTTTAGGTTCGCTTGCGGGGTTGGACGGCGGAATGCGGTATGTGCCTGCGGCCGTTGGATTTGCGGCGGGTGTGACGGCGGCATTGATTTACGACCGTAAAATCCGGAAGCGGGGAGGACTTGCATTTACCATCATCCGGCTGCTCTGATATGTTCGGATATGTTCTTCCTCCGCTGAATCTGCTGTCCGAAGAGGAGAGGGAGCGGTTCCGCCGACGCTACTGTGGCCTGTGCCACACGATGGGGCGGCGTTACGGCACTCTCGCCCGGTGGATTCTGAACTATGATTTCACGTATCTCTCCGTCTTCCTTTCTGACGGAGACGAGAGCGCCTGCGGTTGCGGGCGCTGCCCGGCGAGCCCCTTCAAAAGGCGCTGTTTTGACAAGAGCGACGGCGCTTTGGAACTTGCTGCCGATGAAAGTGTGATACTCGCGTGGTGGCAGATTCAGGACGGCATTCAGGATCACGGCTTTTGGAGGGGGCTGAAATACCGAATTCCGGCGCTGGCCCTTCGCGGCGCGTACCGAAGGGCGGCAGATGCCCGGCCGGAATTCGACCGGCACACAAGGGGGCAGCTGCAGCAGCTGGCCGAGCTGGAACGGGAGCAGTGCGCGTCCATTGATGCCGCGGCCGATACGTTTGCGGAGCTGCTGGCTTTTGCCGCCGATTTTGTCAAAGAGGAAAACAGAAGAAGGATTCTGCGGCAGATGCTGTATCATCTGGGCAGGTGGGTTTATTTGATTGATGCTGCGGATGATCTGAAAAAAGATCAGAAAAGCGGAAGCTATAATCCGCTGGCGCTGCACTATCCCCTTCAAAATGGGGCGCTGAGTGCGGAAAGCCGACGGGAATTTGAATTAACGTTAGATCATTCCATCCACATGATCGCAGCCGCATATGAGCTGTGGGATTTTGGAGTGTGGTCGGAGATCCTGGAAAAAACCTTTTACACGGGACTGTTCCAAGTTGGCAGAGCTGTCTTGGACGGCGGCTTCCACCCTGAATTTTGGGGCAAAAATTACAGACAACAGAGGAAATTGCATGAATAATCCCTATGACGTTCTCGGCGTTCCCGCAAGCGCTTCAGACGCAGAAATCAAAAAAGCATATCTGAATCTGGCGCGAAAATATCACCCGGATAATTATCACGATAGCCCGCTGGAGGATCTGGCACAGGAGAAGATGAAGGAGATCAACGCCGCCTATGATGAGATTAACAAGTCGCGCAGCGGCAAGGATTCCGGCGCCAGCTATGGCTATGGGGACAGAGGCACCGCGCAGCAGAGCTGGACGGGGCAGTCTTATAATGCCGCTCTGCAGCAGGTGCGGATGGCCATTAACACCGGAAATCTGACGCTGGCAGAGAATTTGCTGGCAAATTACCAGGATCATAATGCGGAGTGGAATTTTTTGAAAGGTGCGGTCTGTTATCGGCGCGGCTGGATGGACGAGGCAAGAAGGTATTACCAGACAGCCTGTCAGATGGATCCGGACAACCCGGAATACCAGCAGGCGCTGGACTATATGGAGACCGGAGGCGCGAACACCTATCATCCGGACGGCAGCCCCTTCGGAACCGCCGTCTGCGGGGACGGGCTGTGTTCCAAGCTGTGCTGTGCGTATTTGCTGTGCAGCGGCTGCGGGTTCTGGGGGTTTTGCAGATAAGCAGAGAGGAAGGAAATCGTTTTGATTAAAAGTATGACAGGCTATGGCCGCGCCCGGGAGGCCGTCGGGAAACGTGATATCACCGTGGAAATCCGCGCGGTGAACAACCGCTATTTGGACTGCAGTGTCAAGCTGCCCAGAATGTACTCTTTTGCGGAAGATGCTGTACGGAAACACGTACAGAATGCCGTTTCCCGTGGCAAGATTGATGTCTTTTTTACCATTGATGCCTCTGCCGCCGACGCAGCTAAAGTAACTGTGAACGAACCGCTGGCCGCGGAATATGCAAAGTCTCTTCAGCAGCTTGCGATCATTGCGGGAGCGGAACCAAAAGTGACTGCCGAACAGCTGGCGCGTTTTCCGGAAGTTCTGACCGTTTCCAGAGAGGAGGAGGATTTGGAGTCCGTCAGCGCGGATCTGATGAAAGTGCTGGATGAAGCCGTGGATTCCTTCAACGCCATGCGGGCGGTGGAAGGAGAGAAACTGGCGCGGGATGTGTCCGGGCGTCTGGACACGATTGAGACGCTGACCGCGCAGGTGGAGGCGCGATCCCCCCAAACGGTGGCGGAATACCGCGAGAAGCTGACCGCGCGGATGCAGGAGGTCTTGCAGTCCGCGAATATCGACGATCAGCGGATTCTGACCGAGGCGGCAATTTACGCAGATAAGATTGCTGTGGACGAGGAAACCGTCCGCCTGCGCAGCCACATGGCACAGCTGCGCGATATGCTGGTTTCCGATGAACCGATGGGTCGGAAGATGGATTTTCTGATTCAGGAGATCAACCGGGAATCCAATACCATTGGATCTAAATGCAATGACATCGAAATTGCGCAAGTAGTTGTGGACCTGAAAGCGGAGGTCGAGAAGATCCGCGAGCAGGTACAGAACATCGAATGAGGGAAGAGCCGATGAAACTGCTGAATATCGGTTTTGGCAATCTGGTTTCCGAGGGCCGAATGATTGCAATTGTCAGTCCGGACTCCGCTCCCATCAAGCGCATGGTTCAGGAGGCGCGGGAACGGGGAATGCTGATTGACGCGACTTACGGAAGAAAGACCGCATCCATCTTCATCATGGACAGCGATCATGTCATTCTCTCCGCTCTGCCGCTTGAGAAATTTGCGGCTCGGCTGCAGGCCGAGCCGTCAAAGGAGGAATCGTCAACTCATGCGTAAGGGTAAGACATTTATCATTTCCGGGCCGTCCGGTGTGGGGAAAAGCACCGTGTTGCAGGCACTTCTTGCGGAGCGCCCCGACGTGTATTTCTCCATTTCCGCCACGACCCGCGATCCGCGTCCCGGCGAGGTGGACGGCGTCCACTATCATTTTCTGGATGTTGAGAAATTTCGCAAGTGGATTGCCGACGACGAATTTCTGGAGTATGCCGAATATGTCGGCAATTTTTACGGTACGCCTAAAAAATTTGTAGACGCCGCCATGGAACGCGGACAGGACGTCATTCTGGACATCGAAGTGCAGGGCGCGATTCAAGTCTGCAGCAAGCGTCCGGAAACCGTCCGTATTTTTATCGCGCCGCCTTCCTGGACAGAATTGGAACGTCGTCTGACCGAGCGCGGGACGGACAGCGCCGATAAAATTGAAAAGCGCCTGCTGCGCGCCAAAGTGGAATTTCAGACTGCACACACATATGATTATTTTGTGATCAATGATTCCGTAGAGGACGCCGTCCGGGAACTGGAGGCAATTATGATTGCCGAACACTGCAAGCCAGCGGAGCGTATGGAAATCATCAACGGAAACTAATGGGGCAAACTGTTGTAATAATTTGTAATATTGCCCGCAAGGGCGGAACGGACGGATGATAAGTGATGAATACTGAAAAAAAGGGAATGCTGTATCCCCCTATGAGCGTGCTGAAGAGCTATATTCCAAACCGCTATATGCTGGTGAATGTTGTTGCTCTGCGGGCAAGGCAAATTGCGGAGCAGGCGGAAGAAGCGGGAACACAGTTGGATGAGAAGCCGGTGACGCTGGCGATTCAGGATGTGGCGCAGGGTAAGCTGGATGCCCGGAATATGGATTTGACAATTGAGGAGGATCTCGGGAACGTCTGAAGGGCGGAATCAATCTGCGGAGGGGTTTGAATGGAATGTGTGCCGATTGCGAAAATTGCTGTTTCTGCGGCCCCTTATGCCATCGACAAGCCCTATGACTATCTGATTCCGGCGCCTCTGCTTGAAAAGGCGCTGATCGGTACGCGGGTTACAGTACCTTTCGGACGCGGGAACCGCACTGCGGAGGGGATTATTCTCGCCCGCGCATCCGGGGCGAAAGTCCCCGGCCTGAAGCCGATTGCCGGGATTCTGGATGATGCGCCGGTTTTGGACGGCGGGGGAATTTCAATGGCGCTTTTTTTGCGCCAGCGCTACTTTTGCACGATGTACGAGGCTGTGCGCACGATTCTCCCCGCCGGGCTGTGGTACCGCTTCCGGGAAGTCTTTCGGATTGCCGATGATCTGGAATATGCCGATGCGGTTAAAAAGGCGGGGGGAGGCGCGGATGCGGAGCGCGCTTTGAGGGCGCTTTACGACCGGGGCGGCTCCTGCGGCGCGGAAGAACTGAAGGATGCGTTGGGAGATCGCGCCGCCGATACGCTGAAGGCGCTGACTAAAGCGGGGATCCTGGTTTCGGAGACAGAGGCGCTTCGCAAAATCAGTGATCGGACGAAAAAGGTGGCGGAACTGGCCGTCAATGCGGAAGAGGCAGCTTTGGAAGCTGACAGAAAACAGCGTACCGCACCGCTTCGCAGTGAGGTGCTTCGTCTGCTGGCAAATGCCGGAAAGGCTGCTGCCAGCGATTTGTGCTATTATACCGGCGCTTCCATGCGGACGATCCGGGGCCTTGAAAAGGCGGGGTTTCTGACCTTGACGGAGGAAGAGGATCTGCGGGTGCCGGAAAATCGGACGGAACCGGGAGCGCCCATCGTTTTAAATGTTGAGCAGGAGGATGCTTTCCGGAATATTTTGTCGCTGATACAGGCGGGAAAACCCGCGGCTGCGCTTTTAGAGGGCGTAACCGGCAGCGGCAAGACTGAAGTTTATATCCGCCTGGTGCAGGAAACGCTGCAAAGGGGAAAAACCGCGATGGTGCTGGTACCGGAGATTGTCTTGACTCCACAGATGATGCGGAAGTTTTCCTCCTATTTTGGCAAACGGGTTGTGATGCTGCATAGTTCGCTAAAATTGTCGGAACGCTATGATCAGTGGAAGCGGATTCGGCGCGGGGAAGTGGACGTGGTGCTCGGCACCAGGTCGGCGGTGTTTTCCCCGCTGAAGAACCTTGGCCTCCTCATTTTGGACGAAGAACAGGAGAGCAGCTATCAATCTGAAAATCCACCGCGCTATCACGCCCGCGACGTGGCAAAATTTCGCTGCGCGCAGGATGGAGCGGTGCTGCTGCTTGGCTCCGCCACGCCGTCGATAGAGAGCGCGTGGGCGGCTAGGAACGGAATTTACCAGTATAACCTGCTGCGAAGGCGCTACAACGAGAAAGCCCTGCCCCGTGTGGTCATCGCGGATCTCCGGGAGGAAGTGCGCAGCGGAAATTCCGGTTCCGTCGGGCAGATTCTCCAGCGGGAAATTGAAAAAAATCTCGCATCGGGCGAACAGAGCATCCTGTTTCTAAACCGCCGCGGAAACAGCCGGATGCTGCTGTGCGGTGAATGTGGCTATGTGCCGACCTGCCCGCGGTGCAGCGTACCTATGACGTATCACTCCGCCAACGGTCGGTTGATGTGCCACTATTGCGGCCATTCCGAGCGTGCAGAAGAAAAATGCCCGGTTTGCGGCGGCTATATGAAGCATATCGGTACCGGAACCCAGAAGGTGGAGCAGGAGCTGCGGGAACTGTTTCCGGGAACGGAAGTTTTGCGGATGGACGCGGATACCGTCGGCGGCGGGCATGAAAAGATCCTGCGAAAATTTGAAGAGGATCGCGTTCCGATTCTGCTTGGAACGCAAATGGTCACAAAGGGACTGGATTTTGAAAATGTGACGCTGGTGGGGGTTCTCGCCGCGGATCTCTCTCTGTATGTGGACAGCTACCGCGCCGCCGAACGCACGTTCAGCCTGCTGACGCAGGTTATCGGGCGCGCGGGACGCGGAACCCGCCAGGGAAGAGCGGTCATCCAGACTTATACGCCGGAGAACGAGGTCATCCGCAGCGCCGCCGGGCAGGATTACGAGCGCTTCTACCAAAGTGAAATCCGCCTGCGCCGCCTGCGCCGCTACCCGCCGTTTGCAGATTTGTTTACCTTTACGATTACCGGAGCCGAAGAGGGGGCCGTGCTGCACGCGGCGGTTCATTTCAGGGAATCCCTTAGCAGCGCCGTTTCAAAACTCTCCCAAAAGGGGACGGAAGTCCTGGGCCCCGCGCCGGCGCCGATTCTGAAAGTGAACAACAACTACCGCTATCGCGTCACACTGGCGGGAAAAAATGATCGGGAGACAAGAGAACTGATTGCCGGGAGCATGAAAAAATTCTCTGCACAGAGGGAAAACCGAAAACTCCATATTTTTGCGGACTGCAATCGGATGGATTAAGATAAATTTAAGGAGGTAACTGACATAATGGCTCTGAGAAAAATTGTATTGGAGGGGGACGACTGCCTGAAAAAAGTCTGCCGTCCCGTAACGGAATTCAACCCACGTCTGCACCAGTTGTTGGACGATTTGAAAGAGACGCTGCGCGACGCAAACGGCGCCGGGCTGGCGGCTCCGCAGGTAGGCGTGATTCGCCGTGTCTGCGTTGTCCTAGATGAGGCCGCCGATGAACTGATTGAACTGGTTAACCCGGAAATCATCGCCAAAAGCGGCGAACAGACCGGTCTTGAGGGATGCCTGAGCATCCCCGGGAAATACGCGATTCTTACCCGTCCGAACAAAGTGCGCGTCCGCGCACAGGATCGGACCGGGAAGATCTTTGAAATGGAGCGCGAAGCGCTGACCGCCCGGGCATTCTGTCACGAAATCGAGCATCTGGACGGACATTTGTTCACGGAACACACGGATCACATTCTCTCTGAGCGGGAACTGGAGGAGTATCTCGCACAGGAGGAAAAAAAGAGGCGTGCATGAGGATTCTGTTTATGGGGACTCCCGCGTTTGCCGTGGCATCGCTGCGCCGTCTGGTGGAGGACGGACACGACGTCTGCGGCGTGTTTACCCAGCCGGACAAACCGAAAAACCGCGGCATGAAGCTGCAGTTTTCTCCCGTGAAGGAGTATGCTGCGGAACGTGAAATTCCCGTTTTCCAACCGCTGAAGATGCGGGACGCCGAAACCCTGAAAACGGTGCGGAAGCTCGCGCCGGAATTGATTGTTGTCGCCGCATACGGCAAAATCCTGCCGGAGGAAATTCTGAACTTCCCGCGCTACGGCTCTATCAACGTACACTCGTCCCTGCTTCCGGCATACCGCGGCGCAGCTCCGATTAACTGGGCCATTCTCAACGGTGAGGCGGAAACCGGCGTTTCCATTATGTATATGGCACAAGGGGTGGATTCCGGCGATGTAATTCGCACTGCTAAAACCGCGATTGATCCGGATGAAAACGCGCTGGAATTGACGGAGCGGCTGGCGCTTCTCGGCGCGCAGGCGCTTTCCGAGACAATTCCCACCTTGGCAGACGGTACGGCCTCCCGCACGCCGCAGGACGAAAAGCAGCACACTTATGCGCCGATGCTGTCCCGGGAACTTTCGCCGATTGACTGGACGCAGAGCGCCCGGAAAATTCACGATCAGGTACGCGGACTGATTCCGTGGCCCTGCGCCACGGCGGAACTGGCCGGGAAGAGCTTTAAGGTTTACCGCACCGCGGCGGAGGAGGCGACCTCCTCCGCTCCTGGAACGATCGTCTTTGCGGATAAACGCGGAATTGGCGTTGCCTGCGGCGACGGCCGAATCCTGCGGATTTTGGAGCTGCAGGCTGCCGGAGGCAAACGGATGAATGCGCCCGACTATCTTCGCGGGCACCCTATGAATATCTGAGGTGAGTGACAATGCCCTATTCTTCCAATGATTATGCCTATTTCTTTGCAAACAATCTCTACTGGGTCGCGTTGATTCCAATTTTCATTTTGGCCATCTGGGCACAGATTCAGGTCAAGGGGAATTTCCGACGCTACAATGCCGTTAACAACCGCCGGCATATGACCGGCGCAGAGGCAGCGCGGGCAGTCCTGCAGGCGCACGGCGTTTATGGCGTGGAGATTCGGCGGACCGGCGGCAGCCTGACGGACAACTACAATCCACGGGACAACACAATCTACCTTTCGGAAACCGTGTATGATGCGCCGACGATTGCCGCGGTGGGCGTCGCCTGCCACGAGGCGGGGCATGCTGTGCAGTATGCGGAGAATTACGGCCCTGTCCGGCTCCGCAGCGCGATTGTCCCCGCGACACAATTCAGTTCGCGGTTTTCGTTTCTGATGTTGATTTTGGGCATGATTCTGTACAGCCAGACCATGTTTCTGGTGGGGATTATCCTGTTCTCCGTGACGACATTCTTCCAGCTTGTGACACTGCCGGTGGAGTTCAACGCCTCTCACCGCGCGTTGGAAACGATTGAGGGACAGCAGCTTCTGGATGACGACGAGATCGGCGGTGCGCGGAAGGTCCTGCATGCCGCCGCGCTGACCTATGTGGCGGCACTGCTGACTTCGCTGCTGCAGCTGCTCCGCTTTGTGATGATTTTCTTCGCCAGAGGCGGAGGAGGCGGGAACCGCCGGGGCGGCGGCCGATGAGTGGAGCCAGAGAAACCGCCCTGCGCGTGCTGATTTCCGTCAGAACCTCGGATGCCTGGGCAGACGCCGGCCTGAAAGCACGTCTGGCCGAAGATCGGCTCTCCGGCGCCGACGCCGCACTGGCAACCCGACTGGTCTACGGCGTTTTGCAGAATCAACTGCTGCTGGATTTCTGGATTGGGGCTTACTGCTCTCAACGGCCGGATCACTTGCAGGCTCCGCTGACGGACATCCTGCGGCTTGGGGTTTATCAAATTGTATTTCTGGATAGAATTCCAGACAGTGCCGCTGTGAATGAGTCTGTAAATCTTACGAAGCAATTTGGGCGTGCAAGAGCTTCTGGACTGGTGAACGCAGTGCTGCGAAAGATCGTCAGCCATAAGGGAAATTTGCCAAAGCCTGAGGACTTAAATGTTGTAAAGTCACTTTCCATTACACGTTCTCACCCGCGCTGGCTGGTGAAACGGCTGATTCGGATTTTGGGAGAGGACGAGGCAGACGCTTTTCTGGAGGCGGACAACCGCGCGGTTCCTACAACCGTACAGTGCAACCCCCTGCGCAATACGCCGGAGGAGCTACGGGCGGAACTGACCGATTCCGGCGTCACGACAGCGCCGCACAGCTGGGTTCCCGGCTGTTTTGAGCTCTCGTCTACCGGCGATTTGACGGTACTTCCGGCGTTTCGGGAGGGAAAATTTCTGGTGCAGGACGCCGCCGCGCGGCTCACGGTCTATGCCGCCGCGCCGCTCACGGGAATGCGCGTTATCGATGTCTGTGCGGCTCCCGGCGGAAAGTCCTTCGGCGCCGCCATCGCCATACGGAATCAGGGGAAAATTCTCTCCTGCGATCTCTATGAAAACAAGCTGAAGCGCATTCAAGAGGGCGCAAAGCGTCTGGGCCTGACCTGCATTTCCACCGCCGCGGCCGACGGCCGCGCGCCGCATGCGGATTGGGTGGAATCCGCCGACTTGGTGCTGGTAGACGCGCCCTGCTCCGGACTCGGAATCATTCGGAAGAAGCCGGATATCCGCTATAAAAACCCGAACCTGCTGGAAAATCTGCCGGTTTTGCAGACGGCTATCCTGGAAAATGCAGCGACCTACGTGAAACCGGGCGGAGCGCTGATTTACTCCACCTGCACGATTCTCCCGGAGGAGAACGAGCAGGTGACGGACGCGTTTCTTGCCGAACATACGGCGTTTTCCCGGGAAAGCTTTTGCCTCCCGGCGCCTGTTGGAACGGTGGGGAGCGGCCAGATTACGCTCTGGCCCCAGAGAAATGATACCGACGGCTTTTACATTTGCCGGATGAAACGGAACTGAAATGATGATAGACATAAAATCCATGACGCTGGAGGAAATGACAGCGTTTCTCGCCGAAATGGGTGAACCCGCGTTTCGGGGAAAGCAGGTATTCACCTGGCTGCACCGCGGCGCTGCTTCCTTTGAGGAGATGAGCGATCTCTCCAAGCCCCTCCGGGAGAAATTGAAGGAACAATGCCAGCTGACTCCGCCGACGGCGGTCAGACGGCAGGTTTCGCAGTTGGACGGGACCATCAAATATTTGTGGGAACTTTTTGACGGGAATTGCGTCGAATCTGTTTTGATGCGTTATCACCACGGCAACACCGTCTGTATTTCCTCACAGGTTGGCTGCCGGATGGGCTGCGCGTTCTGCGCGTCCACGATTGCCGGGCGTGTCAGGAACCTGACGTCCGCCGAAATGCTGGATCAGGTGATTTTCACCCAAAAAGATTCCGGCGCGGAGATCTCCAACATCGTCCTGATGGGCATTGGGGAACCGCTGGACAATTTCGACGCGGTCCTGCGCTTTTTGGAGCTGGTGAACCATCCCGATGGAATGAACATCGGAATGCGTCATATCTCTCTGTCCACCTGCGGCATAATCCCCGGCATTGATCGTCTGGCGGAGCTTCAGCTCCAGTTGACGCTTTCGGTTTCCCTGCATGCTCCGGACAGCGAAACCCGTTCCAAAATTATGCCGATCAACCGCGCGTACGACGTGAAAGATCTGTTTGCGGCCTGTCACCGGTATTTTGAGAGGACCGGGCGCCGGATTTCTTTTGAATACGCCCTGATTGACGGGGTCAACGATCACGACTGGCAGGCGGATTTGATCGCCAGGAAGATTCGCGGGATGCCGGGGCATGTCAACCTGATTCCGCTGAACGATGTGGTGGAAAGCCCGTTTAAACCGTCTCACCGCATTGCGGCATTTCAAAAGCGGCTGGAATCTCACGGGATTACCGCCACCGTCCGAAGAAGTCTCGGAGGGGATATCGACGCTTCCTGCGGACAGCTTCGCAGAAAGGCGATTGAGGAACAAAAGAAGGGAGCGAGTGCCTTTTGAAAGTTTGGGGTCTGACAGATACCGGCCTCGTCCGCAAGGAAAATCAAGATGCCTATGCCATTGATCGCGGGGAGAAATCAGGGTATCCCGTGTGCGTTGTCTGCGACGGCATGGGTGGAACCGCTGGCGGACAGATGGCCAGCCGGATTGCGGTGGAAACCTATATGGACGAACTGAAAAAGATCTTGCGGCCGGAGATGACTCCGGAACAACTGCGGGAGGCTTCTTCTTATGCCATCGCGCTGGCCAACAAGGCCATTCGGGAAGAAGCGCAGAAAAACGAAGCGTGCCGCAATATGGGAACGACCTTGGTTTCCGCGATTTCTTACGGGGATGGTGCGGTAATCAGCAACGTTGGCGACAGCCGGGCGTACCATATTTCCAAAGACGGCATTGTTCAGGTGACGAAGGATCACTCTCTGGTGGAGAGTATGGTGGATCGCGGAGATATTACCGAGGAGGAGGCGCGCCGCCATCCCAATAAGAATCTGATTACCCGCGCCTTGGGACCGGATGTCAACGCAGTATGTGACGGATATATCACCCCTTTATGCAAAGGTGAATACATTCTGCTATGCTCAGACGGCCTGGTGGATACGGTTACGGATCAGGAAATGCTCTTTGAAGTCATTCACGGCGGCGATATGGATACCTGCCTGCAGCGGATGCTGAACATTTCCAAGAGCCGCGGTGCCGCGGACAATGTGACAGCCGTGCTGATGCAGAAAGACTAGGGGGGGAGACAACATGGATTCATATATTGGTAAGATGCTCGACAGCCGCTATGAAGTTCTGGAGAAAATCGGAACCGGCGGTATGGCCGTCGTCTATAAGGCACGGGATCACAGACTGAACCGTCTGGTGGCGGTGAAAATTCTGAAAAGCGATCTGGCGCAGGATGCGGATTTCCGCCGGCGCTTTAATGCGGAGGCCGCCGCGGTCGCGCAGCTCTCCCACCCCAACATTGTCTCGGTCTATGATGTTTCCCGGGGCGGGGATCCCGAGTATATCGTCATGGAGCTGATCGACGGAATTACGCTGAAGCAGTATATGGAAAAACGCGGACAGCTGAACTGGCGTGAAGCGCTCCATTTTATCACACAGGTAATGCGCGGGCTTTCCCACGCTCACAGCCGCGGGATTGTGCATCGGGACATTAAGCCACAGAACATCATGGTTCTGCGGGACGGCAGCGTTAAGGTCGCCGATTTCGGCATTGCATGCCTGGAAAATTCCGCGCAAACTCTAACACAGGAAGCGCTGGGCTCCGTGCACTATATTTCCCCGGAACAGGCGCGCGGCGATCGGATTGACGCCCGTTCCGACATCTACTCCGCCGGTGTGGTACTCTATGAGATGTTGACCAACCGTCTGCCCTTTGAGGGCGATTCCGCCGTATCTGTGGCAATTCAGCACCTTTCCTCCATCCCGCTGGCCCCCCGGGAAATCAACCGCGACATCCCGGAACAGCTGGAACTGATTTGCATGAAGGCCATGGCGCCGGAATTGGACAAGCGCTACTCCTCAGCTGAAAATATGATTGACGATCTGGAGCTGTTCCGGAAAAATCCCGGTGTGAATTTGGATTTTGACATGGGCGATCTCCGTCCGGATGAAACCGACGAGCCGACCCGTCCCATCCGTACATCCCGCGAAACACCGGGATCCGGCGCCTACCGGCAGCGCGAACCGGAACGCGGGGAGGACGACGAATACCCGCAGAAGAAGCAGAAAGGGCGAAAAAAGGGCAGGAAACACAAGGGGCTGATGATTGCCGGATGCGTTGTGGCTGCTGCGGTTATCTGTTTGCTGGCATATTTTATATTTCATTCTTTCGGCAATCACAAGGAATACACCGTGCCGAATGTGGTGGGCTATACCGTGGAGGAAGCCGAGGCGCAGGACGGCGTCAAGGGTATTTTTACCATTAAAGAGGACGGTGAAGAGGCCAGCGATAAATATACTGCCGGCACAATTATCTCTCAGACGCCAAAAAAGGGCGATACAAAGAAAACCGATTTGGTGATCCATGTGACGGTCAGCTCCGGAGCGAACTCCGGCGAGATGATTGATGTGACGAATCTGGATCTCCGGGATGCCAAAATCAAGCTCAAGAACCTGATGGCGGAAAAGAATCTGAATCTGACAATCGACTCCTCGCAGGAAGAATACAACGACGAAGTCGCGGCGGGCTATGTGATCTCGTCCGAGCCTGCAGAGGGAGAAGAACTCAAAGACGGTGACACGGTGAAGCTGGTAGTCAGCAAGGGACCGGAAAAACACACCTACACGCTTCCCGATTTCAGAAAACGTGACATTGACGATGCAAAGGCACAGGCAGAGAACACGTATCACCTGGTTGTCAATGTCGAGGAGAAAGCTGACAATTCCTCCAAGGGGACGGTAATCGCGCAGAGCCTGCCGGTCGGTTCCGAAGTTCAGGAGGGAGATACCATCACCTTTACCGTATCCACCGGCCCCGTGGAAGCCTCTACCGAGATTCTGACCATCCCCCTGCCCACTGACGGCCGCACGACTGTTCAGCTGAAGGTTGTGCAGGACGGCCGCACCATTGTGGATCAGTCCGTCAACTGCTCACAGGGCAGCTATGCGGCGGAACTCAGCGGAACCGGAACCTCCAGCGTGGAAGTTTATTTTGACGGACAGCTCTACAAAACTTATTCCGTTACCTTCGGAGACGACTGATGAGTGAGGGAGTCATCCGAAAGGCATTGAGCGGCTTTTATTATGTCGATGATGGAGAGCGCCTGATCACCTGCCGGGCCAGGGGAAAGTTCCGCAGGGAGGGAATTTCCCCGCTGGTGGGAGATCGGGTTACGCTCCGGAATCTGGAGGACGGCGAGGGGTACTTGGAGACAATTCTGCCCCGGAAAAACGCGTTTAACCGTCCGGCGGTTGCCAATATTGATCAGTTGGTAATCGTAGCTTCCAACGCAATCCCGCAGACTGATCCGTTTTTGATTGACCGTGTGGCGGCGATTGCGGAGCTGAAAAACTGCGGCGTTGTAGTGGTGCTGAACAAGTGCGATCTGGATCGGGCGGACGGACTCTATCAAATTTACAGGCAGTCCGGATTTCCGACGCTGCGGGTCAGCGCCGAAACCGGAGAGGGCATTCCGGAACTGCAGATGCAAATCATTGGCAAGCTATCTGCCTTTACAGGAAATTCCGGCGTTGGAAAATCCAGCATTTTGAATGCGCTGGATTCAAATTTTCATCTGAAAACCGGAGAAATCAGTCAGGCGCTCGGCCGAGGCCGTCACACGACCCGCCATGTGGAGATGTATCACCTCGGCTGCGGCGCCGACGTGGTGGATTCCCCGGGCTTTTCCTCTTTTGAAACGGAGGAATTAAATCTGGAATTGAAAAAACGGCTGCCGGAGACTTTCCGGGAGTTTGTGCCGTTTCTGGGCAGCTGCCGCTTTGTCGGGTGCAGCCATACCAAAGAAAGGGGCTGCGCCGTATTGAAGGCGGTTCAGGAGGGAAAGATTTGCAGAAGCCGCCATGACAGTTATGTCAGGCTGTATGAGGAATTGAAGCCGCTTCGGGACTGGAACGCGGGCCGCAGATGCAGATAAAAGGACCCATGGGATTCTAAATATTTTGGAATCCCATGGGTCCTTTTGTGCTCCGGCTGTATATACTGGATCAGGGAGGAGCGTGGCGAGAATGTTTCATGGGAACGGCTGCTGCCCGCTGGGAATCTGCGCGGTTGCGCTGGGCGTCGGAATTTTAATCGCAATTGTTTTTCCGGTAGGGGCGCTGATGTTCATTGTCGCACTTCTTTTGATTGCCTGCGGCTGTGCCTGCTGCAGACGGTAGAAAGGGGATTGAAGCATGAAAATCGTTGTTTGGAAATCTCCACGGGCACTCAGTGGGATTCTGCGCCGGATCTTCAAAATCAAGAAAGCATGACCGCCTGCGCGGTCATGCTTTCTCTTTTCAGGCATATTCGGGAAACTGCCGTCATAATGTTGTGGCAGAATCTGTACAGCCTGGAAAGGATGAATGATATGGAATTGGAGCTGAAAAAAAACCGTCTGGACGCTTATGATGTCGGTGCAGAATATACCCTGACACAGGAGGAAACGGCGGAGACAATTGTCCCGGATTACTGCCCCGATATTGCACGTATCATCGAGACGGAGGGAAAGGTGTTTCTACACAGCCGGGAAATTCACGAGGGAAAAGCGGAAATTTCCGGGACTGTCCGGGTTACGGTGCTCTACACGCCGGACGGGGAGGGGGGCATCCGCACGCTGGAATTCGCAATGCCCTTCTCTGCGGAGACGGACGGAAAAGCGATGCAGGGATGTGAGATTCTCTGCGCCGCCTCGGAGACAGAGTATTTGGAAACGAGAGTCCTGAATCCGCGGAAGGTATTCACGCGCTGCAAACTGGTTTCAAAACTGACAGGCTATCGAAATCTGCCGCTGGAATTTTCCTCCGATGTGGAAGCGGAACCGGCAGCCTGTATCCAGAAAAGATGTGAGCAGCAGCGAATGACCGTCCTGACTCACATTGTTGAAAAGGATTTCACATTTTCCGATGAACTGAGCCTTTCACCGGGGAAGGAGGGCGCCGCTGAAATTTTGAGCAGCCGCGTCAGCAGCTCCGTCACGGAGACAAAGGTCGTCGGAAGCAAGCTGATTTTAAAGGGCATCTTCACAGTCTGCCTGTTGTACCGCTCCGCCGCAGGAAACTGCTGCTCCGCATCCGGCGAGCTTCCGTTTTCCCAGATTATGGAGGTTGAAGGCGCTTCGGAAAGCGCGGAGATTCTGCTGCAGATTCAATTGACCGGTACGGATATTCAGGTGGGCAATGCCGCCGATCAGGAGGGTCGGCAGCTTGCGGTGACGCTGTATTTCCATGTGACGGCCCTATTGCAGGAGGAACAGAATGTGACGATGCTCACAGATCTGTACAGTACGGCCTATGAACTGAATTATGAAGCCGCTCCGGTGCAGATAACGGATTATTCCAATTTGCTGACAAAACGGCAGGCAGTGCGGGAAGTCCTTGAAATCGGCGTGGTTGCAAATTCCATACTGTCCACAAACGTGCAGTGCGGCAGCGTCTCCGTTACCCGGGACGGGGAGGCGGTTTCTCTGCGGACCAGCGCCGATATGCGGGCGCTCTATCTGGATGAAGGCGGTGTCCCGCTGGTGACGGAGCGCAGCGTGGATGTTCTCTGTCAGATGGAAATTCCAGTAAACTGCACCGTTGCGGCGCAGGCCATCTGTCTGGATGACGTGCAGGGAAACCTGGGAGAGCGCGGAATTGAAATTCGCTTCACGGTGGAATTTAAAGCGCGCGCCGGCGTAAAAAAGCAGCAGATCTGCATTTCTTCGGCTGACATCGACATGGAGATGCCAAAGAACTTCACAGGGATGCCCTCTCTTGTGCTGCGGGCCATGGGAGGCGACGAAACGCTCTGGTCGCTGGCAAAGAAGTATTCTACAACCATTGCCGCAATTTTGTCTGCAAACGGGCTGGAGAAACAGGAGGACGTTCCCCAGGAAAAGCTGCTCCTGATTCCCCGTAAACGCGCATAGACGGACGTGTTCCGGCATAAGGATTCACTGAGTAGAAGCGTGGAAAGAGGACGGGAGTTATGACAAATACATCCATCTATCAGAACATTGCCACCAGAACGGCGGGAGATATCTATATCGGCGTCGTAGGCCCGGTTCGCACAGGAAAATCCACTTTTATCAAGCGGTTTATGGAGACGCAGGTTCTTCCAAACATCGACAACGTTTACCGCAAAGAACGCGCCAGAGACGAACTTCCGCAGAGCGGCTCCGGCAGAACCATCACGACGGCGGAGCCAAAATTTGTCCCGGAAGAAGCGGTGCAGATTCAGCTGCCCGGCGGCGCATCCTTCTCCGTACGGCTGATTGACTGCGTGGGATACATGGTACAGGGTGCCTTGGGCCAAACGGAAAACGACGCGCCGCGCATGGTGACAACGCCGTGGTTTGATCATGAGATCTCCATGACGGAGGCTGCGGAGATCGGCACACGGAAGGTAATTACCGAGCATTCCACCGTCGGCATCGTCATTACAACGGACGGGAGCATTTCCGAAATTCCCCGGGAAGATTATCTGGAGGCGGAGGAACGCGTCATCCGGGAACTGCAAAGTCTAGGGAAGCCCTTTATTGTCCTTCTGAATTCTGCGGAGCCCCACTCGGAACGTGCGGAGGGAATTCGTTCCAACATCGCCTCCCAGTATGGGGTCAATTGCGTTACGGTGAACTGTTTGGAAATGAACGACGACGACGTGGCGGGCATTTTGAAAGCGGTTCTGTATGAGTTTCCCATGCAGGAACTGGATCTGTTTTTGCCTCCGTGGGTGGATGCCCTGCCGCCGGAGCATCCGATTAAAGCGGAGCTCTATGGCGCCATCCGGAAAAATGCCGCAAACCTGCGGCATATCCGAGAGGTGGACGGGGTCATTTCAGCATTGGGTTCCTGCGCCAATATCAGCTCCGCCGGAATTACGGGGATCGACCTCGGTACGGGAATCGCGGCCGCGGAGCTGAACCTGCCAAGAGAATTGTTTTATCAGACCCTTTCCGAACAGTCCGGTTTTCATATCACGGATGACGGAGATCTCATGTGCCTGCTGGTGCGGCTGGCCGCCGTAAAAGCGGAATACGATAAAGTCGCAACCGCGCTGCAGGATGTCAGGGAAAAAGGATATGGAATCGTAGTACCCGGCATTGACGAGCTGAAGTTGGAAGAACCGGAAATCGTCAAGCAGGGCGGCCGCTACGGTGTGCGCCTGAAGGCCAGCGCGCCCAGCATCCATATGATTCGCGCCGATATTGAAACCTCCGTCTCGCCCATTGTCGGCAATGAAAAGCAATCGGAGGATATGGTGAATTACCTGCTTCAGGAGTACGAGGGAGATACCAGTAAAATCTGGCAGTCCAATATTTTCGGGCGAAGCTTCCATGAGCTTGTCAGCGAAGATTTGCAAAACAAACTGAACCGAATGCCGGAAGACGCGCGGCGGAAGCTGCAGGAGACCCTCACGCGTATTATCAACGAAGGCAGCGGCGGACTGATCTGTATTATTCTTTAACATTTAAAAGGGCACGGCGGAAAATGTTTCTGCCGCGCCCTTTTTTCTTGCGGAATCCGGCCATTCATGGTAGGATATGATGGGTATAAGTAATAGGGAGGGGAGAATATGCTTCTTGCAATCGACGTGGGAAATTCCACCATGTCCGTCGGACTTTTCGATTCGGACAGGCAGCTCTGCTTTCTCGCCTCGCTGGATACGGACAGGCGCAAGACGGCAGATCAAATCTGCATCGATTTGATGAATTTATTTACGTTGTATCACTATGACTACCGTGATGTGACCGGGGCGATTTTCAGCAGCGTGGTACCGCCGATGAATTATATGCTTTTCAAAGCGCTCCGCCGGCTATTTGGCCGGGATCCCATGGTAGTCGGGCCCGGTGTGCGAACCGGACTGAACATCCGCATGGAGGTGCAGTCACAGGTCGGCGCGGACATCGTAGCGGTTGCCGTGGCGGCTCTTGAGAAATATCCCCCCCCCATCGTGACGATCGATTTAGGAACCGCGACCACCTTCGGCGTCGTTTCCGAGGGACGGAATTACGCGGGCGGCCTTCTGCTTCCCGGGGTGAGTATTTCGCTGGAAGCGCTGTCACACCGCGCGGCGCAGCTGCCGGACATCTCCCTGCAGGAGCCGAAGACGCTGATCGCTAAAAATACGGAGGACTGCATGCGATCCGGAATTGTCTACGGCACTGCCGGGATGTTGGACGGCATCATCGACCGGATTCGGGAACAGTTCCCCGGCAGGGAACTCACCGCAATCGCCACGGGCGGGAGCGCGCCCATTATCGTAAAATACTGCCGGAATCGAATCATCTATGACAAGTTTCTGTTGATGGACGGCTTACAGGCTATTTATGAAAAAAATCAATAAAAAAATCCGACAGAACACAGGTTCCGCCGGATTTCTCGGATTCTTTTATTTTGCGAGCACTTTTTTTAGCTTTGCAAACCGGGGAAGCGAATCGGTCTTTGGAAGCTTTGGCTCTCCCTGAATGAGCGGAAGCACATAGTCGATAAACGCCTTTTCCACTCCGTTGCCCTCCGCGTTAATCCATTCCCGGGGAACTTTTTTCTCCGCATTGGCCACATCAGCCAGGTGAACCAGCTTTGTCCTGCACGCGTATTTGCCGCCGCGCACCCCGCGCTCAAAGCCCACCATTCTGTCGGTGATGCCGCTGACGGCATTTTCAACAGCCGCGCGTCCGGCCATCACGGATTCTTCAATATCGGTTTCAGACGCCAAGTGCGCGCCGCAGCGCTGCAGCAGACTCAGCTCGATGCCGCGCACCTTTGCGCCGGTACGTTTTTTGCAGGCGTCGGCC
>JBFLFX010000017.1:0-25217 GCA_041859815.1 Dysosmobacter sp. | reverse complement strand
GCCGCAGCAGGGTCGTCTTGCCGCAGCCGGAGGGACCGGCCAACGTGACGAATTCGCCCTGCCCAACGGAGAAAGTCAGGCCGTTTAAAGCCTTTTTTGCCTGCTCGGGATAGGTGAATGTCAGGCCGCGGATTGTAAAGCTCTCCATTTTCTGTCCTCTCTTATGTTGATGATAACCGGCATGATGCAGAGCGCAAAATAGCAGAGAAAAACGCTGACGGGGTATGCGCCGAAAGTCACGCCCTTCATCGTGGGGTAATACCGCCAGCGCATCCCGCCGAGGTACGCTCCGGCTAGGATATACGTTCCGCACAGCAGGAGGTAGACGACGGCCGCTTTGTCGCGGTGGTCGAATCTGTATATGGAAAAAGCCGTGCGCCCCGGAAGCCCGTAGCCCCGGCTCTTCATGCTGTCCGCCGTCTCAATGGCATTTTCCAGTGCCCAGGTGATCAGAATCGACAGGATTGTCAGCCCGTTTCTCGCCCTCGCAAGCAGGCCGCCGGCTGACGCGCCGCGGCCCACGCACTTCTGCGCGTCGGATACGATCCGAATCTGCGTCTTGAATTTCGGCACGAAGCGCAGCGTCATGGAGAGGATCAGAGACAGGGCGGGAATTACGCGCCCAAACAGGTAAATGAATTTATCCGAGGTCATAATTTCGTTGTAACAGGAAAACCAGGTGATGACAGATACAATCATCGCCGCGGCCCCTATGCCGTAGGCAATTGACTCCAGCGTCAGGGGATTCCCGCTGGGCAGATACGCCAGAATCGTCCCGCCCTCATGGCTGAAAGCGGGATTAAACAGCGCCGCGATTATGAACAGCGGAAGCATATACATCAGGTTGAAACGCACCGCTTTTCTGCCGTTCAGATAGATCGAATAGGCAAGCGCGCAGACAAGAGAGATTCCGAGACAGAGGGGATGCATGTATACCATGGAAAAGAGGAGCACAAGGCCGAAATACAGGAAATTGATCAGCGGATGGTAGCTTGAAAACGTATCTCTGTTTTTCATGGCAAATCACGACCCCACTGAATAGTAGCCACCCACGTCCTTTCCAAGATCGCAGGTGTAAACCCATTCGACGGTATCGCCGTCCCTGAGCTGATAGCGCGAACAGCCGTAATTGGGGAACCAGCCGTTGACCTGATACATCCAGCCCGACAGATCTCCCGCGTCGAATTCGTAAAGGTTGTCAATTCCCTCGATGTAGGCCGAGTTGTACATCGGCGTGTTTTTAAATTCCATCTGAATCTTGGCCTTTTTCATCTCGCGCTGGAGAACGTTAAACACGCTCTCGCCCTTGTAGAAAGTCACGGACGCCTTGGCGAAGATAACGCCGTCCTTCGGCACCAGTTCCCATTTGTCCCTGCTCAGCAAATCCATGTTGTTCAGGATTGTGTCGCAGCGGACGGAGAGCGTGCACGTCTCCGCCTTGTCCGTAATCGTCTCATTCTGCGGCTCCACAGGGACAGGTTTCCCGGACGGTACCGGGGCGGTCCGATACCGGTCCTTTCCGGTTTTCGGATTGATGCTCATGCCCTGAGATTTGGAGTATCCGGCATCCCCCTTTTCAACTCCCTTTGAGGACGTGCTGCCATTCTCCGATTTTGCCTTTGCCAGCTTTTCGTCGGCGGTTGCTCTCTTGCCGCTCTTAAACCCGGATTGTGCGGGTGAAGATTCAGCTGGCTGCTCCGATACCCGTTTGGCCGGCGCGCTTGCGGCCGCCTTCTCCGCGGATGCGCCGCCCTTCTTTGCCGCCGGCGCTGTTTTGCCGCTGCCGGCGGCGGAGGCCTGTGCGGCGGCGGATACGGACGCCGTCTGATTGGAGGCGCTCCAGCCCCTCAGGCCCGGACCGTTCCCGCCATACCAAAATGCAAAGGCCAGCACACAGAGAACAATCAGCGCCAGAACGCCTTTCCGCCTGCTCTTCGCCAGTCTGTCTTTCAGTTCTTTCAGTTTATTTTTCATCTCCGCGCCCTCTCACAGCAAATTTGCGTTTTCAAGCAGATTGAACAGCATCTGGGCAACCTCCCCGCGGGTGACGGCCGCCGCCGGCCGGATTTCCAGTGCGGATTCGCTGAGAATGCCGCTGGAATAGCAGAAAGCCAGCGATTTCATGGCCCAGGGGCCAACCCGCACATAGTCGTCAAACTGCGCGAGCGTATCCCGCATTTCCGAAGTTGTCACGGAGGTGTCTATGCCGCAGAGGGCTGCCGCGCGGGCCGCCATGACGGCAGCCTCCTGGCGGGTAATCGTGCCGTTCGGGCCGAAGGTCCCGTCCGGCAGGCCGTTCACAATCCCGTAGGTCGCAGCCGTGCCGACGTATCCGGCGTACCAGTCGGAGGGGCGGACGTCGGTGAACGCACCGGCCGGCGCCGGCGTCAGTCCCAGCCCCCTCACGGCAATCGCGGCAAACTCCGCCCGCGTCATGGTATTGCCGGGCCTGAAGGTTTTGTCGCTGTAACCGCCGAGAATGCCGCGCGACGCCAGCGCCTCGACCGCACCGGCAGCATCGCTGCCCGCCGTGTCGCTGAAGGCCGTCCCCGGCTTTGTGATCGGTACGGCCTTTACGTCGGCATTTTTTTTCGCCAGCCCTGCGCCCTTTGCCGGGCCTGTACCCGCGCTCTCGCCGATATCGATGGCGTCGTCCATGCGGTAGAGGCTGTTTTTCCCCTCCGCGCTCCGAAGCGCGGAGGCAATGCCATAAAGTCCCTGCTCCGAGGCCATCTGATTGCTGCCGCTGCCGTCGGAGGTGTGCTTGAAGCTGCCGTCCGGCTGCTGATAGCTCAGGAGATTGTCCAGAAGCGTGCGGCCGTTTTTTATAAACACCCAGTCAACCGGCGTCAGCCCCCCGTCGCAAATAGCCACAAACACCAGCAAGACGCTGTCGGGAATGGTAGTGCGACATGAGGCGGAGCCGCCAATTTGATCCAGCATCCTCCGGCTTCAGCCCCAGTTCGCAAAGAGCCACAATCACCTGCACGACGCTTTCGGAATTGGTCGTGCTCCAGGAGGCGTAGCCGCCATTTTGATCCTGCATCCCGGACAGGCAGTCCAACGCCCTGTCCACCGCAGTCCGGACACCGGCGCCGCCTGTGTATTTGGCCAGCGCCTGGAGCGCCATCCCGGTCATATCGGGATCCGCGGGGGTGGAACCGCCGCCCCTGCCGGTCAGCGACCAGCCGCCGTCGGCAAGCTGGTGCGACAGGATATCGTCCACATACATCTGCCGCGTGGCCTGCGTTGCGGCACCCGTGTTCCGCGGCATGGCGTAATTTCCGCTGTCCAGCGCGATAAGCGCCCAAATTGGGCCGTTGAGACCCTGCCAGACGGTTTTGTCATAGTCGCCCAGCGGCGTCAGGAGGTTATACCCCGCCACGTCCGTCGGATTCTTTCCAATCGCCGTCAGCGCCAGATCCACCCGCGAGTATTCCGTATATTTCTTCTGATGAAGGACGCCCCCGCAGGCCCTCACATAGTTTTTCACGGCGGCGTAATAGTTTTGATAATATGCATTCGGCACATTGTATCCGCTGCGGGCCAGGCCGATGACGGCCCATTCCCCGCCGATGGACCCCACCTGCGGATCGGCGACGGTTTTGACCATATATGCCGCCGCTTTGTCCATGGCATTCTCCAGCGCCGTTTGATCCGCGGCCCTCGTCCGGACGGACAGTCCCAGCGTCAGCGCAAGCGCCAAAGTCAGCGCAGCCAATCTCCTTGATACTTTCATTGATTTTTCTTCCTCTGTTTCTTCTTGTTTTCCTGAATCAGAGCCGCTATCTTATAGAAATTACCCGTCACATAGGCATAGCCGGTTTTCAAATGGGGGATCAGGCAATCGCTGCAGTCCTTAACACCTTCCGGCGTATAAGTAAAATTGCCGCCGCAGCCGTCTCCCAGCGCATAGAGCGGGCAATAGCAGAAAAGGCAGTTGAAGTTATCCGGATCGTCCGTCCTATGGCAGGGAAAGAACTCACACGCCTTATTAACAAAATGCGAATAGTGATCCCCGGTATTTTTACCACTCATTTTTGCTCCTTTTTCCATTCCCGGCGCTTTCAGGCAGACGGGCCGGGCGCCGCCGGTCCGCCTGTGAAGCGGCAACTGCGGAATCTCGTCATTTTTTTGACAGTCTTTCGGGGGTTCTCCCTCTGAGGAAAGCCCCTTAACGTCCGAAAGAGGTCTTTCCCCATCCGGGATACGGCTTGGCCGGCAGCCCGCCGCTGCAGCGGGGGAAATAGACCCGCGGCGGAATTTTACCGTCCGCCCGGCCAATCGGTCTGCAGCGGATATCCGCGGCGGTCATAAGAGAAGGAGGTGCGGACGCTCCGCCGCAGCCGAAAGTAAAACTATTTTACAATGTTCTCACAAAACCGCATGAGGATCACGGCCACTTGAGCGCGGGTCGCGCTGTCGGCGGGGGAGAGAGTCACGGATGTCGTACCGGTGATAAGTCCCGCGGCATTGGCCCATCCCATGGCGTCTTTCGCCCATGTGCTGACGCTCGACGCATCGGTAAAATCTTTCAGATCCGCCGGCTCTGCCACATCACAGCCCTTGTACTGGGCATAGCGGTACAGAATTGCCGCCGTCTGTTCGCGCGTGAGGTTGTCGTTCGTACCGAAAAGCCCGCCGCCGTAGCCGGAGACGATCCTGTTCGCGTTTGCCCACGTCACGGCGCCGGTATACCATTGGCCGCTCCGCACATCCGCAAAGCCATTCGTACCTGTCACGGCCGGCTTTCCTTCCAGGCGGTACAGCACGGTGACGAGCATCGCGCGCGTCATACGGCCGCCGGGTGCGAAGGTCGAGCTTGAAGTCCCGTTGAAAAGTCCGTTCCGTACGGCATACTTCACCGGGCCGTAAAACCAGTCTGCGGGTTGAACATCGGCAAACGGATTTGTCCAGGGCGTCGTGTAACCCACAACGTAACAGGACAGGTGGGGTGTTGTGAAAGTGGCAAGGCCGGCCGCTTTGTTGTAGGCTGCCGCCATCTCCCGGAGCTTACCGGAACCATCGAGATACCAGACGGCCACGCCCGACGGATCCTCGCCGTTTTTCAGTGCGTAGGGCAGGGAAATCGTGATATTTTTATTGTCGAATCTGGTAATTTTCTGGCCGCCGCTCGCAACCGAGATCTCATACGCTGTGCCGCCGCCGACCAATTTTTGCTGGCCGGCCGTCAGTGCCGCCGTGTCGGCCGTGTTCAGGCTGACCGTGACGGCATTGCCCGCAGCCTGGGAGGCGATCGAGCAAAGCGCCGCGTTCGGAAACTTCACATCGCCAACCGGCGTCTGTACGTCCAAATCGGCATCCGTGTCGGAGGCTATGGAGGAAAGCGACGATTTCGGCAGGTCAATGGTCACCTTCCTGGCCGTCCCGGTAATCTTGGGGGCGATGACAATCGTCATGCCGCCGTTGCCCTTCGCGCTGCCGATGGCGCCGGACAGGTCGGATGCCGCGAGAGTAACGGACGCCCTGCCGCCGGAGGCCGTGGCGATAGGATTGAGCGTCACTGTACCGCCGCTGTCCTCCGGGGCTTTGTCGCTGCCGGTGATCGTCGGCGGTGCGGCGGACGCGGTGAACGCGCCCAGCGCGGTGAGCGTCCGAATGGCGGCGTTGTAATTGGAAACGACGGCAACCGTGATATAGAGCTGCTGATCCGGGCTCAGCGCGTCGTAAGCCGCCTTTGCCGTTTTAACCTGCGCGGCGATGGGCGTCATGTTCGACTTCGTAATCGTTGAGGCACCGGGGATCGCCGCGAGAAGCGTCTTGGCGCTGTCGATCTGCCGGTAGAACCGAATTTTGGCCTCCGCCGCCGTCAGCGCGGACAGATTTGTCACCGCGGACTGCTGCTGCGCGGTCAGGCCGCCGTAAACCGAACGGGCGTTTGCGACGGCGCTTTGACATCCCGTGTACGTGGATAGTGTGATCTGCTGCGCGGACGGGAGCGACGCAATCAGGTCCCGGGCATAGTCCGCCATGCTGTTATAGATCTTGATCGCGTACTTTGTGCCGGTATAGGAGATCGCGTCGGCGGTCTGCTTGTTCATAGACGGCCAGGAGGAATCGCCGCAGCCGACGTAGATCGTATCGCCCGGCTTTACCGTAAGCGTTTCGGTGCGCTTATAATACGCCGCGTCCGAGTTGTAGGTGTTCAGGAAGGTCTTGACGAGATAATTTTTATTGTTGGCTGCGGGCGTCACCGTCAGGCTCTGGCTGGATCCGGAAATGAGCAGCCCATAGCTGAGGTCTGTCGAGCGGAACGCCGGCATCAGCGTCCCGGCGCTGATCCCGAGGGAGTTGAGCGTGGTGTCGGCGCTGCTCCACGTCCCGCCGAGGTCCGCGCCGTAATCGGTTGTGAACATGACATGGATGTCATCGCCGTTTTCCAGCTCGCCGTTCGAGTACGAAAATTCCGGCATGCCGGCGTTGATAAACCAGTCGTTGAGGGTAATCATCCAGCCGGAGCCGGCATAACCGTCAAACTCGCCCAGCGTCCCCCCGCCGCTGTTCGTAACGGACGCGAGGTACGTAATATCGTAACCGCTTCTGTCGCCGCTGCCTGTTCCCGTCCAGGTGCAGTCCTTTTCTGCAAGCGCCGTCAGGACGCACGTCATAATCGTATCCTTCTCATGGAGGTCGTACGTGCCGTTCAGGAGGGTCCCCGTCCATGCCGGCGTATCACCGCCGTGCGGGGAGGTAAACGTTGAATTCTCCACTGTGATATGCACCTGGCCGACCGTCTTGCCGTAATCCGGGCCGGTGCTGGCGGAGTCTTTTGCCTCAACGGCCGCCATGGCGGCAAGTGCCGTCTTGCGCGCCGCAGCGACGCCGTCGGTTGTCGTGGCGCTGGCAATAGCGGTCAGGCCCGTCCGATAGGCCGCCGTCAGCGCGGTCCAGTGATCCGCCGAATAGTTTGCCGAGCTGTACGTGCCGTACGTGGCGGTAAGAGACGCCGCCGCCGAGTCCTTGGCGCTCTGCAGCGCCGCGGCGTCCGCCGCCTGATTGCTGACCGGGCCCCATTTGATTGTCACGGTTACATCGCCGTAGGGCATGATAAAGCTCCGGCTGGCATTGTCAAACCGGATGGTTTCATTCTCAGCGTCCTTCCCATGCCAGATTGTGGGATCCAGCAGGGTTTGATCCCCCGTTGTAACGGCGCTGCCGTCAATACCGCCGTAGGTGATGCTCTTGATCTCATACGGCACATTCTGAATCTTCACGGTGAAGTTTTTCAGAACTTTATAGTAGAACCAGTCGGTAGTCGTATTTCCCGACGTTGTCGTATGAACATAGCCGCTTTTGAGATCCAGCGCGAAATTCCCGTCGGTGATGGACCAGGCCGCGCCGTTGGGGGACAGGACATTGCCCACAGCGTTCTGCACGGGGCAGTAAGCGTAAAAGCCGGTGTCCACGGGGAGATCAATTTTACTGTCCGGATACGCCGTTGAAACGTTCCGGCTGCCTGCTCCCGCCGAACTTCCGTCCGCCGTTCTCGGCGTCGAGCCGAACTGATCAAGTTGATTGACGGCGGGACTGCCGTTTTTCCGCAGGTACGCCGTCATATCGTTCAGCGCGGCGGTGGCAGCGGCGGTGTCGCCCCGGACGTTGACCGTGAGCCGGTAGGGACCGAGCGCAGGCAGCCCCGCCGCGTCGGCGGCAGCGACGGCCTCGTATTTTCGCTGTTCCAGCCCGGTGAGCTGCCCTTTCAGGCAGTCCGTCAGCGCCGCGTAATCGGTTTTCAGCGCATCCACAAGGTACTGCTGGCTTGACCCCAGCTTTGCCGTATCGTCCGGCAGCCGGCCGAGGACGTTGCGGAACGCCGAAATAGCCGCTGTGTTGCTTGCCGCCGTGGCCTTCTGAACGGCAGTGATGGCGTTCAAAGCCGTCTGCTCGGCGCTGTACGCATCCCCAACCGTCGCGGCGGCCGAGATCCCGCCCGTGCCCTTCTGATAAGCCGTCCGGATCGCCGTCCAGTCGCCGCTTGAATAGTAACCTGAGGGGTAGGCGCGGTACGCACGGTCAAGCGCAGACTGTAAGGCGGACTTTACCGCCGCCCGATCGGCTGCGGACGGCGCCGTGATGTGGACGATGACGGCCGGACCGCAGGAGAGCCCGCTGTAATCGCCCGGGCCGAATACGTTCAAAGCGTACCAGCCCTCGCTGTACAGCGTGAGGGAGAAGCTTCCGTCCGAACCGGTGACGACACCGGTGTTGTGAATCGCGGCGGCGTTTTCGGCATCCGCTTCGCTTGTGCAGCAGGCGCTTACATAGACCGGCGCGCCTGCCAGGGCAGACTCGCGGCCCGTGTACGCGGTGGACAGTGCGGCGTGTGCCGACGCCGACAGGGTGAGGGTTTTCCCCGCCCCGGCCGCGGCCTCGGCTGCAGCCCTGCCGCCCTGACTGAGCGAGATATATTTTACGGAATCACCGATTTGCGCCACGGAATACGGCAATGCCGTGCCGCTCAGATTGGTGTATACGGGCAGTTTTTCAAGGGAAATGACGACGCTGTCCCCGTCGTGAAGCTGGATACCGGAAAACGCGGATGTCTGCGGCGCCGCCGTACTGGAGTTCACGCCGGCGCTCATCTCAAACAGATAGACGCCGTTGAGATACACGCCGGCGCCGCAGTGGAGCCGGCTGCCGAAATCGAAATAGTCGTACATGGCGCCGTCGGAAGATGCCTTATACTCGCTCGTATAGCCGCCCAGCGCCTGACGGATCGCGCCGCCCAGCGTGGCCGCGCCGCTCGGGAGGGTCAGGTGATAAGTCCCCGCGCAGTCCATGACGGGCGCTATCGCCGTGACGCCGTTCAGCGCGGCGAAGTTGTCCACAATGGACAGCGAGACGGCGGCGGCGCTCTTCGCGGTGAGCCCGTAGTAGCAGGCCTTATAAAGCGCGTCGTAGGCCGTGACATACGTCCCCGCCTCGCTCTGCCCGATGCCGGTGACGGACGTCGGATCGCTGTGGCTGTCGTAAAACGCGATGGCCGCGTTCCGCGCCTTCAGAAATGCGGCGTAGCTGTCGTCCGTATATTTGGACGGCGTCATGGCGGCGGGGTTGAAGAGCGTGTTGGCCAGCAGGTTGATGCCCCTGTAGGCCAGCTCGGCGCTGGCAATCGCGGTGCTGCCGCCCAGCGGATCGAGGGCGTCATACGCCTTCTTGAGCGCCGCCGTCCGCGCGCCGACGGCCGTCTGATAGATGGCGCCGGCGGGGTCGTTTGAGCCGGGTGTGGCGATATTCAGATTCGTCGGTTTTCCGTTGCTGTACAGCGCGGCGAGCATCGTCCGTGCCGCCGTAAGCTGCGTCTGATAAGCCTGCCAGGAAGGGGCCGAATAGTAGCTCGCGCCCGGATAGATCTTGTCGCTGCCCTCGTAATAAAACGGCTTGGTATTGATTTCCTCATACAGCGCCGTGGCGTTGACATTGGTGGTGGGGATGAGGTTTGCGATGGCGGCTGTGAGATTGGCCGTTGCCGTATCGACATCGTCCTGGCTTTCGCCGTTCCTAAGACTTTTGTCGGGATCATTGTCCGTAAACAGCGTCTTGGCCGCTGCCAGCGCATTTTGCATTTTCCCGTAAAAACCGGATGGGGTGGCGGAGGGAGAAATGGTAGACGCATCGTTGCCGTTGTAGCGATCTCCGCTTGTATAATATTGATCTGGAGCGGCAGCTTCCGCCGCTGTAATGGTGCTTAGCAGCTGCGTCGTATCTGCGCCCGCAGCAACGGCTCCAATCTGAACGATCAGCGTTGTCAGCGTATTCCCATTCCCGCCCAGACTGATACTGGCGTAGCTCAAAGAACGTGAGTACGTTACGCCGTCAAGCGTGGGAAGCTTGGTTTTATCGGCAAGAAAATACTTTAGTGGGAGCTCGACTCTGCCGTTTGAATCATATTGAGTGGGCATAATTGAATGGGCGAAGTTTGTATCGTCGTTATAATACAGTGCATCACTGTATAGGCAAATTCCCTGATGGCTTTGATAGTCGAGCGAATTCGACCCTATCAAAAAGTCATAGTCGAAATTGTTTTTGAAATCAGGCAAATTACTGACATCAAAAAAACAGATCTGTGGTACCGCTCGGAACCTGCAAAAAGTAATACTTCGGACTTGAAGTTGTCCGAATGGTTTGTTTTGAATTATCGATATAGGCGTCTATGTCCCCGAAGGTTTTATCTGCCGCCGCATAGGCGGGAACAATGCATACGGAAAAAATTATTGATAAGCAGAGAAGCACAGCCAAACAATTTTTAAAAGATTTTTTCATACCTTTTCACCCGGAGAAGGGGGCAGACAATATACCTGCCCCCTTTTCGATTTCCCCTTATATAGAATCAGTTTGAAATTTTCAGAAGCGTTATATAAGGCGATTCATTGCCTTTTTGAGTAATGACCTGGACATATTGCGTCACACCGGAAGTAAGCGTATAGGACACGTTACTGCCGCTCGTCACCGAACTGCCGTTGATGTAAATATGATCCGCATCCGATGTCACTTTTACGGCCGCAGTCGAATAGCCGCCTAAAGGCACAGAGGCCGTGCCCATATTTGTTGTGGTCACCGTATTGAGATGCCGCAAATTACAGCCCGCTTGGATTGTAGTCGTCGCGGAGCTTGCGCCGCTGCCGGTGCCGGTACACGCCGCGACGCCGCAGACCTCGGTGGAAATCTCGCCGAAAACACCGTTCATCTGCGCTGCGCCGGTGTAAATGCGGACGTATCGGATGCTGTTCAGATAAACCGGATTGCCGCTGGAATCGACCGCCCAGGAGATGTCAATCGGATCGCCGCCGCTGGCCGCCGTGCCGCCGACGCCGCCGGAGCTGACGAACGAGCTCCATGTGGAGGACGCCTGTCCGCTGACAGCGTAGGGGTTATAGGCCGCCGTGCCGCCAAGAGTGGAATTGGGGTGGACGTCGCAGAGCCCGTAGAACATGCCGGCGGTGTTACTGGTGGAAACGTTGCTCAGCAGGACGCCGTTCAGCGTCAGCGCCGCGCCAGTGGAACCGCTGCCGGCGGTGTACGAGCCGAAGGAGGGCAGGCTGGAGAGCCTGTTCATCGCCGGGCAGGCGGCGCTGTTAATCGTCCGGGGCGCGAAATAATTGCGCTTGAGCGGGACCCAGGAGTGGTTATGATAGCTGTTTGTCGTGATCGTGCCGCTGACGGTGCCCGTGTACGGAACGTTGGCCAGTGTGCTGGCAGTGCTGCTGGAATCGTCGCCGGGCGTGGGATTCGTGTAGGTCACACTGGCGTTCTTCGTCGTGCTGCTGCTGTAGTAAAGGGAGCTTGCGATGTTGTACCAGGTGCCGGGATTGCCGCGGCCGTCATCCTGCGCCACCTGTATGCACCCCGGTTCGGAATTGCCCCAGAAGGCATTGCCGTAGACGATGAAATCGGCGCCGTAGGGATTGGTGTCGCTGTTGGTGATATTGGAGCCGAAGTCATAGACGTAATAGCCGCCGAAAAAGCCCAGCGACACGCCCACCGTATTATTGTGCTTCAGGCCGCCGGTCGAGGTATAGACGTCGCCCCAGCCGCCGGAGTCCATGCCCTCGTTGACAAACTGACCTGCCGCCGGGAGGTAGGCGTAGGCGCCCGCCCCCGTGCTCGTGCCGCCGTTCGGCGCGGAGCAGTTGAGAACGTAGGCGTACCCGCCTTTGGAAGTAATGGTAACCGTGGACGCGCTGTTTTCGGGCAGTGTCACCAGATAATAGTCGTCTGCGTAGCGCGTTACGACAGCACGGTTGGTTGTGCTGATGTCGGAAACACCGGTGTAGGGTGAGATTTGCAGGGAGAAGCTGAAGGGATAATAGCCGCTGATGTTGGAAACAACGTCGAAGGAAAACGTATTTCCACTCGCGCCCGTATCGTCTAACGCGACATCCTCTCCCGGTGGAATGGCGACCTCAAGGTCACCGTAAGCTGCCGCCGACGCCGTCGGCGGCAGGACGAACAGCAGCGCCATGACAAGCGCCAGAAGCGCGGCCGTTGCGCTGCGGGGGAATTTTCCCTGAATCATCATAAACCTCCCTTTCCCATGGTTGTCTTGGTTTGTCCTGCTCCGGCTCCGCGGACAAAGCAATTAAATCATAACGATCATCCTCTCTCTGAAAAGCGTGGGCCCCGCTTTTTCCGCAGGCTGCTTCCAGCGGACAGGCGCTTGCCCTTCAGCGGAAACGTATGGTCTCAGGCTCCCGATTAGCAGGCGGGAACCGTGACCGTCATACAGGTCCAACCCCTTGCCTTTGAATATTTTTGGAAGAGCCGGCCGGGAGCTGCGGCTCCCCCAAAACTTGGCCCGTCTTTTAAAGCGAAAGCCGCGGGGATTTAACAAGCGGCGTGATTGATTGCCCGCATGTCTTGCGGTCCCGGCTGACGAACAGCCGGCAGCCAATCAACCGCCGCCCGTCTGCGCCGGATCCCGCGCGAAAAGAGATGGCCCTCCCGGACAAGCGTCTGCTCACGGAACGGCACAGAAAGGGACGGGCCGGTTGGCGGCGCTTTAAAAAAACAGAGCGGCTGCCGCAACCCAAATGGATTGCGGCAGCCGTTTTTCTGCGTGCTTTCATCACCCCGCCCGCTTATGCAGCGGCCTGAGTGCCTCACTTCAAAGCAGGTCTTCTGACTGATGCCTGATGAGAGAACTTCTCCCAGAGTGTGTGCTCTGCCTTCTCAGGTTTCCCCAATGACCGATTTTCATCGACGAGCATACGCGTCAAGCACATACAGCGGCGGAACCGTCCGGGAATCCCACCCGGTTCCCTATCCTTCCCCAGGGGCCAAACGCCGGTGGGGACACTTGAAGCGTTTTTATTCAGCTGCTCAAAATACCGATCCGTCCGGACAGAAGCACCTCCTTCAAACCGACTCTCGATATTTTGCCGGGCAGATTTCCGTGATTGACAGTAATGATACCGCACCTCAACAAAAAATGCCCGCCAATGCTGTCATACACAGGCGGACACTTAAACCGGCACTGTAAATCGTGTCGGCTTTCTTTTCCTGCGCATCAAAGACAAGGTGATCGCAGCGACTCTGTTTCCCGGCACGTGTCTGACTGATCTCCCTTCGGAGCCTCACAGTGACCTGTTCGCGGGGATTCCGACCCCATTCCGTTTTAATCGCCGCATGCTGAACACGGCAAACCAGGAAAACTATTCAATTAAGCGGGAGCATCCGTCGTAGTTTCTCTTCCGGCGCGCTCTGCCGCGCCGATTCGCCGGCCGCGATCACGCCCCAAAAATACCGCGCACTCCCACCTGAGATTCACGCCGGATTTTGAATCCTGTCCCAAGCGCCGTGCTCCTGCGGATCTGAAACCCGTCCTATAAATCTTTCCTAACTGTATCCTATCACAAACGATTCGCCGTGTTCAATAGAAATTGCAAAAATAATTTTTATTCTGCCGGTTTTTTTCGATCTGCATTCAAAGCGGGGGCATTGCGGGGAATCCCTGCTCCGGCCGGAAGCCGCCGTTTGTCGGCTTCCCACCGACGCGCTTTAACCTGTTTTTTCAAGGAAAACCTCCGGAACTGCACGCAGTTTATCCGGCGCGGCAGTTCGATACGAAGTCCCCGGTTTGCCGGGCCGGTTTCTCGAGCCAAAGGGAAAACGCCGAATCGAATGGCTTCCGCGCGGGAGAATCGATCCCGCCTCCAGATACGCAGGCGTGGCCGGGCGGGCGGATTCCGGAGACTGCCGGCTTATTCCCGCCGGCATGCGTCTTTATCGGGCACAAAGCCTTCACTGCTTTTAAGCTTTGAAAAAGTGTTTTAACGCGGGAGGGTTGCCCCTCCCGCGTTTGGATCTCTTCATTTTCCATGCCCGGTATAGGCGGGCAGCGAAAGATCCGGCTTGGACTCCCGGGGCGCCGTCAGAGTTTCGATCTCTCCGCGCTTCATCGGCAGATTCTGGCTCACGGAGGCTCTTCGCAACCGGTAAATCATCCCCCGGCGACGCCGGCCCGATCGGTACCGGCGGAATATGCAGATCGTTTCCTTCGCGGCGTTTTATTCATAAATCCGGATTGACAACCCAAAACATACGTTCCCGGCGCGGCTGTCCCTCTCCTCCGGCAGCGCCCGGCCTCTGCCTTGAAAGGGGAAAAATCACCGGCACCGCAGCGGGCCGGCGCCCGTCTTTCTCCGATACGCTTTGCAGGCCCGGCGCCCAGAACGTCCGGAGAAAAGGCGGCGCTGCCGATTACCACGCTTTTATATAATCGGTCAGATACTTCAGCGGATTTACCCATTCGCCGTTTTCCGTGATACCAAAATGAAGATGCGGACCGGTTGCATGTCCGGTGCATCCGGTAATGCCGATGACCTGTCCCTGCGATACCGCGGCTCCCACTCCGACTTCGCGGGAGCTCAGATGCGCGTACAGGGTCGTGTTGCCGCCTCCGTGATTAATCACGATGTAATTCCCGTAAGAGCTGCTGTACTGAGAGATAATCACCGTGCCCGCCTTCGCCGCCAGTACCTGGGTGGTATCTCCCACGCCGCAGATGTCCACGCCCTTGTGGTTTGTACTGCCGATGCCGCCCGGCGAGACACGGGGGCCAAACGGCGATGAGATTGTCTTGCTGACGGTTTCCGGCCAAATATAGCCGCCGTATGTCGCGTGGCTGCCGCTCTGCTTTGCCAGTTCCTTGGCCATCTGCGCAATCTTATCGTTAATTGCGTCCTCTTCCTTTGCTATCTCGCTCAGGGCGCTCTTGTAATCCGCCTCGTTCCCCTCAATCTGCTTCATCAGGGAAACCGTGGCTTTCTGCTGGGTATTCAGTTCCGATTTTCTGGCCGCCAAATCGGCCGCGGCAGATTCGGATTCCGATTTTTGATGTCTCAGATCTTTTTGCCTGTTGGAGACTTGATCCTGAAGCTTCTGCAGCTTATTGATCACACTCTGATCGGAATCCATAATCTCATTGACAAAGTCCACTCTGGACAGCAGATCGGTGAAGCTGCTGGCATGGAACAGCACCGCCCAATAGCTAACGGTCCCGCGTTCTTCCATGGCGCGGACACGTGTGCGAAACAGCTGATACTGCGCCCTCTCTTTTTCCTGAGTCTCATTCAGCCGCGCCTGTGTCTGTGAAATCAAGCGGTCATAATCCGCAATCTGCGCTTCCGCGTTAGAAACCTGATCCGACAAGACGGAAATCTGCTTGTCCAGCAGCGCTTTTCGCTCCAACGCTTTCGATTTGTTCCCGGAAAGAGCGCTCAGCTTGGACTTTAAACTTTTCTTCTGAGCCGCTAATTTCCCCGCATTCTCCTGCAGCGTATCCAGATCGGACTTGGAAGCCGCCCTTGCCGCCGGCTCAAAATCCGGCAGAAGGAGTGCTGACATGCAGATCAGCAGTATGGTGAACTGTAAAATTTTTTTAAAGGCTCTGCTCCTCATCGGTTTTTGCATTATTCCCTCTGAAAGATTGTCTGTATCTTTCGACGCGCCCTTTGTTTCCGTTTTCTTTTTTTCTGTCAGGCCGCGTTTCCGCGGATTCCCGTCCTCCGGCGGCCTCTGCCGTGCCGCTCTGCCTGTCCCAAAATTCAACGGGACCGGGCAATCGGAACAGCCGGGGTTCTCCCCGCCATAAAGAGCCCGGACCGCCCTCTTGCCGAATTTGCCGCGCGGCGGCCCCTGCCTGTCAGCGACTTTTAAAAGTCATTGTAGAAGCGAAGCACACGGATGTCAACAGGAAAACGCCTGTCAAGAGGCGCTGTGCCGCCGGGTATCGGCGCCTTGAAACCGCAGGTCCGGCCAAACGGGGCCTAATTGACGGGGGGGAACTTTTTCAGCAAAAGGATCGTTGTGATGCAGGAAATCGGAATCACAAGAATACAGCCCAGCCCGCTGAAAGCGATCCGGATATATTCAAACGCAAACGCTTTGCCGTTTAAAACCCTCCCCATTGGATCCCCCTGATGCCAGATGAAATAGCCCATAAAGGTCCCCCAAAAAGCGAAAAACAGCGTATTGACCATGGTTCCCAGAATATCTCCGCCGACATTCAAGCCGGAGACAAACAGCTCCGGAACAGACATGCCCTGATTGTTTTGATAGATTTCATTGACTGTGGTGGCGGCATCTAAGGCGGCGTCGGTGATGGATCCGATAAGTCCCATCAGAATCACCGCAATAAATACATCAAAAAAATTGATCTGCGTATTGGAAGAGGCGATGTCCGCCTCCGCTATTTCCTCCGAGTATTCGGGGGGAAACCCCGATATATTGCTTTTCGCGCCAAGCCACCAGATGAAAAGCCCGGTCAATCCCAGGACAATCAGGACTGAGAGAAACGACGCCACGGTTTTCTGATTGCGGCCGTTTACCCAGAAAAGCGTAATCATGCTGAATACGGCGCTGAAGACCAGCCCCACCGCAATGGGATTCGCCCCCGTTACGATCAGGAACGCGGAGAGGAGGATGAGCAATAGATTTGCATATGCAGAGCAGAAAGTCTTAACGCCCTTTCCCCTGCCGATGATCGCAATAAGGACGAACAAAATTGCAGACAATGTAAGAATCATAGAGATCCGCCTTTTTTCTGAATAAAAATTGTGACAGACAGCGTGATGGGCACCGTCAATACAATCCCGATGGCCCCGACCAAAGAGCGGATGATTTCCAAATTTGCAAAATAGGACAGCGCCAGACCAACTGGGATGTCATCTGCCATTGCCAGCGTCAGCAACGGGATGGTCCCGACGATAAATGTAAACAGCAGGACATTAATCAGCGCGCCCATCATGTCCGTGGCAATATTGGTTCCCGATGTCCGCAGTTCTTTCACTGTAATATCCGGTTTTTTTGCCATCAGCTCATGGACTGCGGAAGACACCGCGATCGCGATTTCCATAATGGCTCCAAGACCGCCAATCAGGATTCCGGCATAAAAAACATCCTGATAATCCGGCATCTTGATCGCAAACGGCATCAGTTCAAAGCAGATTGACTGTTTATCAATCATAATGACGGAAAATGCGATCAGCATCGTAACGCCCAGGCTTAAAACGGAGGATACAATGGCGCACAGAGTTTTCCGATTCCTGCCGCTGATAATCAGAAGCGTCAGCACAATAAAAATAACCGATGCGACAGCGTAAAGCAGTAAAATATTAAACCCTTTTCCCCTTAAAAACAGGATGACGTAAAAAACAAAAACATTGATCAGCAAGGTAAGGAATGTGCGCACCCCCTTGTCCCGGCCGAATATTACCAGGGATAAGATGAGAATTCCCGTGATCAGCGCAATATAAAAATCCCGTTTGAAGTCGGTTACACTGCTGATATTGTGGTTTTTATTCAAGCTGACAAACAGTTCGTCCCCGGCTTTGAAATTCATGCCGAACGCGCCGGAAGCATCCCGCGCGTTGGTGTATGTGACGGTTTTCCCCCTGTATCTTCCATTTAATATCGTGCCCGTGAGCCTCTGCCTGAATTCTTTTCCGAATTTCGGCGTGTTTGAAATCTGGGTCTCCCTCACGTTCGTCACTCGGACAATCGTCTGCCGGTACAGAAAAGAATCGTTTTGAACGAATATCAAAAAGCCGACAAAACCGACGAGAATCCATGCGTAGACTCTCATTCTTCGCTTGCTGATTTGTAACAGCTGCCTTATTTTCATCTTACGACCCCGTTTTTCCGCAATCCTGAACCGCCCGAAGTAAGCGAAAGGAGCAGCCACTCATCTCAAGCGGTCGCTCCTTTCCCTGTGATTCAATCCATTTTAGCAAAACCGGTTCACCCGGCCGAAATTATCAATTTAGGTTATTATAGGGCAAAACGGCAGGACAGTCAATGGCCGTGTGCGGCGGCATCAGCGCCTGAAAAATATTGCTCCACCGCCGGCGGGCTGTCAGGAAGCGCCGCGGAGAGCGCCGTGCCTTTTGTACTTGCAGGCTGCGGTTATCCGCTCTGCCAGGCCGGCGGGATTGTTGGCCTCGAGGACGGCGGCAGCCGGCGGCAAATGCGCTTTGAAGCGGGGCCGCGTCCTTCCCGCAGGCAAAGAAACGGGCGGGAACCCCCTGGCGGTTTCCCGCCTGTTTTCCACAAATTTCCCGACCTGGAACCGCTTTAAAAAATTGGCTCTGGCTATTCCTTTTCATCTTCCCTGGTGTTCTGAATCAGAAACATAAATACGCCGTAGCGAGCCGCGTCTTTGCTTTTGCTCCGGTATTTTTTCAGAACTGCGCGCAGCTCATCGTTCATCGCACCGACGCGCCCCGGGTCAATCGGAAAGGAATCCTTGACGGTAATGCAGACGTTCCCGTCGCCAATTGTATTTTTGGAATTGTACAGGCTGAAAAATTTCTGCTTGGCCTCGTCGAAATATCCCCCGTATTCCATCATCACTTTGGAGCGGATGAGATCGCTGCCGCCCTCGCTGTCCGAGATGGAAAGCGCGATGGAATCCGAGGTAAAATCATAGTATTTTGCCACGATCCCGTTGACGACCTTCGTATATTTCAGGAAAAGAACGCCAATGGAAACCAGTTTTTTGACATGGTAGAGAATCTTTGCCGGGGCAAGCCCCATCTCGTCGGCGATTTCCGTCACCGTCATGGGCCGATCCATGCTTTTCATAAGGCGTATGATTTTCATACGGAAGGGATTGAGGTAGATCTCAATCTCCTCCGGTGTTTTCAGGGTAAGAGTTTTCAAGCGGCAGCCCCTCCGTCAGATTAAAATCCGGTATTTTCCGGATTTTATTATAGCACATTCCGTCTGCCGATTAAATAGCCGAAAAAAAGCAGCGCGCAGAGAACGCCTTCCGCGAAGTAGGCGGCGCAGTAGGGAAGCCGTTCAAGCAAAGCGCCCGAGAAGATTTCGCCGGCCGGCGTGCTGACCAGCAGGGCCGCGCTGACAAACGATCCGGTGCGGCCCATACGCTCGTTGGGCACGTTGCTTTGGAACTGCGCAGAGAGATTGATGGACAGAACCCCGTTGGTGACGACAATGACGAGGTTCAGCAGTATAAATATGAAGACATTTGCGGCAGACGGCAAACTCATATAAAAAACTTCCAGCCATATGCCGATTGCAAGGAAAGCGATGCAGGTCACCAGCAGGTCGCCCGTAATAATCGGGTTCAGACTCGCTCTCTTCAGCTTTTTGTCGAAGAAGATGCAGAAGGCTGCACTGGCGAGGGTTCCTGCGGAAATGGCGGCGTTTTCAAAGCCGATTGCGGAAGAGCGCAGGCGCATCAGCTTCTGCGAAACCGTCATCAGTCCCACGTCGACGCCGGGCAGGATAAAATTAAGCGCGGAGAGAATCACAACAAAGGACAGAATGAACGGGCTTTTGCGGACGTATTGGAAGCCGTCCCTGACGGACTCAAAAAAGGAACCGGCGGATGTTGCGGGGGAGACCGTACCGCGCGCCGGCAGCCGGATTAGACTCTCCATCACGGCGGAAAAGAGGAAACTGGCCGCGTTGATCAGCAGGACGATCGTGAGGCCGAAAAAGCTGTACAGCATTCCCGCGGCCGCGGGTACGAAAATGGCAATCAGGCTTGAAATCGTTGTGTCCACCGACTTTTGCCTGACGTAATCGGCCGGGTCGACGGAGGCCTGTATCAAACATCCGGCCGTCGCGCTGAAAAATGTGTTGATGCCGGAAAGAAGAAAGACACCGGAGTAAATGAACGCAGTGGAAAGCCCGCCGCTTGTCCGGTAGACGGAAAACAGGGTAAGCGCCACCGCCGCGCTCAGGCCGTCGCACAGAACAATCTGCATTTTCCGGTTGAACCGGTCGGCGGTGAAGCCGCTGAACGGTGCGAAGAGGATGCTCGGCAGAATCTGCATGCAGAGCGTCAGCGAAAACTGCATGGCGGATCCGGTAACGGCCAGCACGTACAGTGAAAGGGCAAAGCTCTGCATGTTGGTGCCGAAGCTGGAAACGCTCCACGCGGAGCGCAGCAGAAGGTAGTTCCTGTTATGGAGCAGGCTCATGAAAACCACCTACAGTAAAATAAATTTATTGAAAAATATATTTTAACGATAAATTTATTTTAACATTATGGTGAGGGCCTGTCAACCCGGTGCCCGAAAAAAAATTGCGGCAGGGTTTTAAGCGGGCCGTGCCGCTCATCCGGCCGGCAGCCCTGTCGGAAGGCCGGACGCATTCCCGGTTGCCGGATCGGAATATCCCGATGCGGGCGGGGCGGGGGAATGTCAGATCTTTTCCGGCGCAGTCCACAATAGAAAAAGCGGGTGTTCCTGCGGCACTTTCAAGTGCCGCAGGAACACCCGCACCGCCAGATTTCCCCCCATAAAATGCGGGGGACAGAGTTCATTTTGCAAAAGACAGAACGCCCGCACAATCAGAAATTTTTTCAAACCGCATGGCTGGAAACGAAGGCCGCAGCACTTCGGCGACAGGGTAGCGCTCGTCCTCATCCCAGCGGTCTCCGCTTCGCGCTCTGCATTGCTCCAGCTCCTTTACGGTCGGAAAGGCCACGTCGCCAATCAGCACTTTACCGCCGGCGGACAGGCACGCCAGCAATTCTCTGATAAATTTGATTTTCTGTGAATCGCGTAGGTGCAGACAATCGCGTCAAACGTCTCGCCGCGCAGGCAGATCGGAAGCCCCTGTGAAAAATCGTATTGAATCAGGGTTGCATCCGGCATTTTCTCTTTCGACAGATCGATCATCTTTTTGGAAAAATCCACCCCGTAAATCAAATATCCCTCATCATACAGCTTCTTCGACAGTATCCCCGTTCCAAAACCGACATCGAGAATCCTTTTCCCGCTTCCGCTTCTGATAACACTGTAAATGGTCCCCAGGACCTTTTTATACCCGGCAAAGGGATATTCATCGGCTTCTTCACTGAGGGAAACGCTTTTGTCATACCCGTCCGCCCATAAATCGAATCCGCGGCTGTTCAACATCTGGTTGTCTCCTTTCGCACCCATCCTCCACAAATCATTCTATTCATTATGACCAAACCGATCCTTCCGGCCGGAAGGATCGGTTTAAGTTATTATAGGGCAAAACGGCAGGAGAGTCAACGGCCGCCGCGGCGGCGTCAGCGGCTGAAGAGAGTCGCTCCGCCGCCGGCAAGCTGCCGGAAAGCACCGCGGAGAACGCCGGGCCTTTTATACTTGAAAATTTCAGCTGCGGTTTACAAATTAAATCCAAAATATCTCATAATCCCTGTATAAATGCCCTGTGCAAACTGATACTGGTCGTCGCGCAGTTTTTCTGAATCCGAAGGATTGGACAGATACGCCAATTCCACCAGAATTGCGGGCATTTTCGTTTTTTTCAGGACATACAAAGACGGCCGCGCGCGTACGCCGTTGTTTTTGGTGCCCACCATCTCCACAATGCCGTCTAAAACTTGCTCCGCAAGCCAGTTGGATTGGGTATAAAGCTGATAAACATACACCTCCGTGCCGTTGATGGACGTATCCAGGCTGGCGTTTGCATGGATGCTGATAAAGTAATTCGCAGGCCACGCATTTGCCGCTCTTACCCGCTCTGCCAAACTGGTGGTATTGTTGGTCCCCAGGACGGTGGTTGGCAATGGCCGCGACAAACGCGCTTCAAAGCGGGGATCTTTATTTAACATCTCCGCAAGGTAAGCGCCGACCTGGAAAGTGATGTCCTGCTCATTAAGGCCGTACCAAGAGGCGCCGGTATTGTGGAAGCCGGTCGGATTGTGCCCTTGATCGATAAATATTTTAATTGCCATAATAACACATCCAAATCTACAATTTACTACAGCATTATATTCTGCCTCAATCAGTATCGTGCCTGCTTTGCTTCCACCGGGCAAAGTGAGAGGGGAGAAGGGGTATGCGGCTTCCAACGCGTTTGAAACCGGCTTTTGGAAAATTGAATCTTACGGAAAACTCACTATCCCGGATACGGACGATTGTACCATGCCCGCCGCGCGGGGCGGAACGGAAATTCAAAGAGAGGGGAGCCCGGGAAGGGCTCCCCTCTCTTTAAACCGTAAGCTCTGAAACCCTCTGTGCGTTCTCAACGCTTGCGCAGCGCACTCATTCCTTGACAATCGTCTCCCCGCCGATTTGGAGAGTCGTGGACTGCCGGAAGTCGCCGGGCGTCATCTTTTGCAGTCGGACAAAATTGCGATTGAATGTCTTAACATTGTTATAGCCCACTTCGACCGCAATGTCTATGATGCTCATTCGGGTGCATAACAAATACTCGCAGGCCCGGTTGATTCGCAGATAGTGCAGGAATTCGTCGAAATTTTTCTCCAGATGAAGCAGCAGCACCCTATTAATCTCCTTTGCGGGAAGATGAAACTGTGTGGTTACTGCCGTGATATTCAGTTCCGAATCGGTATAGTTTTTATAGACATAACCGATGATGTCATAGGCAGTCCGCTTCTCCGCTTCCGTAAAGATGTTTAACTCCGCTCTGGCAGCCTTTCTGTACTCGCTTGTAGTGTGTCCCATGCGGGCTGCAAACGCCTTGGAAACGTGGGGAGCATCCGTGAATCCGCACAGCTGCGCCACCTGTTCCAGAGTCATTTCCGTATGGGTCAGCAGCTCGCTGGCTTTTGCCAGCCGCATTCCGCTGAGAATTTCGCTGAAGGACTGTCCGGTGGTGGACGCAATATATTTGGAAATGCTGGACTTGCTCATGTAAAGCGCCGCCGAAAGTTTCTCCAGCGTCAGATGTTCACTCAGATGGGCATAGCAGTATCTGAAAATCTGCGCGCAATTGTCCGGTTCGGTCTCGGCGATTCCCAGGCTGCCGTTTTCCCTGCTTTGGGAGGCAGCGCGAAGGTGCCGGACGATCAGCTCCACCAGCTTGCTGACCACAAAAATCCCGCTGAATTTTCGCTCCGGGGGAGAGTTGTAGCAGGATTCCACTCCCAGCTCCTCCCGCAGATCCGCTGCGATGCGGGAGCAGGCTTCGCTTTCCTTTTCGTCCAGATATCCCGCCGCATGTTCCTCCAGCGCCGTTTGAAAGGACATTGGCTTGTGCTCCCAGGTGTACCAGGAATGGATGGCCTGCGCTACCACGTCTACATCATAAATTATCTTGTAGAACTTCAGGGGTTCGGTTACCTTGACAATCTCGCTGGTCTCCCACGGCAGGATGGCAATTATGGTGTTTGCCCGTATCTCATAGACTTTTCCATTGATCTTGATTCTCCCCTCTCCCGCATAGAAATACAGGAAACGCGCCATCTGATGGAACAGCGGTTTTGTGGGCCGTTCAATAAATTCCACATCAAAACTGCATATTCTGGAGTCGTTGTAACCGGATATCGTATTCTCTTGAATCTCAGATAGCTCCGAATTCACTCGTGCAGCCTCCTTTTTGTAAGGTTCTCATCTATTTATGAGGATACTACTTTTTTTGAATAATGAAAGTAAAAATTCTGACCCCGTTTTTATACAAAAAGGTTTGCTGAATAGTACAACCTTTTTGTTCTCAAATGTCCAAGCGCCGCATCCTCGTCGAATTGTACAATAAAGTCGTTTTAAATTGTCCGTCCCATTGTGTGGATTTGAAATAAAATATTATTTATATAAATACAAACATGATTCACACATGAAAGGAGACCGCTTATTATGTCCGGAATTCATGTTTACAGTGAGATCAAGCCCCTGAAGAAAGTTCTTTTGCACAGGCCGGGGCGAGAGCTTCTTAATCTCACACCCGCCGCCCTTCAGGATCTGCTTTTTGATGACATCCCCTTCCTGAAGGTCGCACAGGAGGAACATGACGCTTTCGCTCAGGTTCTCCGGGATAACGGGGTGGAAGTCGTCTACCTGGAAGATCTGATGGCCGAGGTCCTGAATCTGCAGCCCGAGCTGGTCAAGCCGTTTCTTTACCAGTGGCTGTCCGAGGGCAACATCAAAACCAAGCGCTGGCAGGATAAGCTCTACGGATACCTGACCTCCAACTTCCAGGGCAAGGCACTGGTGGAGAAAACCATGGAAGGTGTCACCCTGAAGGAAGCAGGGCCCTTCTCCGTCCACTCTCTGGAAGATATGGTTGCCCCCCCGGATGATCTGGTCATCCCTCCCATGCCCAATCTCTACTTCACCCGCGATCCCTTCGCCTCCGTGGGTTCCGGTGTCTTCATTAACAAAATGCGTTTCCCCACCCGATGCCGCGAAACCATTTACGCCGACTACATTTTCAAGTATCACCCCGACTACTACAGGGATGTTCCCCATTATTATGCCCGTGATATGGAGCGCAATATTGAGGGTGGCGACGTGCTGAACCTGACCGAAGACACGTTGGCTATCGGCATCTCCCAACGGACGTCTCCCGACGCCATCGAAACCGTGGCACGGAACCTGTTCCGGGATCCCAGCGCCAAGATCCGCACCGTGCTGGCATTCAAGATTCCCGCGTGCCGCGCCTTTATGCATCTGGACACCGTCTTTACGCAGGTGGACTACAACCGGTATACCGTCCACCCCGCCATCCTTGGCCCCCTCACCGTCTTTGAGATCACGCCGGGTAAAAGGGATCCCTCCGATTTGCAGATCCGTGAGGTGGATTCCGATTTGAAGCATATTCTGGAAACGTATACCCATGTGGACAACGTGGAGCTCATCTACTGCGGCGGCGACGATCTGATTGTTTCCGCGCGCGAGCAGTGGAACGACGGATCCAACACGCTTTGCATTGCCCCGGGCAAAATTGTGGTGTATGAGCGCAACGATGTCTCCAACGCCATTCTGAAGGACAAGGGGCTCACGGTGCTGGAGATTCCCAGTGCCGAGCTTTCCCGCGGACGCGGCGGCCCCCGCTGCATGTCCATGCCTCTGGAGCGGGAAGACTAAAACCGGTTTTTTTAATTATTACAGATTATTACAGTAATTCCACAAAAACCGCAAAAATTCAGCGTGTAAAAAGGCCGTCTGCCGCGTTGCCTCCGGCGCAGGGCCTGCAGCCCGCCATCCTGCCGGAAAGGCAGGCTCGCTCCGCCTTGTGCCCGCCATTTTACGCTGCTTTCTTTTTTCGCATTCCTCTGTAGAATTGCTGTAAGATAAATCATTTAAGAACAGAAAGGGAAATGTAATTATGGGAGTCAATTTGAGAGGTCGTAGTTTTCTGAAGCTGTTGGACTTCACCCCCGAGGAAATCAACTATCTGCTGGATCTGTCCGCCGAGTTCAAGCGGATGAAGAACAACGGCGCGGAGCACAAGTGGCTCACTTCCAAACAGGTCGTGCTGCTGTTTGAAAAAAC
>JBFLFX010000016.1:0-24919 GCA_041859815.1 Dysosmobacter sp. | reverse complement strand
GGTTCAGGAGCGTTCACGTATTGCGAGATTGTACAAAGTGAGCTCTATTCTGTTTTTGATTTGCTATACAGCCAATATACCGATGCACGCATTGCCTATCTTCAAAAGCACAAGCAGGTGTCGGAATATGACTCTGAGAACCTGATGTATGGGGCAATTTGTGATCTTCTGGATGCGAGGTCGCAGCTTTGGATGTGCTTTCGCAGCAAAATAGTGCAAACCAGATAGTCAATCGTGCAATTGCTTATACTGAAGCGATCTATGAGACTGCAAGAAGAAGAGCGAAGAGGAAGCAAGATGGCGTTTTTGAGGGACTCAATGAAATCATCGCCGAGAACTTTGATAAGATGTTCAACGATGGCGAGAAGTATGCAAAGCTCGAAGATGACTACCGCATCCATGTTTATTATCACAATGTAGGAGGCAAAGCCGACTTCGAGGAGCAGAACCTTTCGAACGGAGAAGCCACTGCTATTAATTTCGTCTACATTGTCAGTATTCTTGAGCTGGCGCGGAAACGTTCTGAAGCGGTGCCAGACAACGAGAACGATGCAGATGACAAGAATAATGGCGTCATAAATCTTCCACTGGTTCTTGACGGCCCGTTTTCCAGTCTGAGTAATGAGAACACGAATCTGATTGCTCAGAAACTCCCTGAGTTTACGGAGCAAGTCATCATCTTTATGCTTGATAAGGACTGGGAAGCATCTGGATTGGATGCCTATACGCTCCCTGGTTACTGCTGCCACATCAACAAAGAGGAAAAATCCAACAGCTCAAGTTTTGAGAAAGGGGATGATTCTCTATGATGCCAAAAGATAATCCTAATGCTACTTTTGAATATTTCCGAACCGCCGATGTCGTTATCAATGGTCGCTTTGCAGACTATGTCGATCAGATGTGGGTGCAAAATAAAATGCAGGAATCCTATGTTTCTCGATTGGTAGACTTGTATGCAATCGCCGCTATCGTTGGTCTTAAGATTGGGAGACAGCTAAAAGATGATACAACTGGTGAAAACAAGCGAACCATTCAATTGGCTCAGTTGACGGGAATGTGCCAGACACTTGTGCCCATCATGAAGTTGATCATGATGCTTGATACGAGCCGAGGGCTAAGTGAAGAAGAACGTATCCGGAGTGCTTTTAATGTGCCTAAGACACGTGAAGAGTACAATGCTGGTATGGAATTGTTCAATTCCTATGCTCGCGCAGGAATTGAATACATGTATCAGCAATTGGTGACCCGCATTTCTGACGATGAGGACGATGATTTTGGGGACGCTCGAATCAATAATATCGTAGCATTTTTGAAAAATCCTATGAATGTTAACGATGTAAGCCAGTTCTAAAAGGTGCGGATAAGATGGCAAAGCCAAAGAAAGATGGACGCAGTTTGAATTGCTATATGGATAGAAATTTGTTCAATAGATTGAATTTCTATGCTGCTCAAAAGGGGCAGACCAAAACCACTGCAATCGAAAGAATCTTAAAAGAGTATTTCGATCAGTGTGGTATCCCGGAAAAGGTCCTTGACGAAGAGAATAGGATCAAATATGCTCAATTGAACTGAACCCCAAAAGTTGGACAGTATCCTGTTAACATACTGCTTCAGAAAGATGAATATTCCGGTCTCTGGACGCAGAGGACCCGGCAGTAGAGAGCCTCCGTTCCAGTTGCCCGGAGCCAGTGTTTCAGAGCGAGAGCCTTACATTTCCTTTGGCTGGCCAGCCCATAGATTTCACGCATGGACGCCTCATGTACGACTATATGAAATCCCTGCACCGGCAGTTCTTCCGGGAACCGGAGTGCAGTGAATTGCGCAGAGAGATCGAGCAGACCCGTCAGGAGCTGCGAGATCAACTGGACAAGGAAAAGCGCAGAAAGCTGCTGTATCTGGTGGACTGCCAGGCGGCGCTTCGGGAGGATATATCCATCCAAAGCTTCCTCGCCGGCTACCGCTTGGCCTGCGGAATTTACCGGGAGCTATTGATGCAGCCGCCCCACTCCTTTGACAGAGAGGAAGAAACACGGACGGAGGAAATTTATCGAATCGAAAAGAAAGCGGCAGAGGCCGCTCGTTCCGAACAGGAGGATTGATTTTATGGCAAAGCGACGCCCATCCGGCGACGGCATGGTGCGAAAACGGGAGGACGGCCGCTGGGAAGGCCGCATCGTGGTGGGGCACAAGAAAAATGGAGACTTCATCTTCCGCCATGTCTATGCGAAAACGCAGAAGGAACTGCTGGGTAAGCTCCACCGCAATATCGAGGACTACTACGATGTTGACCTGACCGAGGACAGCCGCATGACTCTTGGGGAGTGGCTGGATCGCTGGCTCAGCGAGTACAAGGCGGACACCGTCCGCCCCGGTACCCTGCGGAGCTACCGAACCCAAATCGAACAGTACATCAAGCCTCAGCTGGGTGACAAGCAGATCTCCCTGATCACCCAGCAGGATGTTCAGCGGATGTATCACCGGCTGAAAAAAGAGGGGCGCGTAAATGAACATCCGGAGAAGGGTACCCAGCTTGCCGACAACACCGTGCGCGGCATCCACTGCACGCTCCATCTGGCCATGCAGGACGCAGTGCAGGCGCACATCATCGCCAGGAACCCCACGGAGGGAGCCACGATCCCCCGGCAGGGCAGCGGCAAAAAGCAGGTGCTGAACGACCGGGAGCTGGACGCTTTCCTTGCCGTCATCGAGAAGGACGAAATCTGGCACGATTTCTTCTATACCGAACTGACCACCGGTCTGCGGCGGGGCGAAATCTGTGGTCTCATGTGGCGGGACTTCGACGGGAAAGCCGGTACGCTGAAGGTGTGCCGCACTCTCCACAGCAAGAAGCTGGGCGTGCTCTCTCTGGGAGACACCAAAACGGGAATGGGCATGCGCACCATCGTCCTGCCCCATAGTACATTGGAACTTCTGCGGCAGCGCAAGAAGAATTCGATCAGCCAGTGGATCTTTCCAAATCCTATTAAACCGGAGCTGCCTACATCACCCAACTCCGCCTACAACCACCTGAAAGCCCTGCTGAAACAGGCGAAGCTGCCGGACATTCGCTTTCATGATTTACGACATACCTTTGCCACCCACGCCCTCGCCAGCGGTGTGGACGCCAAGACGCTCTCCGGCATCCTCGGACACACCAACGCCAGCTTCATGCTGGACACCTACACCCATGTGACGCCGGATATGCAGAAAACCGCCCGCGGCATCGTGGGCGGATTTATGTAAGATCTCTTCGGGAAGGAGCTGAAACCGTGGCAATAAAACGGAAAAACGGAGCTGGAACCGTAAGACTGCGCAAGGACGGTCGCTGGGAAGGGCGAATCGTCGTCGGCTACGATGACAACGGCTATCCCAAAACCAAAAATGTCCTTGCCAAGACGAAAAATGAGTGTCTGGAAAAGCTCCAGACACTCAAGGAAACTTGCAGCGGCTCAACGTCCGCGAAGCTGCGCCCCGAGATGCCCTTTGGGGACTGGCTGGAATTGGTACGAGAATCACTCCAAGCCAAAGCTCTGCCCCACCACCCAGGCAAATTACGAGAGCCGCATTCGTCTGCACATCGTGCCGGAGATCGGCAAAATCCCGCTGAACAAGCTGACGCAAAACGATTTACAACAGTTTTACGCACGGCTCAAAAAGACTGGCCGCTTGCGCTTCACCGACCAATATGGCGAGGGGCTGTCCGATCGGATGGTGAGAATGTGCCATGCCGTATGCCGCACCGCATTGGAAAAAGCAATGCAGGAAGGGCTGATCCGCACAAACCCCGCCATCGGCTGTAAGTTACCGCCCAAGAAAGCAAAGGAGATGCAGGTGCTGGACCGGGAGGAACTTCAGCGGTTTCTCATTCAGGCCAAGGCGGAGGGCTACTATGAGCTGTTTCTGCTGGACCTCGCCACCGGCTTGCGGCGCGGCGAGCTGATGGCACTACAATGGGACGATCTGGACTTCAAGACCGGGGTGTTGAGTATAAACAAGCAGATCTACGACGTGAAGGGCGAGCTGCAACTGAGCACACCGAAAACCAAGACCTCCATCCGCAAGCTAGCGCTCCCGCCGGCGGTGGTGGCGGTGCTAAAGGAGTACCGGAAGGCCACTGACTCCCGGTGGATGTTCCCCTCCCCAGTGAAGGAGGACTGCCCTATAACTCCCTGCGCGATACGCAAGCGGCTCCAGCTCATTCTGGAGCACGCAGAATGCAAGCATGTGCGCTTCCACGATTTAAGGCACACATTCGCCACGTTGTCTCTGCAAAACGGCATGGATGTAAAGACGCTCTCCGCCATGCTGGGGCATGTGTCGGCGGCTACTACGCTTGACATCTACACCCATATCACAGACGATATGCGTCAGTCTGCCGCCGCCAGCATCGACCAAGGCATTGGTAAAGTGGAGCCGCAGGAGGATTCGACGGCTGTACCCACTCGACCGGAAAAGCCAAGGATGACCGACTTTAAGCCTTACCGCGGCCACATGCGCAAACCCGGCACCGGCTGTATCAGCGAGATCAATGACCACCTGTTTGAGGGGCGGCACTCACCTGTGTGGCCCGACGGCAAAAAGCATTCCAGGAACGTCTACGCCAAGACGCGGGAGGAATGCGAGAAGAAGCTGGAGAAGCTGATTACGGAGATAAAGAAGGAAATTGAGACCGTCAAATCCGGCAAGGATCTCGCCGAGATTCCGGGCGGGATCAGCAAAAAGGAAAAGGCCATCGCCGCCTATATGCGGTTAAATCCGCAGGTCACGAATAAGGCAACGATCGCAAGAGAATCCGGCGCGAGCCGCTGGACAGTGGCAAAATACTACGCGGAGATACGGCAGGAAATGGCGGCGGTATAGCGCAATTAACCACATTAAAATATCGCATGGAAACGTATGTTCGCTTCGGTAACTGGCATAAAAATCTGGTAAGTAGCCACCTTTGCCACTTACCAGATTTAGAGTATAAAAAAACTTCGAAGTTTATTTGTAGATCATTCATGGGACATGCTGCTCACTTTGCGAGTTCAATACTGAACAAATTTTTTTCTAAATGCAGGATGTATATCAAAAACAGATAACTTATAATTGATGGACGGGTCCTGATAATAAAGCTTATATCTATCGCGCCCCGAATGCTTGTTATTAACTTTTCTCAAAAAGCCGATTTTATATAATACTTCAATACATTCTTGATCGGTCAAAACCTGTGATGTAGTACTATCATGGATTTTACTTTGTGCATTTATTGTTGATAGATGAGATAGAATATCTGCTACAGGCCAATTCCAGGTCTCTTTTGCTCCCACAAATGAAAGTATGCATTTATCAATGTTTGAGTATGATTTTGAATATTCGCCTGCCAAGTCATTTAACTTCCATTCAGAATATATAATCTCAGCTGGTGAAACTGCATTGTCCTCCACAGGTATATATTTTGATTTTCCTTCAATGAGGACCTGTCTACAAAACTGAAGCAGTTCACGAGGTCTCCGAAATGTTCTATCTATCAAATAGTTTGATAAAAGAGCGTTGTGCTCGTAACCATATTTTAAAAATTGAGGGAACACCATATCCCATAATTGTTGAATTTGCTCAATCGAAGTTGGAAATTCTTTTCCAAAATAATATGCAATTCTATTTGCCACCAATAGCCTTAAGTTGTAAAAGTTATTATCGTCCCATGTTATTGTAGTCATTTCACTCTTTGAATCAAATAAATCACTACCTCTTGAAATAATATCGTATATGTCTGTTCTTAGAAACGCCACAAGCTTCAAGTTGTTAAAGTCACGCTTTAATTGTCGGATTGCATATATTAAGCCACGCAACCAGCTATTCATATCAGGAGTATTTTTCCATGGCTCATCAAGATTGTCTATAAGAACAATAAAATTATTACCATGGATCAAAGCATTAATAGATTCATTTAATTCTACACGATCTTGCTCTAATAACTCAGATAAGCCAGCAAAGTCAAATTCAATTTCTCCGGTTGAACTTTGCAGTTTTGCGCCTTTTATTACTTTTATAAGAGAATTGGCAAATTTTCTCCACGTTTTTTCTTTTGTCAAGCCATTTGTGGATAAAAAAATCGACAATTTTTTATCTAATTTATCCACGCGATTTAAGGCGGATAAGACGATTTCAGATATTATAAAGTCTTTCCATGCTAACGAATATTTAAAATCATCGTCTACTAATTCACATATATCGCTACTTTTTAGAGCGTTTTGAATAAAAATAAAATCTTCACCATCGAATGAAATTTGAACTGGAATTGTTTCCCCACTTTCTGCGCCTAAGACCTTGAACATAGCACTCTTCCCAGCACCCTTACGGCCCAGAACAAGTTCCCTTGCACCAGCAGCAATTTCCTTGTACTGATTTGTTTTCACGAAATAGTGCATCAGATTTTCATCCTCTTGGGCACGATCTTTTCCAAACAATTTTACGACGTCAATTTCGTCACGTATATAATTCATGCAAATGCCTCCAAATACCTTCTGAAATAAAAATAGTTATATATTTTAAGTACCCCTAATTGCTATCCATGCAATTAGCAATGTGCACACAATCAAATTGGCTGCTTCTATATGCGCAAAACCTGTTATTTTCAAGTATAATGCCAACTTCCCGAATTTGCAAGAAAGCGTCGAATGAGCGCAGTCTGGCTCAAATTCTGCTCCGCAATAAACAAAGAAAAAGCCGGTTTTGAGCACTCTCAAAACCAGCGGCAGGCGCAGATGCAAAATGCGAACTTTTTAATGCAAAAACCTCTGAAATCAACTGATTTCAGAGGTTTTTTGGTCCGAGTGACAGGGTTCGAACCTGCGGCCTGATGGTCCCAAACCACCCGCGCTACCAACTGCGCTACACCCGGATATTTACTTTTTCGGTTTCTGAAAATTTCGCCATCTGTGGTCAAAGCTGTGGTCAAATGCAATTTGGGGGGACTTTTCGATGGGCGGTCAAATCCCGCAATCGCCCGTGTTCCATGGGCTTCCGGCGTTTCGGTTTTACTCGGCTCGGATACCGGCACGGCACTCCCAAACCACCCGCGCTACACCCGGATATGGCTCTCCGGCTTCGCCATGGAGCCGGAGAGCAATTTGAAATTCAATTCTTTGCAGCCGAAGCCCGCCCGCGGAAAAGCTTCAGACCTGCAATGGCCATTGCAAAAACAAACCAGAAGATACTCATCACCCGCGGATAATTCCACAGATAGTCCGCCAGTCCGCAAACCATTGCGCCGCTCAAAGACGCGGCGCAGGCCGCCGTCATTGTACGAGCCGCTGAGTTTTCACTGTGGCGTACGGCGCGCGCGGCATTCTTGATATTCCAAAACATTGCGGAAATAAAACCGAAGAAACCCAGAACACCCGCCTCAATCCATACCTCCAGATAAATATTATGCGCATGGACAAACGGCGCTTTCGCATGGTAGAGATTATGCACCGAAATATACCGCTGCACCGCAGCGGTTCCCAGTCCCGCACCGGAAATCGGAGATTTCTTAATCGTCGCAAGGGCCGCCTGGTAAAGCGGAATGCGGCTCGCCGTAGAAGTATCCGATGTGTTTGTAATCGTCAGGATTCGGTTCCAGATTGTTGACGGGAGCAGCGGGACGCACAAAATACACAGCGCAATAAATGCAGGGATTAACGCAGGTTTCCACAGGAAAACAAAAACCACCATCGCAAAGGCAATCCCAACCCAGCTGGCGCGGGAATACGTCATTCCCAGCGCTATGGTGCCCAGTACAAAAATACCGCACGCCACAAGCCTCGGCAGCCAGTGTTTGGAAGTCAAAATCAGTGCCAGGATCAGCGGCAGCAGCAAAATCAGCACTTCCGCAAACGTATTGGGATTGTCGAAAATAGACTGCACACGGCCGGGCATTCCCTCGTTAACCGCGGTATCAACGTAAGACTTGTTGACACGGACACCGCGAATCCGCTGATAGACGCCATAAAGAGACATCACCATCACCGCAAAGGCGGCCGAAGCGGTCAGGCGCTTCAAATCCTCCGCAAAACGCACCGCGCTGATGGTAACCAGGACGCAGAGCAGGCAGACGGCGTGATACATCAAAAAACGCACAGATTCGGACGGGTATGCGGACTGCGGTACCGCCAGACAGATCGCGCCGAACAGCAGCACCGGATAAAATCCGGCGGATTTCACATCCAGCCGCGCTTTTTCCTCATGCATGCCGCGCAGATAAAACAGCAGCAGCAACAGTGCAAATGCCGCCATGTTATACGCGTTATTCCAGTGAGAAAACGGGATAATCCACAGCGCCATAATCAGCCAGGACTCCGCAATCGGCGTCTCCGCGCCGATTTCAAAGAAAAACCCGGCAAAAATACTCTCGTCAAAGGCTCTCTGAAATTTCCGGTACAGTTTGTGCAGCAAAAGCGCCGGAAGATTGACTAAAAAAGTCAGAAACCTGCACAGCAGAGACGTCCCCCAGCTGCGCGCCACCACGCCCTCCCGGCAGAGCACGCGCAAGACGGCGGATTCATCCACCTGCCGGTTGCACCAACGCCCCATCGCCTTCAGCACACGGTGCAGCGTGCTCTCCCCATAGAGTGTGCAAACCACAAGCCAGATGCGGCTTAAATTGCTTCCCTGAACACAGTTCATGAGTGCGAATTCCTCGTTTCTTTAAATCAGCAGCGGTTTTTAATGCGATACATCTGCGACAAAATGAAAAAGTGTCTTCCCTGTATCAGCTTCGCCACCATCTGTTTGTTCCGCGTCATTCCCTCCGGCTGGATCACCGACACCGCCCGGGCAAACTGCGGCATGGCGCAGAGTGTTTCCACCGCTTTTCGCTTTTCATGCGGAGACTTCCGGTTTCCCCGGGCATACTCGTTGCCCACAGCAATCAGCAGCCCCGCCCAATTGGAATTTTCCCGCCACTGCGGACGGGCGCCGCTCAGGTGGTATTTTTCCGCCACCGCTTCCTTACGCTCCATAAAACGATTAAACACCCCCAGCAGATCCGGCATGTATTTGTGCGTCGCGGAAGCGGGATTCTGCAGATAGCGGTACAGCGGTTTTTCCGTCACTGCCAGCTTTTTTGCACAGCAAAAATACTCCATCAGAAACAGCTCATCCTCCAGATACGCGCCGTCAAAGGTAATGCCGTTATCCCGGACGATGGAGGCCGTGTAAAGATAACGCCAGATGAATCCGTTGAATACCGGCTGCCGGAGCCGCTCTCCCAGAAGGGGGTAAACGATTTTTTCCCGGATTGCCCGCTCCCCGTAAATTCCCTCCGGCAGCACAGGCTCCGGATAGGCGCCGCCATCGGGCAGCAGATTCAGATGCGCGCAGGCGGCGCTGTCCGCGCCCGCCCTCTCCAGAGTTTCCATCAAGGTGGAAAGGCAGTCCGGTTCATAGGCGTCGTCCACATCCAGAAAGGCGAGATATTCGCCCCTCATTTTCAAAAGGCCGAGATTCCGGGCGGTACTGACGCCGCCGTTTTCCTTGTGGAATACGCGGATACGGCTGTCTGTTTCCGCACAGCGGTCACAGAGCGCACCGGTCGCATCTTTGCTCCCGTCATCAATCAGCAGCAGCTCCCAGTCCTGAAAATCCTGTGCCCTTACGCTGTTTACACAGTTTTCCAAAAACTTTTCAGCGTTGTAGATCGGGACGATCACAGAGACTTTCGGCACGGTATCACTCCCTTGCAAATTCGTGCAGATTGATGGTATTGTACCCCATTCCACCTGCCAGGTCAAGGCGAACGAGTCTCTTTTCCTACAAATTTCAGGGGAAAAGCACCGCTTTGCGAGCCCTGCGGGACGGCGTTTCCGAATCTCGGAGTATCAGACGTTGAACCGGAAGTAAATCATATCGCCGTCCTGCACAAGATACTCCTTGCCCTCGCTGCGCACCAGACCCTTTTCCTTGGCCGCAGCCATGGAGCCGCACTTGATCATGTCATCGTAGGCAATTACCTCCGCTCTGATAAAGCCGCGCTCGATATCGGAATGGATCTTTCCGGCCGCCTGCGGCGCCTTGGTCCCCTTTTTAATGGTCCACGCGCGGCACTCGTCCTTGCCGAAGGTCAGGAAAGAAATCAGTCCCAGCAGCGTGTAAGAGCAGCGAATCAGACGGTCAAGGCCAGATTCCTCCACGCCCAGTTCTTCCAGAAACAGCTTTTTTTCATCGTCCTCCAGTTCGGCGATGTCCTGTTCCATTTTTGCACAGATGGGCAGCGTCAGGGAACCCTCCGCCGCGGCAATCTCCTGCACTTGGCGATAATACCTGTTCTCCTCTCGGTGGACAAAGCCCTCCTCGTCCGTATTTGCGGCATAGATAACCGGCTTCAGTGTCAGCAGCCCGGCGGTGCGGAGCAGCGCCCTGTCGTCCTCGTCGGCACACTCAAACGTGCGGGCAGGCCTGCCGTCATTGAGGTGCTTTTGCAACCGGGTAAACAAGTTCGCCTCATGCAGATACCGCTTGTCGCCCTTGGCCATTTTCATTGCCTTCTCCGCGCGGCGGGTCACCATCTCCAGATCCGCCATGGCCAATTCCAGGTTGATGATGTCGATATCACGCTTCGGATCGGTGTTGCCTTCCACATGGATGACGTTCTCATCGTCAAAGCAGCGGACAACATGGATAATGGCATCTGTCTCCCGGATATTGGCCAGAAACTTATTGCCCAGCCCCTCGCCCTTGGATGCGCCCTTCACAAGGCCTGCAATATCCACGAACTCAATCACGGCCGGGGTCTTCTTATTCGGCTCGTACATCTGCGCCAGCTTGTCCAGCCGTTCGTCGGGAACCGCCACCATGCCCACATTGGGATCAATCGTGCAGAACGGATAGTTGGCGCTCTCCGCCCCGGCGTTGGTAATGGCATTAAACAGGGTACTCTTCCCCACGTTGGGCAAGCCCACGATACCTAATTTCATAAAAGGAACACTCCTTATTTTTATTCTGCAATCCCACAACCGGAAATTGTACCATTGATCCCGAAAAAGTGCAAGGGCGGAGAACCCTCTCCGCCCCGCAGCCGCTCTTATTCCGCTTTTTCCATCCAGTGCAGATCGTATGGTTCGTAAACCGCGTTGCGGTATGCGTCCACATCCAGGCGGGTGCCGTCCCAGTCGGAGTGAATCTCACCGTTCTGCTTAATCAGAAGGTCATAAAGAATATCGTAAGTGACGCCGCTCCGCGGATCTTTTTCCACAATCGTGCTGTAAGGCAGCGTCTTGTGATACGTCAGCTCCATGCCGTGATAATCGAAATGGAAGCCGCAGCGCATACGGCAGCCGTTCAGCCCCGTGTAGCGGGCAATTTTCTTTAAATCGTGCAAAATGCGGTCGTTTTCCTGATCATATAGATTCTCCGGCGTTGTCGCCGTATAGTCAAAGCGGAACTGCACGGAAGCGCCCGGAATCTTGCGGAACCGCTCCAGATAGGGAATCAGTCCCTCCGCCGGATAGTCCCGGTAAAGCACGCAGTTAATGCGAAACGGCACCGCCAACCGGGAAAGCAAGCTGTCGTTGGATTCCACAATATAGTGCTGCAAATGCCTTGACACATTCATGCAGGTGATTTTCCCCTGGTTTTTTTGGGTAAATTCCACAATTTTTTCTTCCGGCTGACGCTTGGAAACCGGCAGCGTCGTATTCACATAGATCTTATGGCCCGCCGGAATTTCGTCCAGCATCCGCTGTAAAGACGCCAGTTCCGCCAACGGCTCTCCGCCCGTAAACACAAAATCGCAGTTCGGCGTGATCGCGCTCGTTTTGCGGATGCTGGCCCGGATTTTCTCCGCCGAAAACCCGGTCAAATCGGCATATTCGCCTTTATTGACACAGAAAGGGCAGTGATTTCCGCAATCATATGGAACAAACACCGTCACGGTGGCACCGCCTGTCCGCGTCTTGTAGGGATTTTTCATCTTAATCTGCCTCTCCGTTATCAGAAAATAGAGGATACCTCCTCTGCAGCAGAAACGGCATCCCTATCACTTTTATGCTCAATAAAATATTTTAACCCTTTTTTCCCGGCAGGTCAAGGGACTGCGGGAACTTTCACAAAGATCCGTCCTCTTGGCGGGAATTCGTAAAAACCTGCGAAAAAGGAGGGTGGAAATTCAAATTTCCGCCCTTCCGTCCCGGCTTATTTTTTGATTTCCGGCATCGCTTTCCGCCGGCTGGCCAACCGCTCGGCCTGTGCCGTACGTCCCGCGCCGCGCAGCATCGCACAGTACTCCGCATCGCTCTGGCGAAGCTTTTTCTTCAGTTCCCCCGCCTTTTTGAAAATTGGCGTCCGACGGCATTTTGTAATTGCCTGCGGATGCGCGGACTGCAACCCGCCGGCCTCCCGCATTTCAAAACAGCCGAAATCCTCTCGCAGCTGAATCTGATCTTCCGTCGCCATCTTTTCAATGAGCGTGTCAAAAAAAGAATTCAGCGTCCGCGCGGCTTCCGCGCGGTCGATTCCGGCACGTCGGGCAGTTTCAAGAATCAGGGCATCCCACTCCATGGAACTTGCCTCCTTACATAGTCCTGCGCCGCCCGCAGGTTCCCCCCGCAGGCGGGCGTACTCCCCCGGCATCATTCAAATTCCCGCTTATGAATATACCCTGTTTATTTAACCATATTGCGTCCTTTTTTTCCACCGCATAAGAGGCTGTTTGCTTCCAAATTTTTGCTGGAAAAGTTGTGCATTAATACAAAAATTGAACCATTCTTTTTAATTTAAAACCTTCAGGCGGCGGTTCTTCCCTGTACAGCGGGGAAAAAAACTGATATAATCAAATAATCTCTATTACGACAGGAGGCGACCTCTTTGACGGCGATCACACTGACTCTGCAATCACTTCTGAATCGTCTGACTGCTTTTCTCGCCGCCTACCCGCTGGCCGTCCGCTGGTTTTCCACCGTGGTGCGCTTTGTATTTCCAGTGCTGGCCGTTTTGATTCTGGTTCGTGCCATCCGCTCACTGCTGCATATTCCGCACACACCGGAAATCTGGGGACAGCTCAGCCTTCCCAACGGAGCGCCGATTCAGCTGACTCATTGGGAAAATATTATCGGCCGCGGGCGCACCGCGGACGTTTTCCTGAACTATCCAAGCATCTCCCGGCAGCACGCAGCGCTTTGCCGCGGCGACAATGACGATGACTGGACGGTCTATGATCTCGGTTCCACCGGCGGCACATTTGTCAATGGCGTGCCGGTGGAAGACGCCAGTCCGGTAAAAATGGGCGATACAATTACGCTGGGCGGCGTCCCGTTGATCTTTCTGCCCCAGACCGTGGAAGAAAAAGAAGCGCTGGAACGCCGCCGCAGGGCGGAACAGCCCGCCACCATCTGGCCGTCCTTCCTGTGGCTGACGCTGTTCCAGATCCTGACCTGCCTGCAGCTGATCACCGCAAAAGGCACCGGGGCCTCCGTGAATATTCCGCTGACCTTTCTGGGGCTGACCGGTGTGATGTGGATTTATTTCATCGTACTGCGGCTTTCCAACTGCGTGGGCTTTGAAATGGAAACCATCGCGTTCTTCCTCTCCACGCTGTCGCTGTCCGTCACGGCCACCTCCAATCAGGCGTCCATGCCAAAGCAGTTCTTCGCCATTCTGCTGGGACTGTTCCTTTTTCTGCTGCTGGGGCTGTTTCTGCGGGATCTCTCCAACGTCAAAAAAATTCGCTGGATTATGGCGGGCTGCGCCATTGGGCTTCTGGGCGGCACACTGCTTCTCGGCCACGCCAAATACGGGGCGGTCAACTGGATTTCCGTGGGCGGATTCTCCTTCCAGCCCTCGGAGCTTGCAAAAATCTGCTATATTTTCGCCGGCTCGGCCACGCTGGAACGCCTGTTCCGCAAGCGGAACCTGACCATGTTTATCGGCCTGACCGGCGCATGCATCGGCTGTCTCGGCCTGATGAGTGACTTCGGCACCGCGGCGATCTTCTTCGTGACGTTTCTGGTCATCGCGTACATGCGCTCCGGCGACTTCGCCACGCTGACGCTGATCTGCGGCGCCGCCGTGTTCGGCGCCGGCATCATTTTGAAATTCAAGCCTTACATTCTCAAGCGCTTTGCCGCCTGGGGGCACGCCTGGGACAATGTCTCCACCTCCGGCTTTCAGCAAACCCGCACCATGTCCGCCGCCGCGTCCGGCGGCCTGGTCGGCATGGGGGCTGGCAACGGCTGGCTGCACCGGGTTCCCGCCGCCGACACGGATTTGGTCTTTGGCGTTCTCTGTGAGGAATGGGGGCTGATTATCGCCCTGTTGGCGGTGCTGTCCATTGTGGTGCTGGCATTTTTCGCCGCCCGCGCCTGCCGGTGCGGCCGCTCCAGCTACTATACCATTGCCGCCTGCGCCGCCGCGTCGCTGATGGTTTTCCAAACCTGTCTCAACGTATTCGGCTCCGTGGATCTCCTGCCGCTGACCGGCGTAACACTTCCCTTTGTCTCCAACGGCGGTTCCGCCATGATGTCCGCCTGGGGGCTTCTGGCATTTTTGAAAGCCACCGATACCCGGGAAAACGCCAGCTTTGCTACCAGCATGCGAACGCGACGCCGTCTGAAACCGGCGCCGGAGGCGGAAAGCGGTGAATATGATGACGAGGATGACGGCGAATATGACGACATTGGCGGAGGGGGCTTCGACAGATGAAAAAGATACAGCACCGTGCTTTTGTCGTGTGCATTCTTGCAATGATTCTCACCTGCGGACTCGGTTTCTTTGTATTCCGCTGGTGCACCCACGGAACCGCCTGGGCCTCCTCTCCGTTTAACCGGCATCTTTATAACTCCGCCGGGCAGCTTTCCAGCGGTACTGTGCTGGATCGGAACGGCGACGTGCTCTCCTCCGAAAAAAACGGAAAACGCATTTATTCTTCCGACATCACCGTCCGGAAAGCCACGCTTCACGCTGTCGGCGATCTGCAGGGCAATATCGGCACCGGCGCGCTGAACGCCTTTGCCGGCAAAATGACTGGCTTTAATCTGATCAACGGCGCGTTCAGCGCCCATACCGGCAGCAATCTGTATCTTACCATAGATGCCAAACTGAACGTCGCCGCCTACCAGGCGCTGAACGGGAAAAAAGGCACCGTGGCGGTGTACAACTACAAAACGGGTGAAATTCTGTGCATGGTTTCCACACCCACTTACGATCCCATGAACGTGCCCGGGGACATCGCCACCAACGACGCCTACAAGGGCGCTTACATCAACCGCTTCCTCTCCTCCTCCTTCACCCCCGGGTCGGTCTTCAAAACCGTGACCGTGGCGGCGGCGCTGGAGCAGCTGCCCAATGCGCAGAGCCGCACCTGGACCTGCCACCATTTTGTGGTGATCAACGGGCAGAAAATCACCTGTACCGGCAATCACGGCACGCAGACGCTGAAGCAGGCACTGGCAAATTCCTGCAACGTCGCGTTTGCGGAGATCTCGGACGAGCTGGGTGCGGACACGCTGAAAACCTATACGGAAAAGGCGGGCTTGACGCGGAGCTATTCAATCGACGGTATCCCAACCGCCAAAGGAACCTTCGATTTCAGCAATCTCTCCGCAGACGAGCTGGCCTGGGCGGGCATCGGTCAGTACAAGGATCGGGTTAATCCCTGCTCTTTGATGATCTATATGGGGGCTATCGCCAACGGCGGAAGCACTACGGTTCCCTATCTGGTTTCCAAAATCATGTCCCCGCTGGGATTTCAAAAATCCATCCACGTATCCCATGCGACCGATACGCTGATTAGTCCCGCCACCGCATCCACCGTGGCGGACATGATGGCCAACGACGTCCGGCAGACATACGGCACCGCGCGGTTCCCCGGGATGGATCTCTGCGCAAAATCCGGTACTGCGGAGGTGGGCAAGGGAAAACTGCCCAACGCCTGGTTCGCGGGCTTCCTGCGCAATCCCGACAAGCCCTACGCCTTCGTGGTAATGGTGGAAAACGGAGGCGGCGGCCCCTCCGTGGCCGGCACCGTGGCGGGCAAGGTTTTGACCGCCGCGGTAAACGCCGATGAAAAGTGAGGAAACTGCCTATGAAAAAGCTTTTATTGAAAACGCCCCGTCAATACCGCGTGGGCGAGGTGCTGTCCGCGCTGGGCTTTGCCGCCTATCTGGCGGGGGAAGCGCTGCGCCTGCCGGACAGCAGGATGGTTTTTGTTCTGACGGGATTCACTGTAATTTCCGTCTGGACGCTGCTTTCCATTTTGGCAGCGCGGCAGGAAAAGAGAAAATCCGGCGTCACGCCCAGCTTCCTGATCGGTCAGAGCGCCGTGACGCTTCTGCTGGCGGGCTGCCTTGTCTTGACGCTCCGCGAGCTGTTCTGAACCGTCGCCCATTCTGACGTTTCCCTGCAATCGCCGTAAAAAATACGGCGCAGTGCACCGTATTTTTGCAATTTCCTCTTTAGGCAAGCTCTTATACCATCACCGGGCCAATCCGCCACTCGACGCCGCCCCCCGCGGCAGTCAGGCGGGGGTAGGCCAGCGCATAAAGATCCGCGGCGCGGGACTCCAGCGCAAAAAGTGCCTGCGCGTCGGCGTTCAGCCGCCGCACGCCGGCCGGCCTGGTCAGCACCGGAACGGACGCGCTTTTCCGCATTTTCCCAAGTAAAGCGCGGCCCGTTTGGTTGGCCGCCAGCACCCGCAGATAGGGAACTTCCGCCGGGACACTCCCGGGGAACAGACCCAGATATGCCCACAGTGCCATCCGCCGTATGCGGGAATAGGCGTACCGCTTCGTCTTGACGGCATGCAGCAGCTCCGAAAGCGTCGCAGCCTCCCGGGACGCCGCATAAAACCGGTTGCCAAGCCCCTCGTTTCCGCCGTCCAAACGCTGAAATTCTTCCGCCGTCATCGTCCGGAGTCTTGCAAGGATCGCCCGCTGACAGTTTTCCGCCGCCGCCGGGGCGCGTCCCGCCGTCTCCTCTTTGCGGTAGCCGTCCCGCATGGCAGGCGCCATCAGCGCCAGCGCCTCGTCCCGCTTCCCCGCCGTCAGGAGTGCGCGGATGGCCGATGCCGACGCAAGCGCGCCCCCTGTTCCGCCGTTGTGCGCCGGCCCCTTCCGTAAAACCGTCAGCGGCACCATGCCGGAATTTCGGCGCAGCAGCGCCTTGCAGTATTCCACGCCCAGAATATTATTCGGCGTCTCCAGCAGGCGGGCGTTCTCCGCCCCGGACAGCCTTGCAACAGCCTGTTCCCGGGCAGCGGCAAAGCTGACGCCCGCGGAAAGCTCGGCCCGCAGCAGATTCGGAAACGCCGGATCGCACAGCGCGTTCGCCGTATTCAGCAACGCCTGCACATCCCCGCACTCGCTGCCGAACGCCAGATGCGTCACAGCGCCGGTCCGTTCCAGCACCTCTACCCCGCCCGCACCAAACCGCTCCGCGGAGGCCGCCGCCCACGGCAGCGGCAGTTCCAGCACCAAGTCCGCGCCGGAACGCACGGCGGCTTCCGCCCGGACATGCTTGCGGACAACCGCAAAACCGCCGCGCTGTACAAAGTTGCCGCTCATCACGCAGACCACCGCCGTATCCGCCCCCAGCAGCTCCCGGACGCGGGAAATCTGATAGAGGTGCCCCTGGTGCAGCGGATCGTATTCCGCAATAATTCCCGCCACCGGCATAAGCTTTTCCCCTTTCGCCGCAAGAAAAGGCAACTTTTAAATCACTTTTCAGTAAAAGTGGAGGTTGTAAGCTGCGAAAAATTTGCTATAATAATGGAGATATGCGCTTTGTCCCTTTCGGCGGAGCGCCGCGCCATTTTATTTTATATCAATCACAGGGCAACCGCAAGGGTTTCCCGGAAAGAGGAGTTATTACCATGAACATTCTCGTTATCAACGCGGGCAGTTCCTCCCTGAAGTATCAGCTGCTGAATCCCGAGACCGGCGTTTTGCTGGCCAAGGGTCTTTGCGAACGCATCGGCATCGACGGCAAATTCACCTACAAGCCTCAGATGGGCGGCAAGAAGAAGCTGGATGCCGTCGATGTGGCGATGCCCACCCATTCCGAAGCCATTCAGGCCGTTCTGGACGCGCTGGTGGACAGGGACAACGGCGTAATCGGCTCCATGCGGGAGATCGACGCCGTGGGGCACCGCGTGGTGCACGGCGGCGAAGCGTTCAATCACTCTGTCCTCATCAACGACAAAGTGCTGAAAACCATCGAGGAATGCATCCCCCTGGCTCCTCTGCACAACCCCGCAAACCTGACCGGCATCCGGGCCTGCCAGAAGGCCATGCCCGGTGTCCCCATGGTCGCCGTGTTTGACACCGCCTTTCACCAGACCATGCCCGCCAAGGCCTATACCTATGCCCTGCCCTATGCGTATTACGCGGAGGACAAGGTGCGCCGCTACGGCTTTCACGGCACTTCCCACAAGTATGTGGCCGGCCGCGCAGCCGTCATGCTGGGCAAAAAGCCCGAAGAACTGAAGTTGATCTCCTGCCATCTGGGCAACGGCTCCTCCGTCACCGCAGTGGACGGAGGCAAGAGCGTGGACACATCCATGGGCTTCACGCCGCTGGCAGGTCTGCCCATGGGCACCCGCTCCGGCGATCTGGACGCGGGCATTCTCCAGTATCTGATGCACAAGCACAACCTGTCCATTGATGAGATGCTGGAGATTCTGAACAAGAAATCCGGCATGCTGGGCATCTCCGGCGTCTCCTCCGACTTCCGCGATTTGGAGGCCGCGGGCAAAGAAGGCAACAAGCGCGCTGCGCTGTCCGTTGAGATGTTCAACTACGGCGTGAAGAAGCTTATCGGCGCTTACGCGGCCGCCATGGGCGGTGTGGACGCCATTATTTTCACCGCCGGCGTGGGCGAAAACTCCGCCGGCCAGCGTCTGGCCATCGCCTCCGATCTGGAATTCATGGGCGTGAAAATGGATGCCGACGCCAACAATGTCCGGGGCAGGGAGGCGGTGATTTCCGCCGCCGATTCCCGCGTCAAAGTCCTGCTGATTCCCACCAACGAAGAGCTGATGATCGCAATGGACACCGCCGCTCTGGTGAAGTGATTACTTTCGGCACAGCCCTGCGGGGGAGGACGGATCCGTCCTCCCCCGTTTCGTTTAAGGAGGGACACATTTTATGAAAATTGGACTGCAGTTCGCAATGCCCGCGGAACTCCGCGCACTGCCCGGCGCGGAGAGTCTTATACCCACGGAAACCGTCTCCGGCGTGCCGTTTTACCGGATTGCACCCGGAATCGTCGCCGCCGAAGGCGGCGTGGGGAAAGTCAACGCCGCCATGGCCGCCGAGATTCTCTGCCGGAAATACGGCGTAAATCTGATTCTGAACGCCGGCGTAGCCGGCTGTCTCACTGATCTGCCCGTGGGGACGCTGGTGGTGGTAAATGAATTTGTGCAGCACGACGTGGACACCACCGCTGTCGGCGATCCCATCGGCCTTGTCTCCACCGTCAATCAGACGGTATTCCCCACCTGGCAGCCTGAAAAGTGCCGCGGCCTGCTTTTAGCGCTGGGATATCCGGCGAAGCTGGGCCGCGCCGCTACCGGCGACTGGTTCGCCGTCCGCGGCCGGCGGGCGGAATGGATTCGCGACACCTTCCATCCCGTTCTGGCGGAGATGGAGGGCGGCGCCATCGCGCAGGTCTGCCTGCGCAACGGCGTTGGCTGCGTATCCGTAAAATCCGTGTCGGATCACCTGTTTTCCGAAAAGCAGCGGGGGGAGTATTTTGACTACGGGCAGGCGCTGAAAACCATGGGCGCCATTGTCCTGCCCCTGTCAAATCAATTGCGTGAGGAACGCTGAAACGCAACAATCACAGGCTTTACGGCGGAGCGTGCCAAATTGCTGCCGGGGCTGCACCTCTTCCGGCGGGACGGCGGCGCCACCGCCCCGGATCTCCGCTTCAAACGTCCCAGCACCGGCGACCTGCTCTGCCGGCAGCGACCTGCATTTCACCGAGCATCCGATTGCCGCGCCGCTGCGAAATTCCCCGCAGCAGAAGGCGGTAATTTACTTCGGATCCATGGGCTGTCAGACCGGCTTTTATTTTCTCTTCGACAGCCGGCATCTCAGCGACGGGGAAGCCGTTGAATTGGTGAAGCGCATTTTCCGGCAGCGCCGGCGCTTTTAACGGCCCGATGCCCGGAAAGAGCGAGCGAAATGCGGCAACTGCCGTATTCCAGATCCGGAAGCCGGGCGGAAAGTCTGCGCATGGTGCGCGGATCTGATTGTGGACCGGACGGAGGGAAAACCGGCGCGTTGGGCCGGGGACACCAAAATCCGCAAAATATTCCGAAAGAGGCAAAAACATTCTTGACAGAGCCGTATTTTGACATTATAATAATGGAGCCGCTTTGAATGGGTTAAAGCAGGGAATTTCCTCACCCCCGACAGCGAGCCCGTAATGAAGGAAAGGCAGGTGCAAAGTATGCACGCAATTATTGAAACCGGCGGAAAGCAGTATACCGTCGCAGAGGGCGATGTCGTTTACATCGAAAAGATCGAGCAGAATGCCGGCGACAAGTTCACGTTTGACAAGGTTCTGGCTGTTCTGAACGACGGCAAGGCCACGTTCGGCACCCCCGTTGTGGAGGGCGCTTCCGTGGAGGCCACCGTTGAGAAAAACGGCAAGGGCAAAAAAATCCGTATTTTCAAGTATAACTCCAAAAAGGGTTATCGTAAGCGTCAGGGTCATCGTCAGCCGTATACCAAGGTGACCATCGGCAAGATCAACGCCTGATTATGACGACGGTGACATTCCATATGGAGGAGGACCGGATTATTGGGTTTGACTCCGAGGGCCACAGCGGCTATGCCGAGGCAGGCGCGGACATTGTGTGCGCGGCTGTAACCAGCGCCATTCGGCTGACGGAAGCCACCGTCAACGACGTGCTGGGATTGTGCGCGGCCGTGAAAGTCAATGAGCGGGACGCCCGGATTTCCCTCCGGCTGCCCGGCGGGCTTTCCAATGCGGATGAGACGACGTGCCAAACTCTTCTGGCAGGCCTTATGGTCTATCTCACCGAACTCCACGGCGAGTATCCCGGCAATATTGAAGTTCTGGAGGGTTGAAAAGCCTTCCCCATCTAAATTTTTCAGAAAGGATGGTCCGATTATGATTCGTATTGGTCTTCAGTTCTTCGCCCATAAAAAGGGCGGCGGCTCCACCAAGAACGGCCGTGATTCCGAATCCAAGCGTCTTGGCCCCAAGCGGGCGGACGGTCAGTTCGTGAAAGCCGGCAGCATTCTGGTTCGTCAGCGCGGCACCCACATCCATCCGGGCGTGAATGTCAGTAAGGGCAGCGACGACACGCTGTTCGCCACAACCAGCGGTGTTGTTCATTTTGAGCACCTCGGCAAAGACCGCAAGCAGGTTTTCGTTGACGCTCAGTAATTGATTTTGGAACCGGAGAACCCCGAACATATTCTGTTCGGGGTTCTTTTTCCGGAAACTACACTTCATCAGAAAGCGAGGCGCTCTATGGCTTCCTCTTTTATCGACAAGGCGCGCATCTCTGTCCGCGCCGGCAACGGCGGCGACGGCGTTGTGGCGTTTCACCGCGAAAAATATGTGGCGGCGGGCGGACCGGACGGCGGCGACGGCGGCCGAGGCGGCTCCATTCTCCTTCAGGCCAGTGACAGTATGTCCACCCTGATGGACTTCCGCTACAAACGCAAATATGCGGCGGAGAACGGAATGGCCGGACAAGGGGCTCGAAAGTCCGGCAAAGACGGCGCGGATCTCATCATCCGCGTACCGCTGGGCACGGTGGTGCGCGATGCCGAAACCGACGAGATCATGAGGGATCTGTCGGACCGCGCGCCCTATGTCCTCTGCCGCGGCGGCAGGGGTGGCTGGGGCAATATGCACTTTGCGACCCCTACCCGGCAGGTTCCCCGCTTCGCAAAGAGCGGCCTGCCCGGCGAGAGCCACGACGTCATTCTGGAGCTGAAGCTGCTGGCGGACGTAGGTTTGGTGGGCTTTCCCAATGTGGGGAAATCCACCCTGCTCTCTGTGGTGTCCAAGGCGCAGCCGAAAATCGCAAATTATCCCTTCACCACGCTGTACCCCAATCTGGGCGTGGTGTATGTCGGGGAGGGCCGCTCCTTCGTCATGGCGGACATTCCCGGCATTATCGAGGGCGCCGCGGAAGGCGCAGGGCTGGGGCATGATTTTCTGCGCCATGTGGACCGCTGCCGCCTGCTGGTACATGTGGTGGATGTCTCCGGCTGTGAAGGCCGCGATCCCGTGGAGGATTTCGACGCCATCAACGAAGAGCTGCGGCAGTACAGCGCGGATCTGGCCAACCGGCCGCAGTTGGTGGCCGCCAACAAAGCGGACATTATGACCGACCCGGAAAATCTGGAACGGCTCCGCAGACACGTGGAAGGGAGGGGATGCCAGCTTTTCGTCATCTCCGCCGCCACCCATCAGGGCGTGCGGGAGCTCATCGGAAAAATTGACGAGATGCTCTCCACCCTGCCTCCCGTGCGGGTGTTCGAGCCGGAATATGTGCCGCAGGCGCAGACCACCGAGCCGGACATGCCGCGCTTCCTGATTCAGCGCGTGGCGGACGGCCACACCTGGACAGTGGAGGGCGAATGGCTGCAGCGGCTGATGTCCAATATCAACTTCGCAGACTATGAAAGCCGGATGTTTTTTGACAAAGCCCTCCGGGAATCCGGGATGTTCCGCCAGCTGGAGGATCGCGGCATTGAGAACGGCGACACCGTTTCCATGTACGGCTTTGAGTTTATCTATCAAATCTGAGAACGCAAAAGATCTCCGAACCGATTGGTTCGGAGATCTTTATATATTCCAGCCAAAAGGCTTCCCGACCCGCCGCGCAGGTTTTTCTCTCTTCCCGCGGAAGAAACTTTCAAGACCGGATTGCAAACAAAAAGGAGCCCTCCCGGAGCCCCTCTCTCACAATCTTTCCTTCCGTCAAATCGGCCGCACCGCTTTACCGGCAGCCTTGATTTTCTATTTAATCCGCGTCTGAAGCAGACTGCGGCGGCAGCAGGCGTGGATCTCTGCCGATCCATCATGGATAACCGCGCTTTTACCGCCTGCTCCGGGTACAGTTTAACCTTCTGCGGCCGCCGGGCGGCCGCAGAAGGCAATCCCGCAAAAGCTGCAAAAAGAAAGGGGCAGCGTATAGAATCGCCGCAGGCTCTGTCTGAAAACTTGCTGTGCCCGCCGCTTCACGCCCTTCGCGTCCTGTGCTCAGCGCCTCCGATTCCGGGCGCTCTGGCATGGGGAGCGCAGTTTCAGCGCACCGGTCAGCGACAAAACCGCTTCCAGCACGCCGCCGCCCACGGCCAGCGCTTTATCCGATGCGCTGAAGCAATAGTCTGCCTCTCCGCGCGGATCGACATCACCCGCTTTCATTCCCTTAAAAACCGGCGTATTGTCCGGCAGAATCCCCCGCAGAACGCCGGTCAGCGTGCAGCGCATGGGAACGCCATTCACTGTAGCTGCAGTGTCGCCCTCCCGCACCATGGCGCCGATTTCCAGTATCCGATGAAACACGCCGTCTGCCGGGGCGCGCAGTACCCGATCGCCGCTGTGGCCGCCGATCAGCCCCGGGATTCCCGTATTCGGCAGCGTGCTGCCATGATAAATCACTCGCCCCAACGTGTGGCCGCGCATGGTTTCCACCACGGCGTGGCAGTCCTCCCCCGCCGTAAAGCCGGGGCCGACCCCTATCACAACCGGCGCATCCGTAATTTTTGTCCCAAGATTTTTCTTGGCCAGAATCGCGTCCACCACCACATCGGGGCGCAGTTCCGGATAAACGGTCCCGTCCGGATCAACCAGCACGGGAATCCGCCCCTGCCGAAGAATTTCCAGCGCTTCCGCAGACGTTTCCGCGTGTACCGCCGTCACATTCTCCACCGTATAGCTGCCCAGCGGAATCGCCTGAGAAAAACAGACCGCACGGCGAATGGCCGTCGGTGCCGATATTTCGGTCATTGCAATCAATATATGCGATCTTTTTAAACGCAGCGCAATTCCGGAGGCAATATCTCCGGCACCGCGAACGACTACGAGCATGTAAAATACACTTCCTTCCAAAGAGAGCCCGCCGATACGGGACAGTTCAGCAGCACCGCGGCACGGCGCGCCCATTCCCAGCGTTCCGGGGTATCGGCCTGATTAAAAAAGCACCGGGACGCCAGCTTTTCCCGGTTGATTACCTTGGCCGCATCCTCCGGCAGCGCCAAATTCTCCGGTTTCTTTCCCGCCAGCGCCGCAAACAGCTCCGGGCGGTGTGCAGACGCGGCAATCGGCCTGCCGAATCCCGAAACGCCGACTACGCAAACGGATTGATTTGCCTCCTCCGGCACCGCCGGTTCATGGGGAGCGTGGGCTTTCAGCGGGCGCCGCGCAGATCCGTCCGCCTCCACCAGCACGTAATCCGCCAGCTGTGCCAGAACAGAAATCGGAATGCCGGAAGCGGTCAGCTTTCCAACGTCCGGCAGCGGTGTCCCAACGCAGATCAGCGCGTTCCGGCGCAGCAGTTCCGCTGCGGAACTCAGTGATCCCGATACATCGTTTGGAAGATCGGAAAACGGGAATATTTTGGTTGTCGTGCAGAGAATCACCGTATGTCCGGCGTCTCTCAATTCCCCGCCAAGCATCCGCAGCAGCGTCGTCTTTCCCCCGCTGCCGATCACTGCCGTCACGCCGGGCCGAATCTCCAGCAGCCGCTGCAATTTTACCTGCTCCATCCGTTCTCCCAAAGACCGCAGTCTTTCTTTTCCTTCTGCCTGAACGCCAATTTGCGTCTGTTGCTTTCCAGAATAGCACGTTCCCCCATCGAGCGTCAACACTTTTTGTCGAAATAGGTTGACCTTTTCTCTTGACATTCCGTAAATTTGCCGCTATGATAGCGATTATACGTTATATTTAATTGAGGATCACGATGGAGGACGTC
>JBFLFX010000015.1:0-25366 GCA_041859815.1 Dysosmobacter sp. | reverse complement strand
CAGCAGCGTGAGAATGTCCAGATGTTCCACGGTCTGGGGCATAAAGCCCTCGTCCGCCGCCACCACCAGCATGGCGAGATCAATGCCGCCGGCGCCCGCCAGCATGTTTTTGATAAATTTTTCATGGCCCGGCACGTCCACAATGCCGGCCTGGGTGCCGTCCGGAAAATCCAGGTGGGCAAAGCCCAGCTCAATGGTAATGCCGCGTTCCTGTTCCTCGGAGAGCCGGTCGGTGTTGATGCCGGTCAGCGCGCGGATCAGCTGGGTCTTGCCGTGATCCACATGGCCGGCGGTGCCAATAATCACATGTTTCATAGCGCAGTCTCCGTCAGTGCCTCCACAATGCAGGCAAACTCTTCTTCCCACAGGGTGCGGGCGTCCAGCAGGTAGCGATCGTGGGCGATGCGGCCGATAATCGGGCGCTCCCGCAGCCGGAGGGCGGCTTCCAGCGCATCCACGCTGCCCGCTTTCGGGCGGATGGCCGTGACGAAAGTGGGCAGAAGCTGGGTGGGGATGGAGCCGCCGCCCGCCTGCCCCTGCCCCGGCTGCACTTGCGCGTCAATGCCCGCGCCGGTCAGCAGCCCGCAGAGGGTTTCCGCCCGGGCGCGAAGCTCCTCCGGCGTGGCTTTCAGCATGGCCAGCGTGGGAATTTCCTCCAGCTCTGTGCCCTCGACATAGCTGCGGAGCGTCGCTTCCAGCGCGGCCAGCGTCATTTTATCCACGCGCATGGCGCGGGTCAACGGATGCTTCCGAAACAGCTCTACCAGCTTTTTCCTGCCGATGATAATGCCCGCCTGGGGCCCGCCCAGCAGCTTGTCGCCGGAAAAGGTAATGACGTCCACATCCGCCTTGACGCAATCCTGTACGGTGGGCTCGCCGTGAATGCCGAATTGTTCCAGCTGGCACAGGGAGCCGCTTCCCAAATCCTGGATCAGGGGCAGATGATGCTCATGGGCCAGAACCGCCAGTTCTGCCGGCTCCACGGATTCGGTAAAGCCAAGGATCCGGAAGTTGCTGGTATTCACCTTCATCAGGGCGCGGGTGTCCTCGCCGATGGCGGAGGCATAGTCTTTCAGATGGGTTTTGTTGGTGGTGCCGACTTCCCGCAGGCGGCAGCCGCAGCTCTCCATGATTTCGGGGATCCGAAAGGAGCCGCCGATTTCCACCAGCTCGCCCCGGGAGGTGATGACTTCGCCGCCCGCCGCCATAGCGGTCAGCACCAGCAGCACGGCGGCCGCATTGTTATTGACCACCATGGCGCTCTCCGCCCCGGTGAGCTTTTTCAGAAGATTCTCCACATGGGAGTAACGCAGCCCGCGGCTCCCGGTGGATAAATCGTATTCCAGCGTGGAATAATTACCGGCCACTTCCGCCACGGCCTTTGCCGCCCGTTTGGAAAGGCAGGCGCGGCCCAGATTGGTGTGCAGCACCACACCGGTGCCGTTGATGACTCCCCGCAGGGACGGCAGGCTTTCCTGACGGGCGATGGCGCCGATGCGCCGGCAGAGATCCTCCACAGCCGGAAGCTCCGAAATTTTGCCGGACAGCACACCGGCGCGCAGATCCTTCAGCACCCGCCGGACGGCGTCCGTCACAGTCTGGGGAGCCACTGTTTCACAGGCGGCGGCCAGCGCCGGATTTTTCAGCAAATCGTCCACTTTGGGGATGGAACGGAGAAGCTGTTTACTCATATTTCCCTCACTCCAGTCCGCCGCCCCGGCAGTGCCGGAGCCGGCTTCAGAATTCGTTTTCCCTATCATATCGTGTTTATGGGAACTTGTAAACCGTGCGGGGAAAAATCTCTGCCCGGTGTTTACGGAAAATCGGGATCAGCCCTTTTGAAAGCGCCTGCCGGCAGGTCCGGCGCAAAATTAAGAAATCCCATTTTTTTGCAAAAAAGCTGGGGAAACAGCACTGAAATCTTGCATAAATGCGCCGCCTGTGATAGAGTAAATAAGATTATGATGCTTTGAGGAGAAGGAGATAGATAATGGCCACCTTGAAAGAAGAGATCTCCCGGCGCCGTACGTTTGCAATTATTTCCCATCCGGACGCCGGTAAGACCACATTAACTGAAAAATTTCTGCTCTACGGAGGAGCCATCGCCCAGGCGGGCGAGGTAAAGGGCAAACGCGCCAAGGCGGCAACCTCCGACTGGATGGAGATCGAAAAGCAGCGCGGCATTTCCGTCACGTCCTCCGTCATGCAGTTTCAGCACGACGGCTTTTGTATCAACATCCTGGATACGCCGGGCCATCAGGATTTTTCGGAGGACACCTACCGCACGCTGATGGCGGCGGATTCCGCCGTGATGGTCATTGACGGCGGCAAGGGCGTGGAAGCACAGACGCGGAAGCTGTTCCGGGTCTGTGCCATGCGGCATATCCCTATTTTTACCTTTATCAACAAGATGGATCGCGAGTCCCGGGATCCGCTGGATCTCTGCGAAGAAGTGGAGCACGAGCTGGGCATCGACACCTATCCGGTAAACTGGCCGATCGGATCCGGCAAGAGCTTTCAGGGCGTCTACGACCGGGAGAAAAACCGGATTCTCTTCTTTACCGGCGAAGGGCATGCGCGGAAGGCGAGGGAAACGGAAGTGGATTTGAACGATCCGTCCGTGGGCGAGCTGCTGGGCGCGCAGCGCTGGAAGACGCTGCGTGAGGACGTGGAGCTGCTGGGTGCCGGCCGGGAATTTGACATGAAGGCCGTACACAACGGCACCCTCAGCCCGGTGTTTTTCGGATCGGCGCTGACGAACTTCGGCGTGGAGCCGTTTTTGGAGGAATTTCTCCGCATGACTACCCCGCCGCTGCCCCGCACGTCCGACCAGGGCGTGGTGGATGTATTTTCCCCGGATTTTTCCGCATTTGTATTTAAAATCCAGGCGAATATGAACAAGGCGCACCGCGATCGCCTGGCGTTTATGCGGATTTGTTCCGGAAAATTTGAGCGGGACAGCGAAGTTTTCCACGTACAGAGCGGAAAGAAAATCCGCCTGCGCCAGCCCCAGCAGATGATGGCGTCGGAACGGGAGATGATTGAGGAGGCTTACGCGGGCGACATTATCGGCGTGTTTGACCCGGGCATCTTTTCGATCGGCGACACCATCACGGTGCCGGGCAAGAAATTCCGTTTTTCCGGTATCCCCACCTTTGAGCCGGAGCATTTTATGCGCGTCAGCCCCAAGGATACCATGAAGCGCAAGCAGTTCATTAAAGGGACGGAGCAAATCGCACAGGAGGGCGCCATTCAGATTTTCAAAATCCCGGAGGCCGGGCTGGAGGAAGTGATTGTCGGTGTAGTGGGTACGCTGCAATTCGACGTGTTTGAATACCGGATGCGGAACGAGTACGGCGTAGAACTGAATATGTCCATCCTGCCATACGAACATCTGCGCCGGATTGCCGCCTGCGCGGGCGATCCTGCGGACCTGATGCTCTGCACGGACGCAAAGCTGCTGGAGGACTTCAAAGGCCGTAAGCTGATTGCCTTCGGCGGCGAGTGGTCGGTGGGGTTCCTGCTCAAGCACAATCCCGGACTGAAACTCACCGAGGCGATTTCCGTTTAATTTACGAGACAGCCTCTTTTGCGGGTTTTCCGTAAAAACGGTTCCGCGCTGCGGGAGAAAAAACCGGCGGGGGAAACAGAAATTTTCCCCGCCGGTTTCTCTTCTGCCCCGCACCGCGGTGGGATCGCCAGGCGCCGCCGTCCCCGGTTTCGCACTGCGGAATAAAGGCATGGCGCTGCAAAAGCTTTGCAGCGCCATGTTTTTTTACGATCAGCGGGAATCAGACTTCAGCGATCAGCTCAACCTCGGCCAGCAGGTTCTTCGGCAGAGTCTTGACGGCCACGCAGGAACGCGCGGGCTTGCCGGTGAAATACCTTCCGTAAATTTCATTGAAAGCTGCAAAATTGCCCATGTCGGACAGGAAGCAGGTAGTCTTGACAACCTTGGAGAAGCTGCTGCCGGCTGCTTCCAGCAAGGCGGACAGGTTCTTCATAATCTGCTCGGTCTGGCCCTCGATGTTGGTTCCCACGACTTCGCCGGTCTTGGGGTTCAGGGCGATTTGGCCGGAGGTAAAGAAAAAGCCGTTGCTGATGTAGCCCTGAGAATAGGGGCCGATAGCCGCGGGAGCATTGTCGGTGTGAATCTGTTTCATAGGGAAATCTCCTTTCAAAATCCGCAGAAATCTGCGTGTTGCTTACCTTATTACCATACAACCAGAAACTCCGCCTGTCAACCGTCTGCGCCTTTATATAAATGCACAGTTTTAAAGTGCAATATTCACTTTTTTTTGCACAAAACAGCGATTTTAGACGATTATGAGTAAAAATGTAAACAGATCGACGGAAAACGACAACAATTCTCCTTTTACTTGTGTATGATGGACAGCGTGGACAAGAAATAAACCAGATATGGACTAAATGCGAAAGGTAGGACACAATATGCATGAAATTACCCAGGAATATCTTCTGCTTTTTAATGCTGTGACGGATGCGGAAAACACTCTGCTCCATCTGCGGGAAGATCTGATTGCCGCACAGCAGCGAGCTGAAGAATTGTACATGGACGGAGACGAACCCGAAGACGACAGAATGCGGAAAATCGGCTAGAGCATCCGCACGGACAATCGAACTGATTTTCAGCCGGCGCAAGAAGTTTCAGCAGAAATTGCCTGCCCGCGTGCAACCTTTTTCTCCCTGCGGCATATACTGATCGGGATAGATTCAAAGGAGGAGAAACAGGATGAGCAAGCCTGCAATTGACGACGGGGATTTGGATGATATGATTTTTCAGGATGTCTGGCAAATCAGTGATCGATAAAAAGGCGGCTGCGGGGCATTTCCGCAGCCGCCTTTTTTAGCACTTTTCAAAGAGGGAAAGCCGGCGCTTTCAGGCGCTGCCGCACAATGCCCCTCCGGAGCTATTTCAAGGGCGGCCTCCGGCGCTTTCAATGGTTCCGCCGCCAATTACGCGTTCCCCGTCGTACAAGACCACCGCCTGCCCGGCGGTAATGGCGCGCTGGGGCTCGTCAAACACGGCACGGATCTGTCCGCCCGGGAGCGGTTCCACGGTTGCGGCCGCCTCCCGCTGGGAATAGCGGGTTTTCGCGGTGACGCGGATGGGGGAACCGGGTTCCGGGATAGAAATCCAGTTCATGCGGCCCGCGAACAGCTCCCGGCTGAAAAGCGCGCTGTCCGGCCCAAGCACCACGGTATTTTCCGCCGGATTTTTACGGAGCACGTAAACGGGAACCCCGGCGCTGACTCCCAGGCCCTTTCGCTGGCCAATGGTGTAGCGCTCCAATCCGCGGTGGCGCCCCAGCACGGTTCCGTCCTCGTCCACAAATGCGCCGGGGGCGGGCCGCACGCCGCCATAGGTTTCCAAAAAGTTCATGTAATTGCCGTCGGGGACGAAGCAAATATCCTCGCTGTCCGGCTTTCCGGCGTTGGAAAGCCCCCGCTCCGCCGCAATCTGCCGTACGGCGGGCTTTTCGTATTCCCCCACCGGCAAAAGCAGGTGCGAAAGCTGCCGCTGCGTCAGCTGATAGAGAACATAGCTTTGATCCTTGTGCCGATCCCGCCCGCGCAGCAGCAGCCACCGCCCCGTGGCGGGATCCTGCGAGACTCGGGCGTAGTGCCCTGTGGCGAGGTAATCGCCGCCGTTTTCCAGGGCCCAGTCCATCAGCGCGCCGAACTTGATCTCGCGGTTGCAGTCCACACAGGGATTCGGCGTGCGCCCGGCACGATATTCGCTGACAAAGCGATCCATAACTGCCGTGCGGAACAGGCCGCACAAATCCAGGACGGTGTGCGGAATTCCAAGCGTCCGCGCGGCCCGCGCGGCGGCGTCCAGCTCCTCGCTGCCGCCGCACAGGCCGGGACGGTCGGCGCAGTGATGCAGCCGCAGCGTCACGCCGGCGACGTGATAGCCGCCCCGCTGCAGCAGCAGCGCCGCCCCCGCGCTGTCCACGCCGCCGCTCATGGCGACAAATACCTTTTCTGTCACGGTTCTGTTCCTCCTATAATAAAATTGGGCCGCGAAAGCGGCCCAACAGTCAGTCCTGTTCTTTCAGCCGGAACGCCTCCACGGGAAGCGCGTCGGACAGAGCCAGCAGCGTGCGGTTGAAGCCGCCGGCGTAATCAAAAGGGACGTCGGAAACCGGCGCGCGGCCAGTCTGGCAATCGGGAATGGAAAGAGTAATGCGGGTCCCCTCGTTGACCTTGGACTCTGCCATGATATTGCCGCCGTGCTGCTCCGCAATTTTGCGGCACAGGGGCAGGCCAAGCCCCAGCCCGTGAGGAGGGGGGTTCATCAGATCGCTGTGCAGATAGCGGTCAAAAAGGGAGGGAAGAAGCTCTTCGCTGATGCCGCAGCCGGTATCGGTGACGGATAGCAGAACCTGCCCGCCGGAAAATTTTAAGTCCACTGTGACGCTGCCGCCCTCCGGGGTGAATTTGAACGCGTTGGACAGCAGCTGAAACAGCAGCTGTTCAAGAAGATTCCGGTAAAAGGAGCAGACATGGGCACTTTCCTGACAGGAAAAAGTGAAACGCAGTTTCAACAGGGTTGCAAGGGAACGCGCCCGGTCGCAGACATTTGAAATTACGGGAACAATATCCTGATCCGCTTGGGAAATTTCGACGTTGCGGCTGAGGTACTCCGCCGCGGTGAGATTGTCCACAATACGGAGGAGCTGGTAGTAGCTCTGATCCAAAAAGGCGGCCTTGGCGTCCAGCGACGGATCCTTTTCGCGTGCGTCGGCAGGGGCCAGCGCGGTCGCGGCAAAATGAATGTTGCCCAGCGCGGCGCGCAACTGGATGGCAATGCTGGGAAAGAGCTCAGACGGAACACATGATTCATTAGATTTCATCCACAGATCTTCCTTTCGGAGAGGCTGACAATAGCGTGTGCAGTTTTTCCCGGCAAAACCATGGAAAACTCTCCCTGTCTTTTTCCCACCTATCATAGCAGGAGCGGAAAAAAAAGACAAGAAGATCATGACAAGGCGGCGAAATAATTTAAGCCCCGAATTTTAGAGAATGCAAGGCGGAAATCAGTCCTCCGCATCCTTCTTGTCGGTCGCTTTTTTCCGCCGGGGGCCCCGCCGGCGTGCGGAATGCGGACGCTGCAAAACGGGATCCTTTTTACCGCTGTCCCCGGCCGGTACGGACGGGATCGGCACAGCCTGCTTTTCCTGCTCCGCCGCGTGGAAAAGCTCCCGCAGATGATGATAAATCAGCTGCCCATGGGCCTCTCCGCATTCCTGCACCAGCGCGTCGCAGACCTCCTGCGCGCTGCGGGCGGTCAGCAAAAAGGGAAAATGCAGGCAGGCTTCAATGGAGGGGCGCAGGGCTACCTCCTGAAAAGAATCGGAAAAACGTGCCTGAAGCGCGGAAATAGAGGCTTCATACCCCTTGTCCTGACTGATCACATAGGCAAAATCCGCCTCCTGGCGGCCCACCAGAACGCCCAGTTCCGTAATAATCTGGAAGTCGATGGAATTCCGACCGCTCTTGGCGCTTTCAATATACTGGATGTCGGCATGGCTGCCCTCGCAGAGCTTTTTCAGTTTGGTCAGCGCCAGCCCTTTCTGATGAAAGATCAGAACGGTGTCCTCCGGTGTCAGCAGATCGACACCCTTCAAACCGGTGCCGATATTGTTGTCGCCATCCACCAGGTAAAATGTTTTCATAAAATAAGTCCTCTCTGAAATCCGCCGAACCGGCGAATAGATAACAATTAGTATAGCAGAAACGGGAAGAATGTACAACCATGCAAAAAACCGGGAGAGCAAAATGCTCTCCCGGCCTGTAAATTACGGCTGGTTTCCGGTTTCAATCAACCCGTAACCGCCTCTCCGGCGCTGATACACAATGGACAGGGAATTGTCGTCCACGTTGCGGAAAATAAAGAAGTTGTGATCCAGCAGGTTCATTTGCAAAATGGCTTCTTCGGGACTCATGGGCTTCACGGCAAACCGCTTGGTGCGGACGATATTGAATTCCTTTTCCTCGGGAATCTCAAATCCGTCCTCGGCTCCGGGAGCGGGAAACGCGTCGCTGCGGAGACGGCGTGCCAGCCGGGTCTTGTTTTTCAGAATCTGACGCTCAATATAGCCGTAGGCGGCGTCCACTGCGCTCCGCATATCGCCGTCCGGCTCCTCCGTCTGGGCGCGAAAGAGTGTATTGCCTCCGCGAATGGTGATTTCAACCGTACAGAGATTGTTCTTTTCCACGGCAAAGGTCACAAACGCGGTGGGTTCTTCTTGAAAATAGCGATCCAGTTTGGAAATTTTCTTTTCAGCATATTCTTTAATGGAATCGCTCAGAGGGACTTTTTTACAGGCAAACGTACACTTCATGGGTATCGCTCCTTTCGTGTGGCAAATGGAAGAATTTCTCCACCTGTGTGTTTAATATAGCATAGTATGCGGAGTTTGAAAAGAGAACAGCGGACGTTTTACAGAAAATTCAGATTTTCCGTCGAAATAAAAAAGGGCCGTCCGCGAAAACGCGGGCGACTCAAACGGGTGGGATATTGGAAAGCTTCCTTTATTATCATAGCGCGGCGGTTCGCCGAATGCAAGGGGTTGCTTTTGGGGAAGGAGGACTGCTTTTGTCAGAAAAAGAAAAATCGCACGCTGTTTTTTTCAAAAAAACGGCGCGCGGAATTCCGCGCGCCGTGAGGTGCAGCTGCTATTTTCTCCTGCGGCCGCCGCTGCGCTTGCCGTCGATATTGCGGTTTAAATCGGCCATTTTTCCCTCCGAGGCGGTCATAAACTGCTTCAGTTTGTCCTCAAAAGAGAGATCCCCGGAGGCCTGCGGCCGCTGCATGGGGCGCACGCCGCGGGAAAAATTCCGGGGCTGCGCCGGACGAAACGGCCGCCCTCCTCCAAGGGGGTGCGGAGATGCACTGCCGCCGTCCCTCTGTGGAAAACGGGACTGCCGCGGCTGCGCGGGACGTTCTTCCCGGGGGAGCAGCCGTTTGACGGAGAGATTGATTTTTCCGTTGTCGGTGGACAAAACCAGAACCTTTACGGTCTGTCCCTCCTGCAGAAAATCGTGCACGTCGTTGACAAAAGTGTTTGCAATTTCCGAAATATGTACCAGACCGGACTTTCCGTCTCCCAGTGATACAAATGCTCCGAATTTGGTGATTGTGGTGACTTTCCCTTCCAGAATATTCCCAACCTCAGGCTCCATATGGTGTACTGTTTCTCCTTCCAGAATTTTTCTGTCTCTAAAAAAGGCCGATGCTGACGCGTGGAGGGGCAACAGCCCCGCCGATCGGCACCGGTCAGTTGCTCGTGTCGTAAAAGATTTTTTCTCCCGGAGAGGCCAACCCCAGCTTCTCCCGGGCAATCTTTTCCATTTCCTCTTTGCTTCCGCCCTTTTTGATGCTGTCCTTCAAAGAATCGTTTTCCTCCTGCTTGGCGGCAATCTGCGCGGAAAGCCGGTTCTGCTGCGCTCTTGCACTTCTCATCTTCGCACGGAGTCCGTATAACTGCCAGCCCAAAGCCGCTGTCAGAACAAGGATTAAAAGTTTCGTAAGGACACCGGAACCAATTTTCCTATTTTTTTTCTTTGCGCGCTTGGCCACGTTTTCCGCCTCCTTTGCGAGATGCCGGCCAGCTGAAACCGCCTGTGATTTTTCTCATTGTATAACATTTCTTCGTAAAATAAAAGAGATTTTTGCACATTTTCCAGGAAAATGTGCAAAGTTTTATGATCCAGAACCCGGGAAGGAAGAATATCCACAAAAAAACGGTCAGATTTTCCACCCAAAACCGCCAAATTGAGCGAAACCACTCCGAAAGTGTTCCGAAATAGAGGACTCCGCCGCCGGCGGCTCCCAGCAGCGCATAAAGGCGCAGCTGTCCCTCTCCGCAGCGGAGGAGAAATAAAAATGCCGCCGTCAGCGTCAGAGCGCAGTACAGCAGATCCCACAGCCAGGTAAGCTCTGTCCGGCGCAGCCGGAACGCGCGGAGCAGATCGTATAAAAAGCCGGCGGCCAGCCCCAGCAGGACGGACTGACCAAACAGCGCCAGCTGAGCGGAGATGTGATTTCCCATATTCAGCCGAACAGGCGGTGCAGCAGGCTGCCCTGCGTCTGCGTCTGCTCTTCGTAGGAAACGGAGTCAATCCTCCCGTCCACATGAAGTTCTCCGCCGTCCAGCGACAGCTTTCCAATGTGAAGATTTTCTCCGCTGACAATCAGAACCCCAACAGTGGTGGACATCACGATTTCATTTTCGTCGAAACGCTCCACGTCCTCCACGCCGGAAACGGACAGCTGCTCGCGCCCCTCCAGTTCCAGACGGTGCGCGGCGGCCGGATGCTCAATATAATCATTCATGCTGCGTCCCTCCCCCTGTCCACATTCTATGCGGGGAGAGGCGGCACTTAGACCTCCCGGTACATGGCGGCGGCCTCCGCCTGCCGGACATTTTCCTGCACGGAAACCACTTCCACCGTAATGGTGCGGACACCGAAGCGCAGAGAGAGGGTGTCCCCCGCCTTCACGTCATAGGAGGCGCGGGCGGGTTTGCCGTTTACCATGACAAGGCCGTTGTCACAGGCCTCGTTGGCGACAGTGCGGCGTTTAATCAGCCGCGAGGTTTTCAGATATTTGTCCAGTCGCATAAAAATACTCCTTTCCGCATTCCAGACAGAGCTTCGGAAAACCGCCCGGCGGGCGGCCCGAGAAAAGCAGCCGGTGCGAATTTCACACCGGCCGCTTTAAAAATCGGATTATTTTGCAACGGCATCCTTCAGAGCTTTGCCGGCTTTGAAGACAGGGACCGTGGATGCCGGGATCTTAATGGATTCCTTGGTCTTGGGATTGCGGCCGATGCGCTCGGCTCTCTTTTTTACCTCAAAAGAGCCAAAGCCGACCAGCTGTACCTTATCTCCCTTTTTCAGAGCATCGGTGATGGCTTCCAGAGTGGCGGACACAACAGCCTCTGCATCCTTTTTGGAAACCTCTGCGGAAGCGGCAACGGCGTTGATAAGTTCTGCCTTGTTCATTTGTGTTTCCTCCTATTTTTGATTAGTTTAAATTTCCCCTCGATTTCTTAAAGCAGGCAGAGCCTGCGGTTAAGACTTTTCTTGATTCTTTGCCTGCGTCCAAAGCGCGATCAGTTCTTTTTCGGAACAGTCTTTCAGCGGCGTGTCGCCCGCCGCGGACTCCACCGCGCGAAAACGACGGGAGAATTTGTCACAGGCGCCGTGCAGCGCTTCCTCCGGGTCCACGCCGCATTCCTGCGCAATGCGGGCGGCGGAAAACAGCACGTCGCCCAGCTCTTCCCGGATGCCGTGAGCCGCGTCGGCCTTGCCGCCGGAGAGAACGGCGCGCCGCAGCTCGGCGGTTTCCTCGTCCAGCTTGTTCAGAGCGCCGTCTTTACTGGCCCAGTCAAATCCGGCCTGAGAAGCTTTCTGAAGCATTTTCTCCGCCCGCCAGAGCCCCGGCAGCGTCCGGGCCACCGCCTCCACCGCGTCGGCGGTGGAGGCTTGTCCCTTTTCCTTACGTTTTAAGGCTTCCCAGCGGGGAAGCTCTTCATTCATATTTGCCGCCTGTGCGCCGCCGAAAACATGGGGATGGCGGTAGATCAGCTTCTTACAGATGCCGTCTACCACGTCCTCCATGGTGAAGCCGCCGGTTTCACGCTCCAGCTCGGCGTGAAAAACCACCTGAAGCAGCACGTCGCCCAGCTCCTCGCAGAGCGCCGCCTGATCCTCGCGGTCGATGGCCTCCACCGCCTCGCAGGTTTCTTCCAGAAAATTTCTGCGAAGCGAGGCGTGATTCTGCTCTCGATCCCACGGGCATCCGCCGGGCGATCGGAGAAGCTCCATAATGTGAAGCAGGTCCCTGTAATCATAGGAAGTCTTACATTGAAAATCTACCATAAGTCGTCCGCCTTTGCAAGAAATTTTAATAAAAAATCCTTGAAAAACCAAGGATTTTGACAAGTTGCGCGCCATTTGGCGCGCAACTTGTCAATCATCCCTCCCTCCGCGCCGAAGCGCGGAGGGAGGGACGGCTTTATTTCAGGTGCAGCATGCGGATCAGCACGTCGCCCTTTTTCATGTTTTTGACATCGCCCGCGCGCAGAACACCCAGCGCGGCGACCAGAATGACATACACCGCAATGCCGATCAGAATACTGACAAACGTGGCGGCGGCGGTGGCAAGATACTCGGAATGCCCCGCCAACGCGCGGGACAGCATCCCATGGGAAGCCCAAACCGCGCCGCCCATGACGGCGGCGGCGACGGCCGGCTTCAGAAAAATGGAGAGATAATGCGGCTTTTCCGGAGAATATTTCCAGACAAAGTACAAGTTCAGCGCCGCAATGGCAGAGTAGCAGCACAGTGTGGAATACGGGGCGCCGTGGATATTGATACGGACGTTGCCGACCAGAAAATAGTTGGACGTCACTTTCACAAAGCCGCCGATCAGCATCGTCCAGACGGGAATATAAACATGGCCGTAAGTTTGCAGGACTGCGTTGGACAGCAGCACCACGCAGATTACAATGCAGGCAAGCCCCAGAATCCGCATCAGGGAACCGGCAGCCAGCGCGTCCGTCCGCTGGCTGGGATACAGCGTCAGCATGATGGGCGTGGACAGAACGGACAGCCCCACGCCGCAGGGAAACGCGAGAATCGCAATCAGGCGGAAAGCGGAATTTACCGTCCGGGCGGCCTGCTGATTGTCGTGCCGGGCCAGCGCCGCCGCCGCGAAGGGGATCAGGCTCATGGTCACGGGATACACGAAGGAGGCGGGCAGATTGATAAGATCCATGCCGAAGGAATAGCGGCCGTAAAGCGTGGCGGCCATTTTCGTAAGGGACGGGATTGTCTCCAGGCGGCCGATGATGATTTTCATATCCACCAGCGTAATGATGCTCATGACGGAATTGCTCAGCGTGATGGGAATGCCGATGGAGAGCACCTTTCGGATCAGCGTGCCGCTGTGCTCCGGAACATCCAGCGACTTCTCCTTGTCCCGGTGAATGATCAGATAGAAAATCAGAAACAGCATGGACAGCAGCGTGCCGGAGGTGACGCCCAAAATCGCGCCGGCAGCGCCGAATTCACGGCCCATTCCCAGAATGCGATAGAGATAATAGGCCAGCGTCAGACCGATAAACAGCTTGCACAGCGCTTCCAAAACCTGCGAAACAGCGGTGGGCTTCATGTTGCCCTGCCCCTGCGTATAGCCGCGCATGCAGGCGAGCAGACAGACACAGAATACTGCCGGAGCCAGCGCCTTGATAGGCCAGTATGCCTTGGTGATGTTGACAAAATCGGCCAGCTGCCGCGCGCCGAAGAACATCAGGAGGGAGCCTACCGCACCCATGGCAAAGAACAGCCAGATGGAGGTGCGGAACAGCTTGTGCTTTTCATTTTCACGGCCCAGCGCGTGGGCTTCCGAAGTCAGCTTGGAAATGGCCAGCGGGAAGCCGGCGGTGGAGATGGTCAGCAGCACGTTATAAATCCGGTAAGCGCCGTCAAAATAGGTTTTACCCTGGGCGCCGATAATGTTGCCCAGGGGAATTTTGTAGATGGCGCCGATGAGCTTTACGACGGCAACGGCGGTAGCCAAAACGGCGGCGCCGCCCAGAAAGGTCTGTTTTGTTTCTTTTTTTGGCATGAAATTTACCTCTGAATTCAGGCAGTAATGGATGGGAGTACAGAATCAAAGTATGCTTGGCCTGCCCGGAATATCACATTTTTGCAAGAATGCCGCGTACCAGCGCGGAAAAACGGGGAGCGGCCTCCTGTGCGGCCGCAATGACTTCTTCGCCGCTCAGAGGGCAGTCCAGCACGCCGGCGGCCATATTGCTCAGAAGCGTCAGCCCCACCACGCGCATCCCGCAGTGCGCGGCGGTAATCGCCTCCGGCACGGTGGACATGCCCGCCGCGTCCGCACCCAAAATCCGGGCGGCGCGGACCTCGGCGGGTGTTTCGTACTGCGGGCCGGGGAAATACATATAGACGCCCTCCCGCAGGGGGATGTTCAGTTCAGCCGCGGCGGCGCGGGCGGCTTCCTGCAGCGCCGGCGTATAGATATGACTCATATCCGGGAATCTGGGGCCGAATTCTGCCAGATTTTCACCCTGCAGAGGACTGCCGCCGAAGAGCTTGATGTGATCGGTGATCAGCATGAGTTCCCCCGCGTGAAACGCGGTGTTCACCGCGCCGGCGGCGTTGGTGACCAGCAGGGTTTCCGCGCCCAGCAGCTTTGCCGTCCGGACGGGATAGGAGACGTCCTCCCATGTCCAGCCCTCATAGCGGTGCAGGCGTCCCTGTATGACGGCAACCCGCCTGCCGGACAGCGTGCCGAACACAAACCGTCCCGCGTGGTCGGGCGCGGTGGAGCGTTTCATGTGGGGAACTTCCGCATAGGGGACGGTGACGGGCGAGCTTACTTCCTTTCCCAGCTCGCCCAAACCGGAGCCGAGAATCAGCAGGACCTCGGGGCGAAACCCGTTCAGACGGGCGAAAATGGCGTCGGCACTTTCACGGTATTGGGCAAACGGATTACTCACAGGCAGGATCTCCCTTCCGGAATCGGCTTACAGCTTTGCGCCGCAGCCGCGGCAGAATTTATCGCTCTTGTGGGCGGGGGTGCCGCAGACCGGGCAGATGACGCTTTCCGGCTCCGCCGCCTTCTGAATTTCGGCGTTGAGATCCCGGATTCGGGCGTTCAGATCGTCGATTTCCCGGAGCTTTTCCAGAAGGGATTCGGAATCCGTCGGGGATCCGGTATGGGTGGAATAGACCATCTGTCCCACTTCGCGGAGCTTTTCGTCCACCTGGGTTTTCAAATCCATCACGCGGATATTCAGCTTGCCGGTGGAAAGCCACTGCGTGGCGCGCTTGCCCATGTCCTGCGCGGCCTCTGTCGCAGTCGTCGCGGTTTTCTGTACGTTATCCAGAATTGCTTGCAGTCTCTCATCCATCAGAAAACACTCCTCTCAAAGTCATCAGCATTGATATTTATGCTTTTATTGATAACAGCGCGGGCGGGAAAAAGGCAAACGTCAGCGCCGCCCTTTCCCTAAAGCCCGATAGAACGCGGCAAATTCCGCCTGATTGGACTTCCATTTTTCCGGGCGCTCCGTATACTCCTTGGGATACTTCAGATTAAAGGCGCGCACGATATGAGTTCCGGCCGGATCCACCATTTTCGTGGATCCGCCGGCGCCCAGAGACAGAATGGAGCAAAGCTCCTCCATGATATAGATGTTGTAGAGATTTTCCGCTCCGGGCAGGCACCAGCCCACATTTTCAAAGCTGCCGGACATATATTTCTGGCGGTAGAGATAGTAAGGGCGGTAACCCGCATTCCGCAGGGCGGGGCCGGCATAATCCAGCATCTGCCCCACCGTGTCCGCCGCGGGGATGGACAGCCCCCGCGTCAGAATGGCGCTTCCCCTTTTCAGGCTCAGCGTGTGGACGGTCAGATTGTCGCAGCCGAAGGACAGACACTCGTCCAGTGAGCGGCGGAACCCCTCCGGCGTGTCCTCGGGCAGCCCCGCGATCAGATCCATATTGATGTGGGAAAAGCCTGCGTCCTGCGCCTGGGCCATGGCGCGGCGAATATCGTTCGCCGTGTGGCGACGGCCGATGGCGCGCAGCACGGAGTCCTCCATGGTCTGCGGGTTAATGGAGAGCCGGGTGACGCCGTGCTTTTGCAGAACCTCCAGCTTTTCCGGCGTAATGGTATCGGGCCTTCCGGCTTCGACAGTATACTCCATGCAGGCGGAGAGATCAAACGATTTCTTGAAAGTTGTCAAAAGGCGATCCATCTGCGCGGCGGACAGCGTGGTGGGGGTGCCGCCGCCCATATAAAAGGTGCGGACGCGGAGTCCCAGCTCCCGAAGCATCCGCCCGCCTGCCCGAACCTCGGCTTCCAGCGCGCCCAGGTACGGCTCCACCATGGCCAGGGACTTTTCCACGGAAGAACTGACAAAAGAGCAGTAGGCGCAGCGGGTGGGACAGAACGGAATGCCGATGTAGACCGCGACATCCCGTGGCGACAGATCCCGCCGGGCGGCAAGACCCGCTTCCGCGGCTTCCACCGCCAGACGGCTCCGGGGCGGTGAGACAGAATAGGTTTCCCCCAGCGTTTCCCGCGCCTGTTCCGGGGACTGTCCCGCTTCCAGCAGCCCTGCCGCTATTTTCGCCGGACGGATGCCGGTGAGAGATCCCCAGGCCGGCGTTCTGCCGGTGACGGCCCGGGCGGCGGCAAAAAAGGAACGCCCGATGAGCCGGCGGCGTTTGCCCTCCTTCTCGTAATCGGTTCCGCGCAGTGCACCGGACTGCGCGGCCGAGGCGGTTTTCCCGCCGCAGGCAATCTGCGTGCAGACCGTACAGACGGTTTCGTTTTCTTTCAGCGTGACGCGCGCCCAGTCGCTGTCCTCCGGCGTAATGACGCCATATACCGGACGTTCCTCCGGAAAAAACGCCAGAAGATTTTGCTCCACTGCGTAGCGCTCGCCGTGACCGATCAGCTCCAGTTTCATAAACTCAGCCCCAAAGCGCGCTTTTCAGGGACGGATTGGAGGCGCGCTCCGTTTCAAGCGTGGTGGCGCCCATGTGGCCTGGGCAAACCTGATAGTCTCCCTCCAGTCTGCCCAAGCGGCGCAGGGAAGCGATCATCTTCTCCGTGTCGCCGCCTTCCAGATCCGTGCGGCCGCAGGAGGAGGCGAACAGGGTATCGCCGCAGAACAGGGTGTCGCCGCACTTCAGCGTGACGCCGCCCTCGGAATGGCCCGGGGTTGCCAGCACCTCAAATTTTAAATTGCCCGCGGAGATAACGTCCCCCTCGCCGTAGGGGATGGTTTCCACGCCTACAGGGGGAAACAGATGGCGGGTCGGGCGGTTTTCCGGAGGATAGATGTCCAGCGGGCTGAGATAAACCGGCGTGCCGGGAAATTTCTTCACAAGGCCGGCCACGCCGCCCGTATGGTCAAAATGACCGTGCGTCAACAGGATGCAGCGAAGGGCGCAGCCGGTTTCCTCCACGGCCTCCGCCACCCGCGGGGCGTCCCCGCCGGGATCGATCACGGCACAGACCTTTTCCGCCTCATCGCAGACAATGTAACAGTTGGTATAGATCGGGGCAACCTGCAGAGAAATAATTTTCATGTGTTTCACCTCACAGCGTATCGGTATCCAGAATCAGCGTCAGGGGGCCGTCGTTGAGGGAATCCACTTCCATGTGCGCCCCGAAAATACCGGTTTCCGTGTGGAAGCCCTTTTCCCGGCACAGCGCCACAAACGTTTCATAGAGCGGGCTGGCGTGTTCCGGCCGTGCGGCGGCCAGAAAATCCGGCCGGCGGCCGTGGCGGCAGTTGCCGTAAAGCGTGAACTGGGAGATGATGAGGATTTCCCCGTCCACGGCATCCAGTCCCAGATTCATCTTTCCCCCGGCGTCCTCAAAAACCCGCAGAGAGCAGATCTTGTCCGCCAGCTTCTGCGCCTGTTCCCGGGTGTCCTTCTGCGTGACGCCGAGGAGAATTAAAAAGCCCCGGCCGATTTTACCGCGTACCGTACCGTCAACGGTAACGGAAGCGTGCCGGACGCGTGTGACAACTGCCCGCATAATAGTCTCCTTTGTGATAGATTGATTGGAATAGGAAAATAAAAGATAACAATTTATATCGAGCGATCAAGCCTCCCGAAAACGGGATCCGTGTCTCCCGCGCAGAATCCCGGCAAAACGGGGACAGCGGAAAGAAAAGGCCGGCCCGCGGACAGAATCTCACCGCGCAGCGGCGCGTTCCGTCCGGTTATCCGGCCGGCCGCGTGATTTTCAGCACGCCGGAAATCTGGTTTAGCTTGTTCATCACGTTTTTCAGCTGCACGCTGTCGTGAACGTCGATTTCCAGATGAAAAATGGCAAACTGATCTTCGCTGGTGCGAAGATTCAGCGCGGAGACCCGGGTGTTGGTGGAGGACAGTACGGCGGAGATGTCCAGCACCAGATTCGGCCGGTCCTTGCACACAAGCTCCAGAGAGGTGTGATACATCTCGTTGGTGTTGGAACCCCAGGAAACCCTGATCCAGCGCCCCTCCTGACCGGGAATACTGCGGCGCTCAGGCGAGGCGTTGGGACAGTCCGCGCGATGGACGGAGACGCCGTACCCCCGGGTGATGAAGCCGATAATTTCGTCTCCGGGCACGGGGGTGCAGCACTTGGAGAACTTGACAAGACAGTTGTCCAGCCCCTCCACGATGATTCCCTGCTCGCTTTTGGGGCGCTGCGGAACGGCGGGGCGCAGGAGCGCCGTGCCGTCCGGGGCGGCTTCCGCGGGAACTTCCGCGGTTTTGTCCAGCTGATGCTGCCGGGCGATGCGGCTGAGCTCTCCCTGCATCCGCCCCACCGCTTTCTGGGCGGTAAAGCCGCCGTAGCCGATGGTGGCGTACATTTCATCCAGGGAACTGTACGCCACGCGCTTGAGAAGCTCCGGAAGGTTTTCGGGGTCCAGCACATCCCGCATGGAAATCCCGCAGTGTTTCAGCTCAGCTTCAAACGCCGCGCGGCCGTTGGCGATATTTTCGTCTTTTTTCTCTTTTTTGAACCACTGCCTGATTTTACTACGTGCCTCGCTGGAACGGGCAATTTTCATCCAGTCCCGGCTGGGGCCTTTTGCCGCTTTGGAGGTGAGTACCTCCACAATATCGCCGTTTTTCAGTTTGGAGTCCAGTGTGACAATCCGCCCGTTGACCTTGGCGCCCACCATATGGTTTCCCACGGCGGAGTGGATGGCATAGGCGAAGTCAATGGGCGTGGCGCCGGCGGGAAGGTTCTGCACGTCCCCGTTGGGCGTAAACACGAACACTTCGTCCGCGAACATGTCGATTTTCAGCGAGCGGATATATTCCTCAGCGTCCGCGCCCTCCTGGTTTTCCAGCAGCCGGCGCACCCATTCGTATTTTCCCTCGGTGCCCGCGCCGACACCGCCCTGCTTGTATTTCCAATGGGCGGCGACGCCGTATTCGGCGACCTCATGCATTTCCCGGGTGCGGATCTGCACCTCGAAGGGAATGCCGTCCGGCCCCATGACGGTCGTGTGCAGGCTTTGATAGCCGTTGGGCTTCGGCGTGCCGATATAATCCTTGAAACGCCCCAGAATGGGCTTGTAAATATCGTGAATCACGCCCAGAACGTTGTAACAGTCGCCCACGGTGTCCACGATGACGCGGAAGGCGAAGAGATCGAAGATTTCGTCCAGCTGCTTGTTCTGATTGAACATTTTGCGGTAGATAGAATACGGGTGCTTCATCCGGCCGTAAACCAGATGATCGATTTTCAGCTCCTTCAGCCGGTTGTCGATTTGCTCCTGCGTTTTCTGCATGAACAGATCGTATTCCTGCTTTTTGGAGTTGAGCTTGGAGACAATTTCATGATAACCGATGGGATCGAGATACTTCAGGGACAGATCCTCCAGTTCCCACTTGATGCGCTGCATGCCCAGGCGATGGGCGATGGGGGCATAAATCTCCATGGTTTCCAGAGACTTCTGCTTTTGTTTCTCCGGCGTCTGATACTCCATCGTCCGCATGTTGTGCAGCCGGTCGGAAATTTTGATCAGAATGACCCGGATGTCCTTGGACATGGCGATGAGCATTTTCCGCAGGTTCTCCATCTGCTCGTCTTCCTTGGTGGCGTATTGAATCCGGGTCAGCTTACTGACGCCGTCCACCAGATCCGCCACCGTGGGGCTGAACAACTTGGCAATTTCCTCGTGCGTGGCGGCGGTATCTTCAATACAGTCGTGCATCAGTGCGGCCTCGATGGATTCGGAGTCCAACTTCAGCTCTTCGGCCACGATCTGCGCTACGGCCAGAGGGTGGGTAATGTAGGGTTCGCCGCTTTTGCGCTTTTGTCCGTCATGACGCTTTTCCGCATAGGCGAACGCGCGCCGGATTCCCTCAAAGTCAGCGCCGGGGTTATAGGCGCGGACAGTATCCTCCAGTATTTCAAATTGTTCCTGTATTGTCAATGTTTTCACCTCAGTTTCGGCGGGCCGACGGCGCGGAAAGCCGCGCCAGATAGGGGCAGGCGGACAAATCGACTTTTTCCCGCACGGGAACCGTCCGCAGGAAAATCCGGCTGTCCCGCAGTGTCAGCTCCAGAAGCCCGCGCTCATGAAAGACCCACAGCGCCAGATCGGCACGGAGAAAACCGTCCCGCCCGCCGGCCTCATCCGCCAGCAGACGCAGAATCGGAAGCGCCCCGCCCTCCAGATGGCCGTTGCAGAGATGCCGCTGCAGAACCGTCCAGTAAGCACCGAATTGTTCCCGCGTGGTATGAAGCCGCGCGGCTTCCTGCGCGGTCAGGGTTTCCCCCGCCCGGCAGCGGCGGCAGAGGCCGATGGCCTCCGCCTCATGGCGGCTGGGAGACAGCGAGGGACGGATGTCCACCAGCTGCATCTGAAGGGTGATGCTGCCCCGGAAACTGTTGATTTGAAAATAGAATGCAGCATCCACCCGCATCCCCAGCCGAATGCCGCAGCTTTCGGCGGTGACGGAGAAGAAGATGGCGTCAAAATGAACCATCCCCTTGGACAGCCGCAGCTTCAGGTGCTTCCCCTGCCCCACGGGCTGAATGGATTCCACCGTGGCGCCCAGCAGAGCAAATACGGGACGGGGATTGCCCGCGCCGAAAGGCTCCAGCGTGGAGAGCGCGTCAACTTCCTCAATGGTGACGTCCGCCGGAGAAAGCACGGCGGCATCCACGTTCAGGGAACTGACCGGCAGCTCACTGCCGAAGGACTCCCGGACATAGCTGTTCATTCTGTCCCGAAAAGCCGGGATGTTTTCTTTCCGGATGGTAAAACCGGCGGCAAGCTCATGGCCGCCGAAGCTCTCCAGCAGGTCGGAGCAGGCTTCCAGTGCGGCAAACAGGTTGAAACCGCCCCAGGAGCGGCAGGAGCCTTTGCCGATGCCGTCCGTCAGATGAATCATAAAACTGGGACAGGAATATTTTTCGGAGAGGCGGGAGGCGACGATACCCACCACGCCCTGATGCCAGTGCTCGCTTGCAAGAATCAGCGCGGAGCGGGACTCCTCCGGCAGACGATTGATTTGCGCGACGGCCTCCGTGCAGATCTCCTGTTCCACAGTCTGCCGTTTTCGGTTCAGCTCACACAACTTTTTGGCCAGTTCCTCCGCCCGGGCGGGATCCCCTGTCTCCAGCAAATCCGCCGCCAGATCGGCGGCACCCATCCGGCCCGCCGCATTGATGCGGGGCGCGAGGACGAAGCCGATTTGAATGGAAGTGATGGGTTTTCCGGCGAGCCCGGCCTCTTTTAAAAGCGCGTGAATACCGACAAAATCGGTGTGCGGCAGCGCCTCCAGACCGCAGTGAACGATGATGCGGTTTTCGTCCTCCATCAGCATAACGTCTGCCACGGTTCCGATGGCCGCCAGAGTGCAGTAGCGGGAAAACAGAGAGTCTTCCCTGTCCGGCCCGCCCAGCGCCAGCACCAGTTTCAGCGCCACCCCGACGCCTGCCAGACACTTAAACGGATAGGGACAGTCGGCGCGGTGGGGGTTCACCACCGCGGCGGCATGGGGGAGCTCGCCCTTGCACTCGTGATGATCCGTCACCACCACGTCCATCCCGATGGAATTTGCAAAGTCCACCTCCTCGTTGCCGGTAATGCCGCAGTCCACGGTGACCAGCAGCGTTGCCCCCTGCCGGCGCAGATTCCGGATGGCGTCGCAGGAAAGGCCGTAGCCGTCCTCAATGCGGCGGGGAATATAGCGCAGGCAGTTTACCCCGCAGGTTTTCAGATAATCCCGCATCAGAACGGTGGAGGTGATGCCGTCCACATCGTAATCGCCGAAAACGGCGACGGTTTCCCCTTCCGCAATGGCGCGGCGGATCCGCGCCACCGCCCGATCCATGTCCTTCATCAGGAGCGGAGAATACAGCAGCGTCCGCTCCCGCTCCAGAAATGCGGCGGCCTCTTCGGCGGAGGAGACGCCGCGGGCGGCAAGTACGGTGGCCAGCAGATAGGGATAACCGGCGCTGCGGAGAAGCCCTACCGTTTGCTGCGCGGGACTGCCGATGTTCCATCTCTCATATTTCATAACCGGGCTCCCCCTTTCCGAATCGGCCGCTCCGATCAACCCGCAGCGGCCTGTAAAGTTCATGATAACCAACCCATTATAGCAAAGTTACGGAATAACGTAAAGAAATTTCTGCGCCGCCGGGGGAAAACTTCCGCCGGTGCGCAGGCGGATAAAAAATGCCGCTGCGGTAATCCGCAGCGGCACTGACAGGTTCCGTTCAGAGATATTCTTTCATGCCTTCGGTGGCCAGAGAGGGATCTCCGCTGATGGTAACGGTAAATTTAATATTGTTCTTCTCGCCGAACACATCCAGCCAGTTCAGAAATTCTTCGGTTTCACGGCCGATGTCCACGTCGATGGTTTTGCAGAGGTTATCGATGAATACATGGGAAATGTCGTAATTTCCCGCATACAGGCCGGCGATAAAGCCGCGGAACGCGTCATAGTTGTTCAGCTTATACTCATGCGCGTCAATCAGACGAATGTGATAGTGGATATCGTAAATCATGTCGGAATTGGCCTCAATGCAAACCACGTTGCCGGGTTCATCCTTCGCCACGTCGTTAATCATCTCAATCAGCTGTTTGGTTTTGCCGGAGCCTTTCACGCCCATAATCAGTCTGACCATAGTACATCACTCCTGTTCATAGAATTCCAAGGAATTGCGAGGGGATTACCTGCTTTTAGCATATCATAAGCCCGCAAAAAAAACAATGCGGAAATCGAAATTCTCTCAGAAGAAGCCGGAATCGCCGCCGGTCCCTGCCCGGAAACCGGACACGCTGAAATCACTTCCCCAGCTTTTCCTCCAGCACGGCCCGCTGCTCCTCGTATCCGGGCTTTCCCAGCAGGGCAAACATATTGTTCTTATAGGCCTCCACGCCCGGCTGATCGAAGGGGTTTACGTCCAGCAGGATGCCGGACAGTCCGCAGGCGTATTCAAAGAAATAAATCAGCTGTCCCAGCGCGGCGGGGGATTTTTCATCCACGCTCACAAGGATGTTGGGCACGCCCCCCTCCGTGTGCGCCAGCAGGGTCCCCTCCATGGCGCGGTCGCGGAGATAGTCCATGGATTTGCCCGCGAGAAAATTCAGTCCGTCGCCGTCGGCCTCCTGGCGCGGGACCTTCAGCTGACAGGAGGAAGCGCCCAGCCGGACGACGGTCTCCAGCATCAGGCGGCGCCCCTCTTGAATGTACTGACCCATGGAGTGCAGATCCGCCGTCAGCTCCACGCTGGCGGGAAACAGCCCCTTGCCCTCTTTGCCCTCGCTCTCCCCGAACAGCTGCTTCCACCATTCGCCCATAAAGCGGAACGCAGGGTCGTAGCAGCCCAGAATTTCCACGGTTTTGCCGGAGCGGTAGAGCTGGTACCGGGCGGCGGCATACCGCCACGCGGGATTGGCGAAGCCCTCCGTCCGGCAGAGCGTCATCATCTGCCGCGCGCCGTTCAGCAGGGCGTCGGTGTCCACTCCCGCGACGGCTGCGGGCAGCAGCCCCACGGGCGTCAGAACGGAGTAGCGTCCGCCCACGTCGTCGGGGATCACAAAAGTTTCCCAGCCCTCGGCATCCGCCAGAGATTTCAATGCGCCTCTGGCCCTGTCCGTTGTGGCGAAGATCCGCGCCCGCGCCCCATCGCGTCCGTATTTTTGCTCCAGCTTTTCCCGGAAAAAGCGGAACGCCACCGCCGGCTCCGTGGTGGTGCCGGATTTGGAAATCACATTGACGGAGAAGTCGCCGCCGTCCACCAGATCCAACACTTCCTTCAAACTGTCGGAGGAGAGGCTGTTGCCCACGAAGTAGACGTTGGGGGTGCCTTTTTTCCTCAGGTTGTAATTGGGAGAACAGAGGCAGTCGATTACGCCCCGGGCGCCCAGATAAGATCCGCCGATGCCGATGACCACCAGCGCTTTGGAAGTGCCTTGGATCTTTGCGGCGGCCTGCTTGACGCGCGCATATTCCGTACGGTCGAAGGCTTCGGGCAGATGCACCCAGCCCATGAAATCGCTGCCGACGCCGGTTCCCCTCTGCAGACGATTCTGCGCCAGCTTCAGCCGGGGAGAAAGCGCTTCTTCATAGGGCATGGGAATAAAAGTTTTGAAATGAAAAAGCCGGACATCCAACATGGCCGTTCATCCTTTCCTGCTCTCGTGTAATCGTTTTTCTGCATTATAGCATCCGGCTGTTCCCATGACAAGAGTCAAACGCAAAACTACTTTGCCAGAAGCGCCGAGCGGATCAGCTGCCGCGCCATCTGCCACCAGGTAATCCGGGAGACGGATTCACCCGCCAGAATGGGGATTTTCCGCACGACGGTCTTGCCCGCCGATACGGTAAACGTGCCAATCTGCGTGCCGCGGACTACCGGCGCCCGAAGGCTTTTCTGCAGCTTGACCGTTTCTTTCAGGCTGGCGGCCTGCTCTTTTTTTACCAGCAGCGCCGTCTGCTGCAGCACGGGCTGCACGGTGGCCTGCGCCCCCAGCTCCACGGGAACCGGCGGCAGTGCCCTGCCGGCGCCGACGTGCTTGAGCGCATAGGTGGAAAAGCCGTAGCTCAGCAGCGTTTTGGCGCTCTCAAACCGCTGGGGCGAGGTGGGCGCCTTCATAATGGCGGCGATGAGTTCCATGCCGTCCCGCTCGGCGGTGCCGGAGAGGCAGTAGAGGGCGGAATCGGTGGAGCCGGTTTTCAGGCCTGTGGCACCGGGATAAAAACGAATCAGCTTGTTGGTATTGACCAAGCCGGATTTCCCGTTGCGCAGAGTGTCCATCCAGATGGTGGTGTATTTGCGGATCTGCGGATGATGCAGAATCAGCTCCCGGGACATCAGGGCGATGTCATAGGCGGACGTGACGTGTCCCGCCGCCGGAAGCCCGGTGGCGTTTTTGAAGCAGGTGTCATGCATCCCCAGCTGCTTTGCGCGCCGGTTCATTCTTTCCACGAAGGCGTCCTCACTGCCGGCGACCTGCTCCGCCAGCGCTACGGCGCAGTCGTTGGCCGACACCACGCAGACGGCTTTGAGCATGTCGCTCACGCTCATCTGCTCTCCCTCTTTCAGCCAAATCTGGCTGCCGCCCATGGAACAGGCGTGGGCGCTGGCGGTGATCATGTCGGTTTCGTGAAGCGATCCGGAGGAAATGGCCTCCATGACCAGCAAAAGGGTCATGACCTTGGTGACGCTGGCGGGTTCCAGCTTTTGGTGCGAGTTTTTTTCATAGAGTATAACGCCGGTTTCCTTTTCCATAAGAAGCGCGGAGACGGCGTCCAC
>JBFLFX010000014.1:0-25672 GCA_041859815.1 Dysosmobacter sp. | reverse complement strand
AGGAATTCGATGGAGACCTATGTGGCGGCGCTGGATCAGGGGACAACCAGCTCCCGGGCGATTCTGTTTAATCAGGCGGGCGAAATTGTGGCGCGGGCACAGTATCCCGTGCATCAGATTTATCCGCATCCAGGCTGGGTGGAGCACGACCCCATGGAAATTTTGGCGGCGGAGAAACGGGCGCTGGCGGAGGCGGTGAATTCCGCCCACATCGATCCCAAGGCGATTGCCGCCGTGGGCGTGACCAACCAGCGGGAGACGACGATCCTCTGGGACCGCAAGACCGGCGAGCCGGTATACAACGCCATCGTCTGGCAGTGCCGCCGCACGGCGGACATCTGCGACAGGCTGAAGGCAGACGGTGCGGGGGAGATGGTCACGGAGAAAACCGGCCTGCTGATCGACGCGTATTTCTCCGGTACAAAAGTCAAGTGGATTCTGGACAATGTTTCCGGCGTCCGCCGGCGGGCGGAGAACGGGGAACTGTGCGCCGGTACGGTGGACTCATGGCTTATCTGGAACCTCACCCGCGGCCGCGCCCATGTGACGGACTGTTCCAATGCTTCCCGCACCATGCTCTTCAATATTCACACCCTGACGTGGGACGATGAATTATGTAAACTTCTGGACGTTCCCCCGTCGCTGCTGCCCCGTCCGGTGGAATCCAGCGGAGAGCTGGGGCGCATCGCGGCGGATTTGTCGGGGCTGGAGGATTTGGCGGGCATTCCCATCTGCGGCAGCGCGGGCGATCAGCCCGCGGCGCTGTTCGGACAGGCGTGTTTTGCGCCGGGGCAGGCAAAAAACACTTACGGCACGGGCTGCTTTACTCTAATGAATTTGGGCGGCAAGCCGGTGCGCTCCCGGGCGGGGCTGGTGACCTCCGTCGCGTGGAACCTGGGCGGACGGGTGACCTATGCGCTGGAGGGCAGCGTGTTTCACGCGGGCAGCGCCATTCAGTGGCTGCGGGACGAGCTGAAGCTCATCGGCTCCGCGCCGGAGTGCGATCGTCTTGCCGAGAGCGTGCCGGACAGCGGCGGCGTCTATCTGGTGCCTGCATTTACGGGGCTGGGCGCGCCGTACTGGGACATGTATGCCCGGGGGGCTCTGCTGGGCATGACCCGGGGAACCAACCGTGCCCACATTGCCCGCGCGGTGCTGGATTCCATTGCCTATCAGGTGACGGATCTGATGAATGCCATGCGGGCGGACGCCGCCCGGCCCATCACCACGCTGCGGGTGGACGGCGGCGCATCCGTCAGCGACATCCTGCTGCAGACGCAGGCGGATTTGCTGCGGCTGGATGTGGATCGCCCCGCCCAGGTGGAGACGACGGCTTTTGGAGCCGCGGCGCTGGCGGGGCTGGCCGCTGGCGTGTGGCGCGATCAGGCGGAACTGTCCGCCCTGCGGCGCAGCCAGCATGTATTTCATCCCGCCCGGCCCGCCGGGCAGTGCGCGGAGGAATACCGCAACTGGAAGCGGGCGGTGGCCCGCGCTTCCGGCTGGATCGAGCATGACGATTGAAAACGATGTGTGAACATTTGGAAAACCGGTTGCGTTTTCCAGAAAACCGGGTTATACTGAACCCACCTAAATCAAAAGCCGGCGCCTGCGGGCGCGGAATCGAAAGGAGTTTTCACTATGGCTTTTTTTGATGATCTGAGCAAAAAGGCAAGAGATGTCGCCAGTGTGGCCAGTGAGAAGGCGAAGTACGCGGCGGAATTGGCAAAAATTAATGTTGCGATTGCCGGCGAAGAGCGGGAAATTGATAAGAACTACCGCACGATCGGGGAATGGTTCGTGACGGAGTATCAGGGAGAGACCCCCGAGGCAATTAAAAATCTGGTGGACGCCGTGGCTGCTTCCAAGCAGAAAATTGCCGAGATGGAAACCAGCAAGCCGAAAAAGGATGAGGCCGAGGAGGCCGCTCCGGTTTCCACAATGAAAAAATGCCCCATCTGCGGCGCGGAATCCGACAGTAAATTTTGTCCTCAGTGCGGCGCGCCGATGGGCGATTAACGCCGGGATCATTCATACGGGCGGTTTCTTTCTTTTTGCGGAAAGACGGCTGCCCCAACGGAACAAAATATAAACCGCGAGGGTGTTCAGCCCTCGCGGTTTATGTTATAATTGACGCATCCAAATCTAAATTAGGAGTGTGATTTCAATGAAAATTACCTGGCTGGGACATTCCTGCTTTTTGCTGGAGGAGGATGGATACCGCATTGCCCTCGATCCCTATACGAATGTGGACGGCTACCCGCCGCTGAAGATTTCTGCCCATGCGGTTTATTGCAGCCATGATCACTATGATCACAGTTTCCGGGAGGGCGTGACGCTGCTGCCCGGCGTGAAAAATCCCTTTACCGTTCGGGAAATCCAGTCGTTTCATGACGATGCGGGGGGAAAAAAGCGGGGAGGAAATACTATCCGCGTTTTTACGGCGAAGGGCGTTTCCGTCTGTCATCTGGGCGATCTGGGACACCTGCTCAATGCCGCGCAGATCGCCGCCATCGGGCGGGTGGATGTGCTGTTGATTCCTGTGGGCGGTATTTATACCATCGATGCGCGGCAGGCCAAGCAGGTCATTCACCAGATCCACCCCCGCTGTGCCGTTCCGATGCATTACCGCCATGCGCCCTATGGAATTGCCGATTTGAACGGTGTGGAGCTTTTTTTGGAACTGTTTTGCTCCGGCAGCGTGAAAACATTGCCGGGTCCGGATTTCACCGTGGAGGCGTCCCTGCCGGAAATTGTGGTCCCCACCTGGCGGAACTCATGATTTGAAGGAGACGACTTTCAGCGTCCAGCCGTCCGGCAGCGCGGGTTTCAGCAGAAGCCGCACGCTGTCGGCGGCTTTTTTTTCGGCCTGTGTCAGCAGGCCGCGCGCCTGCGCCTTCTGCTCCATCACGGTTTTCTGGGCGGACTGGAAAGCGGCGAAGTCCTCCACGGTAAAGGGGTTGAACACGCTGGTTTTTTCATCGAAAATTTTTACGCTGTCCTCCTCAATTTCGTGGGAGAGAATTTTGGATTCCGGCAGCGACAACGTCACGGTTTTGCCGCGCACTTTCACGGTGGCGTCTTTCAGATTGACGCCCGCCTTAATCACGCCGTCGTAGGTCAGGATGAAGCGCTTGGTGGTGAACGGCAGCTTCACGCCGTAAAATTCCTCGCTGTTTTCAAATCGCGCCATGTTGGTGTAGGAATAAGATACGCTGGCCAGCTCGCTGACGCCTTCCAGCCGGTTTTCCACCGTCACGGCGGAAAATTTTGCGGGTTCCTTCGCCCCGGCGCGGCCCAGGACGTAACAGCCTGCGCCCACTGCGGCGCAGAGCAGAAGTCCTAAAAAGATGTATTTCAGCGTACTGCGTTTTGTCTTTGTTTCCATTTAAACCTCCGTTTCCATCGGCGGACGCTGCCGCCGACTTGACGACAGCTTACCATTTTCGACGCAAAAAGGCAACCGATGATACGGAATTGTAATTCTTTGCAGCCGGATTGCGGCTCTTTCCCGTCCTGCCGTCCGGCCTCATGAGGCGCCGGCAGGGGGGAGATTGACTGCCCGCGCTTTGGCCCGGCAGCCCCTCTCTCCGGCGGGGATCAGAGGGGAAGCGGGGGCGGGACAAAAAATAAACCCACCCCTTTTTTGCGGACGAATTGCCCGCCGCCGCTTCGGAGCTGGCGGCGTCCGACGACACGGCAGATTCCTCCGCGGAGCCTTCCGCATCCTTATCGCGCTTGGCGCGCTGGGCGGAGGTGCTGGAATTGACGGTGCTGTCGTTTTCCGCACTGCCGTTGGCGGTGGTCGTGCTGCTGCCGTTATTGGTGCTGCTGCCGTTGGTTTTGCTGATGCCGCAGGCGGTCAGGCTGAATATTGTCAGCATGGCCGCCAGCAGCAGCGCGATTGCCCTTTTCATCATGACGTTCGATCTCCTTCCGGAAGAATTTCTCATTCACGATACCCGGCATTCAGTATGCCCGGAGAGACCGGAAAAATACGCCAGAGAAAAATTTGTAATTTTAATCTTGCAGCTCTTGCAAAACGATGGAAAATCCTTTATAAATAGAGTAACCGGTTTTACTCGGGATCCGACCTGCGGTACCGGATCCGTGGCCGCCCCGGGCGGCGGCATGCAGTAAAAAAGAAAGAGGCGTTTTACTATGGAACTGAAGGGAACAAAGACAGAGGCCAATCTCTGGAAGGCATTTGCGGGCGAGTCTCAGGCACGCAATAAATACACTTATTTTGCCAGTCGGGCGAAAAAGGACGGCTACGAGCAGATTGCGGCCATTTTTGAGGAAACTGCCAACAACGAGAAAGAACACGCCAAGCTGTGGTTCAAAGCGCTGGACGGCATCGGTTCCACCGAGGAGAATCTGAAGGCCGCCGCTGCCGGCGAGCATGACGAATGGACGAATATGTATCCGGAAATGGCCAAAACCGCCGAGCAGGAGGGATTTCTGGAGCTTGCCGCTCAGTTTGAGGGTGTGGCCAAAATCGAGAATGGCCATGAGGAGCGCTATTTGAAGCTGCTGGATAATCTGAAAAAAGGGACGGTTTTCAAAAAAGGCGAAAAGGTCATGTGGTTCTGCCGCAACTGCGGCCATGTGGAGATTGCGGTGAATGCCCCCGCCGTCTGCCCCGTGTGCCATCATCCTCAGAGCTATTTTGAGATGAAGTCTGTCAATTATTGATTGCGGATTGCCGCGCCCGGAGACGAGCGCGGCAACTTTTCTGAGTGAATTTGTCGCTCCGTTGTGAATACACGGGCATTTTCTACAAATGTTTGTGGAAAACGATGTTGACTGTTTGGCGAAAAGTAGTTATGATAAACAAAGGAGAAACATCTTTTGCGCGGTTTAATACGCATAAGGAAAAGGAGAGCTGGATATGTATACACAGGAGATCACCGTTCATAACGAGGTCGGTTTACACGCCCGTCCCGCCACGTTCTTTATTCAGAAGGCCAATGAGTTTAAAAGCGGCATCTGGGTGGAAAAGGAAGATCGCCGTGTCAACGCCAAGAGTCTTCTGGGCGTTCTGTCCTTGGGTATCGTAAAAGGTACCACCATTACTCTGATCGCCGACGGATCCGATGAGAAGGAAGCTGTTGCCGCTCTGGCGCAGCTGGTGGAGAACAATTTCGGCGAATAACTTCGAAAGCTTGCACGGCGGCTCTGCATTGCGCGGAGCCGCCCTTTTCACATACGGAAGGAGAGAGCCGAATGACGCGGGAGGAACTGCGGGAAAAGGCCAATCATCTGCCGCTGGCGCCGGGCGTTTATCTGATGATGGACAAAACCGGAAAGGTCATTTACGTCGGCAAGGCGAAAAAGCTGAAGAACCGGGTCAGCCAGTATTTTCAGGACAGCTCTGCCCATAATGCCAAGACCCGCGCCATGGTGTCTCAGGTAGATCACTTCGATACGATTTTTGTTTCCAGCGAGTTTGAGGCGCTGATTCTGGAAAATGCCCTGATTAAGCAGCACATGCCCCACTACAACATTCTGCTCAAAGACGACAAGGGCTATCCCTTTGTGCGGCTCTCCGACGAGGAGTATCCCCGCTTTAGCATTGTGGGCAAAATGGCCGGCGACTCCGCCCGGTATTTCGGCCCTTTCGGCGGCCGGTCGGAAACCCGCGCCGCGCTGGATGCGGTGTGCGCTGCGCTGCGTCTGCCAACCTGTTCCCGCCAATTTCCCCGGGACATCGGCAGGGATCGTCCCTGCCTGAATTTTCACATGGGCCGGTGCGACGGCTTCTGCCGCCCTGAGATGACGGCGGAGGAATACCGGCTGCGGATAGAGCAGGCGGTGCTGCTGCTGGAGGGCAGAGGAAAGCAGCTGATCCGCGAGATGACGGAGGAGATGGAACGGGAGGCGGCGGCGCTGCGCTTTGAGCATGCCGCCCGGATCCGGGACCGCATTACCGCTATCGGCGCACTCTCCAAGCGGCAGACGGTGATTGCCGGCATCTGCGCGGATACCGATGTATGGGGGTTATACAGCGGCGGCAAATGCTGCAGTGCCGTTTTGCATGTGGAGGACGGCCAGCTTACCGGACGGGAGACGAAGCTGTTTCACGCCTCCTGCGACGAGACGCCGGAGGAGATGCTTGCCGCCGTCACGGCGCAGTATTATCTGCCGCGGGCAATGCTGCCCCACGAGATTTTGCTGCCGCGGGATTCCGGCGACTGTGAGGAACTCTCCGAGGTTTTGACCCGCCGTGCCGGGCACCGGGTTTGGGTGCATGTTCCCCAGCGGGGAGAGAAGGCGGAGCTGCTTACCATGGCGGAACGCAACGCGCGGGAGGAGGCGGAGCGCGCCGCCACCGCCGCCGAGCGAGACGAGCGAACGCTGGAGCTGCTGGCGCGGATGACCGGGCTGCCGCGGCCGCCCAGACGGCTGGAATCCTTTGATATTTCCAACACCGGCGCGTCGGACATTGTGGCATCCATGGTGGTTTACGCCGGGACAAAGCCGCAGAAATCCGCTTACCGCCGTTTTCAGATTCAGGGGCTGAACGGCCATCCGGATGATTATGCCTCCATGCAGGAGGTTCTGCGCCGCAGATTACAGCGGGCGGCGGACGGGGATGAGAAGTTTCTGCCTCTGCCGGACGCGTTTCTTATTGACGGCGGCGTGACCCACGCCAACGCGGTGCTGCGGGTGACACGGGAATTTGGCGTTGCCGTGCCGGTTTTCGGCATGGTCAAGGACAGCCGCCACCGGACCCGCGCGCTGGTGACGCCGGAGGGCCGCGAGATCGGCATTGCGGCCAACCCCGCGGTATTTTCCCTGATCGGCCGGATTCAGGAGGAAACCCATCGTTTTGCCGTGGCATACCATCACGCAAAGCATGAGAAAAGCGGAATGCGCTCCGTGCTGGATGAGATTCCCGGCGTCGGATCCAAGCGCCGGGAGGCGCTGCGGGAACACTTCGGTACGATCAAGGCTATCCGGGAGGCGGATGAGGACGCTCTCGCCGCCGTCGTTCCGCAGAATGTTGCACACGCCGTCTGGGAATTCTTGCGCCGCGAAAAAACAGACCCCTGAGCAAGGCCCGCCGTTCAGTGATAAGAACGGCGGGCTTTTGTAAGAATTCTGCGTAAAAATTCTTCAAATATATGGAATTTCCTGTTGAAGATTAACATAAAACCATTTATAATAAAAGAATCTACCACCTTTCGCAATTCTGGTTTTGAATGTTTCCACCGGAAAGCGTTTTCGGCGGAGCTCTGCGTGTTTTTTAAACCGCGCCGTACGCGGCTCTCATAAAAATCTTCCGGCCTGTGCGCGAGATGCCCTTTCCGGAATTTTGGCAGATCTTTTTCCTGCTTCCGTGCCCCTGCGGGGCCGCCGGCAGACTCGGACAGTCCCTTTGGGATGGACAGATTCTTAAGGGGGAATTTTGATGTTAAAATTTTTACCGGGCTGCGCGGCGTTTGTCCTCTTTTTTCTGTCGGACTGGAACGACTGGCGCGGCGGGAGGGCGCCTCTGCGCTGGTGCTTTCCGGCGGGCGGCGTGCTTTTGGCGGGAAACATCGTGTCGCTCTGTCTGACGCGGCGGGCGGCGGCGTCGGGGATTTTTCGGGTACTGGCATTTGCCGGAGCGGCACTTTTTGCGTGGCTGCTGATTTATTCGTTGTTTTTTGCATTGCCGGCGGCCGCGTCCTATACGGAGCCGGGACAAAAGCGCCCGGCCTGTACCGCTGGGGTTTATGCCCTGTGCCGTCATCCGGGCGTGCTGTGGCTGACGGGGATGCTGGCGTGCCTTTTCCCCGCGGCGGGGGTTTCGCCGGAGGCAAACGCGCTGTTCACCGCGCTGAACGTGGCGCTGGTGGTATTTGAAGATCGGAGGGTGTTTTCGACAGTCCTTGCAGGGTATTGCGAATACCGGCGTGTCACACCGTTTCTGATTCCCAACGGCAGGAGCATCCGGGCCTGCTTTCGGGGAGAAGAGTAAGCCGGACGTCAGGACAGGAAGAGGGGCGGATTCATGCGATACGAGGACGAGGCAAAACGGACGGATCGAATGCAGCTCCGGCAAGCCTACTGCGGCTTTATGGATCTCGGGATTGACAGCTATATGTATATTCAGCGCCGGTTGATGGAGGAGCAGATCCGGGCGTGGGCGGCCTGTCCGCTGGGGCAGCGCCTTCTGGGCGGACGATCGCCCGCCTCCATTGACGAACTGCGCGCCATGCTGCCCCTGACCACATACGCGGATTATGCGGAGATTCTTCTGGCGCGGCGGGGGGACATGCTCTGCGGCGAGCCGGTGGTCTGGATCCAAACCACATGGGAGGGCGGCCTGCGCCCAATCAAGCTGGCGCCTTACACCCGTCCCATGCTGGATACATACCGCCGCAACCTGGTTGCCACCGTGCTGATGGCGACTTCCGATCCCAAGGGCTCCGCCCGTTTCTGCCCCGGCGACCGGGTGCTGTACGGCGGTGCGCCGCTGCCCTATGCCACTGGATTGCTGCCCTCCGTGCTGGAGGAGGAGATTCATCTCAAATGGCTGCCGGACGCCAACGCCGACGACGGTTTGAGTTTCGGGCAGCGCATTAAAAAGGGCTTTGCCATGGGCATGCGGGGCGGTATCGACTACTTTTTCAGCATTGGGTCCGTGGCTAATTATGTCACGGAGAGCTTTGGCAGGCTCTCCGGCGGAAGCAGCCACAGGGGGAAAACGGATGTTTCCATGAAATACGCGGCCCGATTTCTGAAGGCGAAATATACCAGCCACAAGACCGGCAATCCCATTCTGCCCAAAAATATTTTTCACCTGAAGGGATTGTTCATTGCCGGAACGGATTCCCGCTGCTACAGGGAGCGGCTGGAGAAAGCGTGGGGTGTCACGCCCACGGAAACGGCGGCGGGAACGGAGTATACCTGCATTGGCTCGGAAACGTGGGAACACAACGGGATGCTGCTGTTCCCGGATTCTTGCTTCTACGAGTTTATTCCCCGGGAAGAGCTGCGCCGGGAACAGGAGGATTCCTCCTACCGCCCGCGCACCTGCCTCATTGACGAGGTGCGCGCGGGGGAGACCTATGAAATCGTGCTGAGCAATTTCCACGGCGGCGCGTTTATGCGCTACCGCGTGGGCGATCTCTATCACTGCGTCAGCGCCGGGAACGGCGCGCTGCCCCGGTTCCGCTATCTGGACCGGGTGCCGGAGGTCATTGACATCGCGGGGTTTACCCGCATCACCTGCTCCGGTGTAGAGGAAGTCATCCGGATGTCGGGCCTCGGCCTGGGCGACTGGCTGATGAAGAAGGAATTTGACCATCGGAACAACCCGTTTCTGCATATGTACATGGAAATGCTGCCGACGGCGCAGGTGCGCGGCGTGACGGCAAAGCGGGCGCTTCAAGAACATCTCGCGGTTTATTTCAAGTATTTCGACAGTGATTACAGCGATTTGAAAAAGCTGCTGAATATCGAACCGCTGCAGATCACCATCCTGCGTTACGGCACGATTGATGCCTACCAGCAGCGCATCGGACGGAAACTTCCCCATATGAACCCCAGCGCGCTGGATATTTCCGGCATGCTGAAAGACCGAAGGACTTCCGAGACGGAGGAGGCGCGGCTATGAACGGCGTTCCGTTCTTGTATGTAAATTTGACGGCACTGTGCTGCTTTGGCCTTCTTTTGGCCGCATTCCATACGCTGAAAAAAACGCCGGAGATTCGATCGTTTATGCTGCTGCTGGCGGACGGCGTGGCGTGGCTGGGCGGTTCCGTGCTGATGCGGCTGCGGCTGGCGCCGTCCGTCTCCTTCTGGTACTATGTCTCTTTGCTGGCGCTGTTTGCCATGGAGTGGCTTTTCTATCTTTTCTTCCTGCGTTTTTTCCACCGGAAAGAACCGGTTGCATGGCTGGTATGGACGGTTTTAAACGCAGTGCTGATCGTTTTCTCGGCGTTCGGTATTTTTCTGACGCCGCCGGAGGTGAAGAACACCGCGAAAGGCACGGTGTTCCTGTATAATGTAAACTGGCGCGTGGTGATTCCCACGGCGTTTTTTGTGGCGTTTACCATCTACTTTTTCTATGACATGCATCGGATTGTCAAAGAGCGCGGCATCCACACGCCGGGCTTGGTGGCGGTCATGTCCGGTGTCAGTATGCTGGTGCTGGGCAACGTTTTTCAAGTGGCGATTCCCGGAAACGTGTTTCCCACCGATGCACTTGGCGGCGTGCTGTTTACCGTGCTGCTGATGGTAGGGATGCACAGGCGGCGGATGTTTCAGCTGACACTGGTGGCATCTCGTTTTCTCCTGCTGCTGGCGACGGCGGTGCTGTGTGCGTTTGGCACGGCCTACCTTCTGGAGCCGCTGGCCAATCTGCTGGTCAAAAGTATGAGAATATCGATGGCAACCGCGGCGGCCATTTTGATTGTCCTGTTTCTGGGACTGCTGCTGCAGGGCTATGCGGTGGCAAACCGCGTATTGGGCAACCTGATCCCGCATCAGGGACAGGAGAGCCATCAGCTGCGGAAGTTTACCGCCGAGGCGGCGCAGACCCTAAGTACCAGTGAGATCATGGAGAAGCTCTCCGCCGCCGTTCTAAACGAGATTCCGGTGGATCGGGTTTATATCTGTCTGCGGGAGGAGGATCGCTATTCCGCGCGCTACTGTTCCAGCCCTTTGGAATCCACGGCCTTTGGCTTTTCCGCCGACAGCCCGCTGGTTATGTGGCTGCGGAATGAGTCGCCGTATCTGATTGTCAGCGAATTTTCCGCCACTCCCTATTATCTGTCCGTATGGGAATCGGAGAAAGCGCTGCTGCGGCAGATGGACATTGAGTGTATTGCCGCCTTGCGGAACGGCGGCGAGGTTACGGGGCTGCTGTTGCTGCCCGCCCGTAAAAACGGCAAGAAATTTCGCTGCTCCGAGACGGAATATCTGGAGACGATCACTGCCGTGGCGGCGATCAGCATGAAAAATGCCAGCTTGTATGAAAAGATGTTCCGGGAAGCGCGCGTTGACCCGCTGACGGGGGCGTACAACTACCGCAGTTTTATGGAACAGGAGGAGCAGCAGTTCCGGGACTGCCGGGACGACTGCATTTCCCTGGTGCTGGCGGATGTGGATGATTTTAAACTGTATAACCGGCTGTATGGCGTCAAGGAGGGGGACGAGGCCCTGCGGCGCGTCAGCGGGGAGATGATGGGCTGCGCGCAGGGAATTGGCACGGTGTTCCGCACCAGCGGCAAGGTATTTGCCGTGCTGCTGCCCCATCAGGATACCCGCCGCGCCAATACGCTGGCTGGGGAAATTCAGCGCAAGGTGAAGGAGATCAACCAGACGCCGGAGCGCCGCGCACTCAAGCAGCTTTCCGTCAGCATCGGCATCTGCTCCGCGCCGTGCGCGGCGTCGTCTGCGAAGGAGCTGCTGGATAATGCGGATTTGGCGGCGTATAACGCCAAGCGGGGCGGTAAAAACTGCATCGCCGTATTTCAGGGCATAACCGCCGTGCTGCCCCAGCAGATTGCGGAGCGTACGGACGCGATTATCAGCCGTGTTTCCGCCGAGACGGACGAGCGGCAAAGCACCGTGGCGGCGATTTCCGCGCTGACCGCCGCCATCGACGCAAAGGATCACTATACATATGCCCACAGCAAGAATGTGGCCCGCTATGCCGCCAGTCTTGCTGTGGCTGCCGGACTGAACGACGATCAGGTACAGACGATTTACTCCGCCGGCCTGCTGCACGACGTGGGAAAAATCAGTATTCCGGAGGACATTCTGAATAAGAGCGGCCAACTGACGGAGCAGGAGTTTGCCATTATGCGCGGCCATGTCAACAACTCGATTGAGATGATCCGCCATCTGCCGGATATGGATTATCTGATTCCTGCCATTTTGAGTCATCACGAGCGCTGGGACGGAAAGGGCTATCCCAGGGGCATTGCGGGGGAGGAGATTCCCATTACTGCCTGCTGCCTCGCCGTGGCGGACTGCTTCGACGCCATGACCACCGACCGCCCTTACCGCAGGGGAATGTCGGTGGAGTACGCACTGGAGCAGATCGGGGCCAACGCCTCCACACAGTTTGATCCCCGTTTGGCGAAGATCTTCATTCAGCTTGTCCGGGGGCGGGATATCGCCCTTCCTGAACAGGTGCTGCAGCGGTAAACTTGGCTATTTTCTTCCTACGGGTTGTCGGGGGGGGGTATAGCGCCCTTCATGACCCGGTGGTGCCGGGTTAAACCTAGCCCTGGGCCCCGGGTGTTTTTTGTATCTCGGGGGACCCTTCTTGTCGGATCCGGCGCTTGGTTAAACGGCGGCAGGGCGGACCGGTGGGCGGCCCCTCATTATTTCCCTGCGGACGGGTAAAACCCGGTTTCCCGGCAGGGGAAAGGGAGGGGTGCTCCGCTGCCGTCGGTATTGCCGGCAAATCCGTTTCCCGGTATTGAATGCGGGGCGCTGTCTTTCGGCGGGCAACGACCGAAGGCGCGCCCTCCGCGGGGAAAATCGGCCCGGAAATTTTTTGGCGTTTTCTCCAGGCCGGCCGCCTGAAAGCGCTGACTAGTATCCGTACCGTCCCGCTGCGGGAGATGCTGCAAAAAATTCAGAATATTTTCCGGAACAACCGGGGCTGTGATTATAATTTACAAAAAGCGCTTGTCAAATGTCCAGTTTGGGCGCTGCGTCCGTGGTGTCGGAGACATACTTGCCGTTTTTTTTCCGTTGCTTCACGCATTCGGTGAGCAGGTATTCAATCTGTCCGTTCACCGAGCGGAAGTCATCTTCCGCCCAGGCGGCAATCTGCTCATAGAGTTTGGCGGAGAGACGCAGCGGTACCTGCTTTTTCGCGGCAGACATCTTAATAAAGACTGCCCGAATTCACTACGGGCTGGACATCCCGGTTGCCGCACAGAACCACCAAGAGGTTGGAAACCATGGCGGTCTTCCGCTCTTCATCCAGCTCCACCATACCGCCGTCCTTCAGCTTTGCCAGCGCCATTTCCACCATGCCGACAGCGCCGTCCACGATCATTTTGCGGGCGTCGATAATCGCGCTGGCCTGCTGGCGCTGCAGCATGACGGCGGCAATTTCCGGCGCGTAGGCGAGGTAAGTAATGCGGGCTTCCAGCACTTCCAACCCGGCGTCCGACACCTTGTTTTGAATTTCTTCCCGGATGCGTCCCGTGACTACCTCGCTGCTGCCCCGCAGGCTGCCCTCGTCCGCCACGCCGTCGCCTGTGGTGTCCACATCCGGCGCCACGTCGTAGGGGTAAATCCGTACGATGTTCCGCACGGCGGAATCACACTGCAGAGAGAGATATTCTTTGTAATTGTCCACGTTGAACGCCGCCTTTGCGGTATCCGCCACCCGCCACATTACGGCAATGCCGATTTCCACGGGGTTGCCCAGACGGTCGTTGATCTTCTGACGGTTGTTGTTCAGCGTCATGACCTTCAGTGAAATTTTTTTATCTACCAGGGGCTGGCCATTTTTGCCGGCGGCCAGCAGCTTCATGCCGCCGGCGGCCTCCACGTCACCGCTCTGGTGCAGCCGGGTTTCCGCCGCCGGATTCACTGCTACGCAGAACGGGTTGACGAAGTAAAAGCCTTCACTTTTCAGCGTGCCGACATATTTCCCGAACAGCGTCAGCACCAGCGCTTCCTGCGGCTTGATGACCCGCAGGCCCATCCACGGCAGCCAGCCTATGCACAGCCAGATCACGCCGACAATCAGCAGCACCACGCCTGCGCGGTTGCCTCCCGCCGTCATGACGCGGCCTGCAATGACGGCAACTGCCGCCGCAATGTAAAGCAGAATGCTGAAAATCAGAACCGCCATGCCGGAATGGGCTTTTAATAGTTTTTCCTGCATAAAATCGTACCCCCTTAAAATGATATTGTTATGATATCATTTTAATCTTAAATTGTCAACGAAACTTTTATGGAAACAGTATTTTCCGGTTCTTCACAGGGCCTGACAATCCTGTAACCATAAGCATATCGCGAGAAGTTGTGACAGGGAACTAAAATATTTTATCTGCACGGTGCACTGGTATTGGAAAGTGCCGGAGGACAAGGCGAGGCTCAGGGTTCTCTGCGCCGTGTACTGGGATTGCGCGGGCGGCTCTGCTGAGAGAGCGGAAAATGCAGTGCCGGACGGAAATCAGCTTTTCGTCCGGCCTTTTTCTCGCGGTAAAACGAGCTGCGGCAAAGGTACGGACCGCTCTCCCGACTGCCCGCCGGCGGCACGGCATGGATGGTCCGATTTCAAGTTGCCCGGGCGCAACGGCGGAATTTCTCCGCTTGCCGGAAGCCCGATACCGGGGATGCGGCCGCCAAAGCAGCCGGTGATTCCGTTACGGCTGCCCGGAAGAGAGAGGAAGCAGGAGCGGCCGGCAAGCCGGCGATGGGGGCGGCACTCTTTTTATCCGCTGGATTCCCCGGATTCCAAGCCGCGCGGACAGCGGATGCTTTTTATTTTACGCCCGCTTTAATCGGTTAATAAAGTTCAGGATCATCAGCACATCGCTGTCATCCAGATCTTTTAGGCCCTCTACGGCCTTATGGATTAGCTCAGGGTGAACGAGCGTATCGTCAAAAAATTCTGAAGGCGAAATATCAAAGTACTCGCAGATCACAAAGAACTCCGATAAAGGCGGAAGCGATTTTCCGGACGTGATATTGTAAATATAACTTCTGCTGTGGCCTAAATCATAGCTCAGCTGATATTCTGAGATGCCTTTCCGTAACCGTAGCTGTGTAATTCTGTCGCGAACGAACTGCGCATATTTGGACATACTGATCACCACCGAATCTATCATAGTTGATATTTTGAAGGTGATAGTCCAAAATTATACGCTATAATACTTGAAATAGTCAAATAATATATGTTATAATCAAGAAAAATATGTCTTTAATCTGAAATATCGCTATATTTATCAATTATTTCTGTCCAGGACTGCCGGGCTTATTACTCACGGATACCGGGGAAAGCAGTTTGCCTGTGCGAGGGATCTTTCACAGCAAAAACGAAATGATGAACTGGGGTTTATTCATGATGGCGGATGATAAAAACCGGATAAAGCGGCAGGTAAACGGCATGCTTAGATCGTACAATCGGCAGCGGGCCGGATTGGTTCTTGTAATACTCCTATTTTCCGGCATATTATTTTTTTCACCGGTGGTTGAGATGGGGACGCTGCCCGTTCGGCTGTCCGTGTTTTGCTCTGCGGTTCTTTTTTTATGCAGCGCGGGGTTTGCGCTCTCACTCCGGGACTCGTTGCTGCTGCTCTTTATGGCAGACGGCGTCATGGGAGTATTGTTTGGTCTGCATCAAATACGCCTGGAACTGTTTTTTGTATTGCTCCTGATCAATGCCGGAACGGTTTTCCGCTCAAATCTGACCGTCAAAGCGCTCGTTCGTTCACTGACCGAAGAAAGCGATCGCGTCAGCCGCCTGGAAACCGCGGCGACCACGGACAGTTTGACCAGGCTTCTCAACCGCAGCGGCCTGGAAAGGGCGGCGGAGCCTGCCTGGGCCCTTTGCAAACGCGATCAAAAAAATATAGGGGTGATTCTGGCAGACATCGACTTTTTCAAAAATTACAATGATACTTTGGGGCATCTGGAGGGAGATCGCATTTTAAAGCAGGTCGCAGACAGCATGAAAAACTGTTTTATGCGGGAGACTGACCTGATCAGCCGGATCGGCGGGGACGAATTTTTAATTCTTCTGCCGGATATCAAAGAAACTGATCTGCTGGAAACGGCGCACTCCCTCTCTTCTTCCATCATTCAGTTGAATGTCAGCACCGCCATGCCCGCCGGCCCCTGTAGTTTTTTATCCGTCAGTATGGGCGTCGCGGTGAGCACGCCGCAGCCGGACGATTTGCTGATTGACCTTTACAGAACGGTGGATCAGGCGCTGTATGACGCTAAAAGAGCCGGAAGGAACTGCATTTCCTTCCATGAAAAGTTGTACCAGTCAGGCCCTCCCTGGCCCCGCCGTTTTCAGGCGATATACTGATATCGCGCTTCCGATCGGCGCATATCCGCCTCACCGTTCCTTCCGTCCGGGCCGCCGCAGGCGGCTTTTGGATCGGGGCGTAAAAGCGGAACGGCAGGCCGCCTTTTTACAGGGCGGCCCGGAATTTTTTCTCCGAACCGGGCGCCGCCGCATCCGCCGGCGGCGCCCGGCAAACGGTTTTACTTCAACCTGTCGAGGGATAGATCCCTCAGAAAAAACACGAAAAATAACAGCTCCGGCGACAAGCCGGAGCTGTTATTTTTCGTCCGGGGAATTTCCCGTTTATTCCCTTGCGAAAGGCTGGTTTTTTATATGTGACGGACTGCGCTTAAAAAACCGTTCCGGCGGAACTGCGACGGCCGGACCCAGGAGGGCGCGTGTTTTGCGCCGTGCATTGTCAGCAATTCCCCGCCTGTCGCGGCCGCCACGTAGGGCGGAGAAGATTCTTCTTACCGGCTTGCTCTCCTCCCAGCCGCTTTTCAAATTCTTAAATTCATAGGGCCTAAAATATTGATTGCGTATTGTGCGGTTTTCCTGTATAATAACACCGAACAACCATAATGACCACGGTCATTACACAGCAATATGACGGAAGGGATACGGCGGATGGAAGAGAAAAGAATGAACGGGAGAAAATTACAGGGAGCCGCGACCAAAAAAAAGATTATTGAAAGTGCGGATTTGCTGTTCAGAAAATATGGGTTTGAAAACGTCAGCGTGGATTCCATCGTGGAAAAAGCGGGGATCTCCAAGGGGGGGTTCTACGTGCATTTCGCCTCCAAGGATGCCCTGACTGCCGTCTTGATCTCGGAGTATGTGCGGCATGCGGATTTAAGTTATGAGGCGTTTGTTAAGACCTTTCCGGACAGCACGGAGACATCGGAGATCCTTCTTTCACTTATTGAAAAAGTTGCGGATGTGATTACGGATAGAGTCGGATACAATTTAATCAAAATCGCTTACCGGATTCAGATCGATCGGAATATCGATCCCGCGGCGCTGCTCAGCTACAGCCGGAATATTTACGGAGTGTTCAGCAAGCTGATTCAAAGGGGGATCCGGCGGGGAGAATTTCGCGCCGGACTTGACGCTGAGAAAATAGCCGGGCAATTTGTTATCGTCCTGCGGGGATTTACCTACGAGTGGTGCATCCGGCATCCGGATTTTTCTCTGAAAGATGCGCTGCTGCGGCATTTTGAGATGCTGCTTTCCGGCATAGAAAAATAAAGAACATTTGATGCCCCGCTTTTGCGGGGTTGCGCTGTCCGGCATGGTTTTCTCGTATACCGGATGAACTTGCTTTTTGCCGGAATATCTTGGCGAGACTTTCGGCCGTGGTATCCCCGGCGGCGAAATTAGGCCCTGTTTGAAAAATCGCCGCGCTCATCTGAGCGCCGAATTTTGTGTCGGTCTTCGTTGAATTTCTTTGCGATAAACCAATGATGCCTGCGGAAATTCGCCTTGCCCGACGCAAAATTCGTCAGATTATCCGAATACGCCGATTTTTCAAACAGGATCTGGCAAAAGACACAGGGAAACCGCGGATGCGGCTACCCTGTGTCTTTCGTTTAACAGATTGGAACGGCAGTCTTTCCCAAGCGTCCGGCACGACCGTGCCGGACGCTTGGGAGATCGTCGGTTCCGGTTTATTTTCCGTAGCCTTCGGAGAAACTGATGCCGCTCACAACGAGCTGATGATTTGTATATTCATAGATCAGGCGATAGGATCCGAAAAAGCTGCTTGGCGAGAGCTGTACCCCGACATTCGCCGTGATTCGGTTGCCCTCCATGGAGTAATCCACAATGGAACCCAATTGAAGATTGCCGAACCAGTTTGCTTTGGATCCGCACAGATTTGAAACTTCCTTTGTGGAAAATGTCATGGTTCTTTTCCCGTCGATCGTAATTTTTATGCCATTTTTATCAATAACCGATACGGTTCGCTTCTTCAGCGCGGTCAGCGGGTTTTGCACTGGAATTTCAGAAAAATCCCTGGGATTCACGACATGCACTTCTTCCGCAAGCGTACCGGTGCCTTCCCCTTTGCACAGTATGACAATCAGTTCGTCTTGACCGTCACCGTCCACGTCCGCATAGCGGAGCTCCGGAAGGAAGGCCGGCTCTCCGGAGGTTTTCCAGAAAAAGCGTTTTGTTCTGCCGTCGATGGAAAGCGTCATATCGGAAAACGTCCCGTCTTTTAAACTGGCGGCCGAGAGATATGTTTTTTGATCCTCCAGGTAACTGATTACAAGCCCATTGCTCTGTTCATTCGGTTGTTTTGGCTCTGTGATACCGGAAATCACCAGCTTGCCGTTTTCCCTGGAAAAAGAGAGCGTCTGTTCATAATATCCCGCAAACCCCTCCGACGTCATATATGTGTAGGTAACCTTCGCCGTATTATCACCCGCCTTCACGGTAAAGGCATCCACCCAGGGGCTGGACTGCCCCGTTACCCAGTTGCGTTCCCGATAGTCGTCCTGTACCTTTTTTTGGAGCTGCGCGCTCATTAAATCATATTGGGCTTTCCCATCCCGCTTTTGAACCGCTGCGGCCCATTTGTCTGCCAGTGACTGGTTTTCCACCCGGCCGGAATTGACCGTAAGGCTTTTCGCAATCGCAAAAGCTCTTGGGCTTCCCCATCCCGAGTCCAGAGATAGATCATAGGCATACTTGCTGTTTTGCGGGATCAGGTAAATATGCAGTTCATCCACATAGGAATCGTCGTTTGCCGCCGCCGGCTGGGTACGGCGGATAACGGCCTTTGTCGCCGGGTATTTGCAGTCTGTAAGCTTCTGGGTGCTCAGCATCTGCGCATGATTTCCCTCAAACTGGGAAATGGGCTGCGACGCATCATAATCCAAAATGGAAAGCGTGCCGATTTCGCTGCCGCCGACGGAGATGTGAACTTCTCCGCTTGCCGAAGCCTTGACATCCCAATTATTCGGAATGGAAAAAGTGCAGAGGCCCGTATCGACGGATTTCCAGCCGGCTGTGTCTACATATTCCTCCAGATCGACTTCCGTCTTGCAGTTTGTCACAACCGTCCGCCCGTTTTCGCTTCCGAACGAGAGGCGTTCGACCCCTTTGTAGGTGGCGGTCGTGGAGTCCGTATACAAGTATGTGACAACGGCCTGATCCCCATCCAGCGCCACATGGTAGCTTACGACCCACGGGCTTGACCAGCGGATTACGTAAGGATCGGCAGAGTCCTGCTGCGAGCGGAACTCCGCCTGCAGCTTGCTGTCCATAATCTCATAGCGCGCCCTGCCGTCTCTTGTGGACCAGGCATCCGCCCAGATCAGCGCAAGATTGTACTTTTCGTCAAAGGTCCATGTTTTTCCGTAATCCGAAGTTTTATACCGCACCGTCACATCCACCGGATTGCCTTTCCAGTGATCATTGCGGAGCGTAACCGGCAGGACTCCGTCCGCGCCGTTGAAAACGGGAGACAGCGCTGTGGCGCGGGTTGTGATGCTCTTAAACGAGGCGGGTATTTCAAGGGAGCATTTTGTCCAGGTATTCCCCTTGTCCTGCGTGCGGTACATTACCGGATTCACGCCCGAATCATGGCGGAAGGACACAAAGCCGATGCTTTCACTGGCAAATCCGGCCCCGGTTACAGCGCGGTCATATACATGATTCGTGTTGCCAATTTCGCTCCAGGTTTTGCCGCCGTCGGATGTTTGGAAAATCCGGCTCTCCTGGTGTCCTGATGCGGCGTCTCCGGCCAGAAGCAGCCACCCGTCGTTCCGGGTGGTGAAGCCCATCTTTTTTTGCGGATAATCTTTCGCCTTTGTATTCTTGACGGGATAAGTATTCCATGTCTTACCCCTGTCGTTGCTGACAAGCACCTTCACGGGCGACAGATCATCGCCGTAGGCGACCGCCGTGATTTCATTTGAGAGATAGATCGCTTTATCCGCAAAGTATGCCGACTGATCGTCGGTGTCCGGTGCCAGCGGCACCACGGCGTAGCTCTCGGTTCCGTATGAGACGACGAACTCCCCGTCAATCAGGTCATAGGAATTCCCGGCGTCAAGAAGGGCGACGTTGTCGATTGCCTTCGGGGCGCTGCCGCTGCCTATCCCGTAAGCCACCGTCGTCCCGGAAATCCCGATGGCCAGTATAATTGCGCACAGGGCGAAAATACCCTTGCGTTTTTGATTCCTGTCAAAAATGTTTGTAAACCGTTCCTTCATCGTATTCTTCCCTCCATAAAAATAAGTGGAAAACATGGCTTGACGTTGATTTCCCTTGTGGATTGCCGATAAGATCGTCTCGCTGTACTGTTTTCTGAAAGCGTTGTCGGAGTCCTTGACCAGTTCGGAGTCACAGGCCATTTCAAGTTCCCGGTTGGATGCGGCCGTCATCAGATAGACCAGCGGATTGAACCAGTGCACTGCGTTGGCGCACACCAGCAGCAGCTTATACCAGATATCCTTTCTGGCGTAGTGAATCAGCTCGTGCTTCAAAATGATTTTCATATCCGCGTCGCTGTAATCCAGATCCGGCAGCAGCAGCAGCGGCTTGAAAAATCCGGACATCATCGGGCTCTGTGTTTTTTTGCAGATCAGCAGCCGGACACTGCGCCTGGCGCCCACCTCCTTTTTTATTTCGTTCCAGAGCTCGGCGATATGCTGCTCTTCAACGGGCTTTGAAAAACGCAGAACCGATTTTTTAAAGGTAAAATAACCGATTAGATGATAGAGCAGGAACAGAGCGATTCCGGCAGCCCAGGCCAAGGACAGAATTTCATTCAGTGTCATGGTATGCGGTACCGGAGACGAGGATGCCCGGGCTGCCGCGGGCGCGGTTTGCGCCGCCGGGCGCGCCGCGGTTTGACCGGTGGTCCGTGGGGCGGGCGCGCCCGTCTGTACCGGCGCTGCCAGCGTGATGCTCTGCGTGGCGGGGGCGATCTCGATAGGCGCCTGCTGAGGCGCCGGAGCGAATGGGATCAGCAGGCGTACCGCAAGCACCAGCCACACAGCGCAGCGCCACTTCGCGGTATAGTTTTTATGCATCAGGGGAAGCAGGAGCAGCAGGACCGCAATCACGGCGGATGTGGTCAGGGATACCCTGATAGTATTCCGGAACAGACTCTGTACCATCGGCTAATCCTCCTGCGTCGCTCTGTCGATAAATTGCCGAAGCTCTTCAAGATCTTCCTCACTGATTGCATTGCTTTTGTACAGCGACGCGACAAAGGTGGTGAGGGAATTGCCGTACAGCTTCTCCAAAAAGGATTTGCCTGCGCTTTCAAGATACTCCTGCTCGTTGACGACTGCGGAATAGATATTGATTTTTCCTTCGCGTCTGCTTGTGATAAATCCCTTCTCAGTCAGCCGTGCGAGAAACGTCAGGACGGAAGTGATTTTCCATTTTTTCCTGTTTTTCAGTTTGTCGCTGACATATGCGGAAGTGACGGGTTCGTCCGCCTCCCAGATGATCTTCATGATTTCAAGCTCTGAGTCGGGCAGGCGCCTGATAACCTGATTCATAATTCCACCTCTTTCTACATTTGAAGAACCATTGACATCTTCATTCTACATATGAAGAATGAAGATGTCAATGGCTTTGAACAAAAAATATAAAATTTTATAAAGCCGGCCGTCCGCTTCCCGTCGGACGGGATCGGCTGCCGCGCCCCTAACGGTTTTCCCGGCCTGGGCGGCGGAGATGTTCCGGCCTGAGGCTCCCCGCTGCTGTTTCCGCTCTTCGTACCCGCCGGAGAGGCGGGTGCGGGAAAACGGGACACTCGGTTGCGTTCTGAGAGGCGGAGAGATCCGGGCGACCAGCTGCGGGTGCCGAATACGGGAAACGCGCACGGGAGAGAGCCGGAACGGCGCGGATCGTTAAGACACGGCGTTCAGATCTTTTTTGTCAAACTGCAGGAATGCCGTCGTCAACAGCGCGGCAGAGAGGCAGAGAGCGATAAGAAGATAGAAAAGCTCCAGCCTTCCCGCCAGCAGGTCGGCGGGAAGGAAATACCTCATGGGGGAGAGAAGGCGCAGCGCGCCGGGGGAGTCCAGCATATCGCAGATCACGCCGATGAGAAAAGCTGCCAGGAGGCAGAGATTGGAATACAGCGCGCCCTTTTCCGGCCGCCGCGCCGTGGCACAGAGACAGGCGGAGAGGGAGAAAAACACAAGGCCTGCCAGAAAAACGGAAACGCTGAACAGCACGACTGCACGGTCCATCCCGGCGCCGAGCTTCAGCACGGCCATGGCCGCCAAGGAGAACAGAGCGTTCAGCACGGCAAACAGAAGCAGAAAAATCAGGCCGGCCGTCAGCTTCATGGCCAGAATCGCGGCTCTTGACCGGGGCTTCGTAAATATAAATTCGTAGGTTTTGTCCACCGCTTCGCGGTTTACGGCACTGGATCCCAGCGAAACGCCGTAGATGGAGGCGCAGATCACCGTATAGAAGATAAGAGTTGCGTAGTAGCCTCCGGGGGTTTCCGCATTTACACCGGCGATTCCAAATACGGCGCGCACCACGCGGGGAAACTGCGCAAGCAGTTTGCCGACCGATGCGCTGTCCGCGGCAATGCCGGTGTACTTGGTCATTCCGGCAAAGATCAGAACAAAAAGGCCGAGGCTCCAAAAGAAAAATGTCCTGACTCCCGCCCTCAGTTCCCTTTGCAAAATATTCATCGTATCCCTCCTATGCCGCATGGGTGTCTTTTTGACAAAATAACACGAAGGAGACCAACAGACAGGCCGCGATTACCGCCGCGCCCGTCCGCGCATACGGCGCATCGAACCTGCCGAGTCGGAAGACATCCGCAGGATCGAAGTATTTCAGCGGGGCGGCGAACCGCACGGCGTTTTCTTTCAGGATCCCGACAAGCGCCGAGAGGAGGAATCCGGAAAAGCCGAAGCCGACGGCGATGCCGGAAACCGAGCGCACCCTCCGGCCGGCAACTGCGTACAGCGCCCCCAGAGCGAAGAACACGGCCTGTGTCAGCAGCAGCGACAGGGAGGCGGGCAGCGCCTCTTTGATTTTGACGCCGCCCCGGTAAAAAATCGAAAGGCAGCAGGCAATATACGGCGTGTTCGCGGCAAGCAGAAGTGCTGCGCCCGCCGCAAGCTTGGCGGCAAAAATGCTCTGCCGACTCATGGGTTTTACCAGCAGAAAATCGGTGCATTTGACACGTTTTTCCCGGGAGAAGGAGGCCAGGGCGATTGCCGCCGCCATGATTGCGCCCACAAGGCCGATATATCCAAAGGAAAAGCCAAAGAAACCGCCGATGCTGAACACCGAAAAAGAGCCCAGGCCGAAGAGGGCGGAAAACTGCGGCGGAAAGCCGCGGAGCATCCGGAGAATATCGTCTGCGCTCCTCTCAAACAGCGGGTAGATGCCCAGCATCAGAATCAGCAGGACACCGAGGAGAGACGCCGTCCAGATGAGGGTATTCTTCAGCAGGGCTTTCAGCTCAAACAGGTAGACGTTCATATCATCTCTCCTTAATGATAATAGTGGAGAAAGATCTCCTCCAGCGACGGTTCGGTGATGTCGAGATTGGTCAGCCGCCTTTTGGAGAGTTCCCCAAGCAGCCGGTTACAGTCGCCGCGGAACAGAAAGCTCACTGTGCCGCCCTCGATCGCAATGTCCGTGGCGCCCTCCACGGTGAACGCGCCGACAGGCCCCGCCGTGCTGAAGCGCACCCGCTTGCAGGCGTTCTCACGGAGTTCGCTGATTTTCTGGGTGGCGATGATGCGGCCTTCCTTAATAATGACTACCCGGCTGCAGAGATTCTGCACCTCGCTGAGGATGTGGGAAGAAAAGAGCACTGCCGCGCCGCGCCTGTTTTCCTCGTTTATAAGGTTGAAAAAGGTGTGCTGCATCAGCGGATCAAGGCCGCTGGTGGGCTCGTCGAGAATGATCAGCTTCGGGCTGTGCAGCAGCCCCTGTACAATGCCGACCTTCTTCTTGTTGCCGAGACTCATGTCCTCGATCTTTTTGGAGAGATCCAGATCCAGCGCGTCCGCCAGCTCCCGCATCCGCGCGGTGCAGTCTTTTTTGTAAAAGCTGGCCGAGTATTTCAGCAGATCGACGGCCCGCATGTTCTCATAATAAAAGACTTCGGAGGGCAGATACCCTACGTCCTGCAAAATTTTAACCCGGTCTGCGCGGCAGTCCAGTCCGAAAATCTTTGCCTCTCCGCTGGTTTGATGGATAAGGGACAGCAGCGTGCGGATTGTGGTGGATTTTCCCGCCCCGTTGGGCCCGATAAAACCGACGATCTCGCCTTCGTTGACAGTCAGATCCACATCGAGGATGCCCCTTGCCTTGCCGTAGTATTTTGTCAGTTTCTTGGTTTCAATGGCAGCGCTCATCATAATGGTACTCCTTCCGTATGCTGCCTGCCGGACGATGGAAGTCCGCCGACGGCAGGGCACATGAATTTTTATGTAAATTTTCCCGTTCGGCTGTTGCGTCTCCGTAGAGAGCCGTCCCTGTTCGGGAAAACGCGCGCGGAGCCTTTCGGAGCCTGCACTTCCCTGAATTTTTCAGCGGTCAACGGTTCCAATGAGATCTGAATGTCGGGCAGCCGCTTTCCGCCCGCTGCGCGCCGGTCATCTCGCGGCGCCGCGCATAAGCGGATCGTACCGGCGAAGAGGGGCGGAGCTGTTTTACCCGCCTCTGCGGTTTGTCCGTCAATTCATATCGCCGATGCCTCCTGCTCGATTGGGAGCATTTTAGAATTGCTTGCGATACGCTCTGCTATTCAAACAGCGGGAATCAGGGAAGCTGCCTCACTTTTCGCGGCCTGCCGGGCAGGGACTGCCCGCGGCTGCCATCCGAGAGGAAGCGGCCTGCCCGGATGGTAGCGATACTATAATAATGGTAGGAAGCGCGGTTCCGAATCAGCGGGACGATTTCCAGAGAGAATCCAGAAAAACCCGATCTGCCGGGCAAAATTCGTATGCGCCGGCTTCAGCGGGAGTAATCCAGCGCATATCCGTGTGCTCCAACTTCTGTGGGATGCCTTCGGTGATGACGGTATGGTAAAGTGTCAGATGAATTGCTAGATCGGGATATTGATAGACAACATCCATAAACTTTGCACCCACACGGAGTACAACGGCAAGCTCTTCCCGGCATTCCCGGATCAATGCCTGCTCTTCGGTTTCGCCGGATTCCACCTTGCCGCCGACGAATTCCCACAGATTTCCCCGCGCCTTTTGGGGCGGGCGGCGGCAGATCAAAAATTTCCCGCCGTTCCAAATCAGTGCCGCAACAACTTCCGTCATTTCAGCAGACCTCTGTCATAATTAAATTTGCGCAGGAGAAAAATGGTACTTTCGCTTATGAGAAGAAACGCAAAATGCAAAGCCGGCCGCAGAGGCCTCCGTCCGCTTCTGCACCGCCGTTTTGCCAACGCTGCCCCTCCCGGCCGCGGGCAGTACAGTCAGCAGGGGCACCGGAAGCCCTGTGAGGCGATTTGAGAATTTATTATAACATAAGGTAGCTTGAAAGCATAGAATTTTAATAATTTTTACCGTGCAGAGAACTAGAAAAACAAAATATCAGGGAAAGTGGGGAAAAGGGATTGACAAAGTGGGGAAGGTCTGGTATTCTAACAAAGCTGTCTGCGGGAGCGGCGGCGGGGCCGGAAGGATGCGGCGCGAAAGAGTGGAAGGGGCTTGAAAAAAAGCACTTGAC
>JBFLFX010000013.1:0-26359 GCA_041859815.1 Dysosmobacter sp. | reverse complement strand
GCCGTGTGCTTTTTCAGGCTTCCCGCCGCAGAAACCGGGGCAAAGATTCAGCTCACCGCGCACCGGGGCTGTTCCGCGCTTTATCCCGAAAACACCATGTGCGCTTTTCGCGCCGCCGCCAATCTGGGCGTGGACTGCATTGAGCTGGATTTGCAGCAGTCCGCCGACGGCGTCCCGGTGGTCTCCCACGATCAGACACTCCGCCGCACTACCGGCGTCCGCAGAAACGTCGGCTCCCTCTCCTGCGGAGAGCTGAAGCGCCTGGACGCGGGCAGCTGGTACGCCACCGCCTTCGCGGGCGAGCGCATCCCTACCTTTGAGGAAGTCCTGCGGCTGGCGGAACGGGATCGCATTTGCCTGAATGTGGAGATTAAGGATTGCGGGTGCCGCGAGTCTCTGTGCTCCCACACGATACGGCTCATCCGGCGGTATCACATGCAAAACCGCTGCGCGATTGCCTCTCAGAACTACGGGGTTCTCTGCCGCATCAAGCGCTGCGCGCCGGAACTCACTACGATTTATATTGTAAATTCGCCAATCCAGGCAGCAGAAAAGTTACCCTGCGCCGATGAAATCAGCGCCGCCTATTCCTCTCTGACGGCATCCGCCGTCACACGGATTCACGCCTGCGGCAAGCGCGTTCACGTCTGGACGGTGGACACGCCGGAGGAAATCCGGGGCGCCGCCGCGCTGGGCGCAGACGATATCATTACGGACAATCCCGCGCTGGCGCAGTCCATTTTTCATAAATCGCCGCGGATTCCTCCCGCTTACGCCTTTACCGCCCATCGCATTTTTGCGGAGTGCGCCCGGGGATTCCGATAGCATTCCTCCGCCGACGGGCGGAGGACGTCCCTTGCGATCCCGCTGTAAGCGCCCTCCCGGTAAAAGTGCTGAAACGCCTTCTTCACCAGCCGATCCTCCCCGGAGTGGAACGTCAAAACGGCCACCCGCCCGCCGGGCGCCAAAATCCCCGGCAGCTTTTCCAGGAACATATACAGCGCCTCAAATTCACTGTTCACATCAATCCGCAGCGCCTGAAATGTCCGCCGGCAGGATTTTCCCGCTTCCGCCGCCCGATCTTTCTGCGGCAGGAAATTCAGCGCGCGTTCCACCGCCTCCGCCAGCTGTTTTGTGGTGGAAATTTCCCCGGAACGCAGCGTCCGGCAAATCTCCTTCGCAATCCGCTCCGCATAGGGTTCGTCCGCGTTTTCCACAAGCATCTCCCGCAGTTCTTCCTCGGAAAGCTCCCGCAGGCGCTCCGCCGCCGGCGTTCCGGTTTCCGGATTCATCCGCAGATCCAGCGGGCCGTCGTGCTTGAAAGTGAAGCCGCGCTCCGGATTGTCCATCTGCATGGAGGAGACGCCCAGATCCGCCAGCACAAAATCGAACTTTTGCCCCGGGGGCAGGATTTTGTCGGCGTCGGCAAAGTTCATCCGCAAAATCGTCAGGATTTCCGGGCCGTAACCCAGTTCCGCCAGCCGCGCCCTTGTCTTTTCCGATTCAATCGGATCGACGTCCGTGGCATAAAGGCGGCCGCTTCCCCGCAGGCATTCCAACATCTTCTGCGTATGCCCGCCGTAGCCCAGCGTGGCGTCCAGTCCAACCTGTCCGGGTCGAATCTGCAAAAAATTCAGGATCTCCTTTACGCAGATGGAGATATGCATTCCGGCGGGCGTTCTGCCGCTTTCCATGATTTTTTTCACATCCTCCCCGTATTTTTCCGGATTCAGCTCCTTATATTTTTCCCGGAAATTACGCGGATGGGTCCCCCGATAGCGGACACGCCGCACATGCTTGGGTTGCTGTTCCATGTTTCTGTCCTCTCTTGCTGCGAACCCTGCGCAAAATCCGCCGTCCGCAGTCCCATTTCTGCCATCATATCACGAATCATCGGAAAAATGAAGCGCATACGCCGCACTTCCCACCGGGCTGTCAAAAAACATCGAAAATATTTTTACGGAAAGCTTTGCACATTTGCAAGAAATCTGGTATGATAAGAAAGGTACCACTAAGGTACAAATAAGAATAGAGGTTTTTAGTATGTACGAAGACAAGACTCTCATTTGCAAGGATTGCGGCAAGGAATTTGTTTTTACCGCGGGCGAGCAGGAATTCTACGCAGAACACGGCTTTGAAAACGAGCCTCAGCGCTGCAAGGAATGCAGGGACGCACGCAAGCAGAACCGCAACTCCAACAACGGCGAGCGTCAGATGTATGACGCGATTTGCTCTGAATGCGGCAAGCCCTGCAAGGTTCCCTTCCAGCCCCATGACGATCGTCCCATCTACTGCAGCGACTGCTTCAGCAAGAGACGCAGAGGGTAAAAGCCGGTCCGTCGATTGTCCGCCTGTTTCCGGCCTTCGGCATACTTGGTTTTTTGTTCCCTGCAAAATGAAAAGCAGCGGGTTTGATCTTCGGATCAAACCCGCTGCTTTTTCACTTTTTCTTAAACGGACGCAGGCAGCTGCGCGGTAAATGCGCTGTGCATCAGCATCAGCAATTCCAGCGCGCTGCGGAAGCTCTCCTCCCTCTTTTTCCCCAGCCAGGCCACGCTTCCCTGCCAGCTGGCATTCTGGCGGAACAGCACGCGCACGGCAAACGTCGCAAGTTTTCCGCACTGCTGATCATTTTCCGCCTCAGGAAGCGTATTTTCCGCCGCATGCATCGGGTGGAAAGAGCGCGTCATCTCAAACGGCTGCGGAAAGTTCATGCTGTTCAGCAATTTCTCCATTTCCAGTAAAAACTGCATGGTATTGCGAAACGGAATCGGATGATCGCAATATGCGCTGTACAGACGCCCGTCCGGCGCGTCCTCCCGGCAGCCATCCACGCAAACCAGAACGGTTCGGTATTCATTTCCTGTCATTCTCTTCGGCACGGTTTTGCTCCCTTCCGTTGATAGTATCAGTTTATCACTGTCCGGTTACAGAATCGGTACATCTTGCGATTTATCGTTCAAAATCTTCTGTGAAATTTTTACCAATCCGTCTGCGGTTTCTTGTGTATTCCGACAGTCTTGTGGAATCGTCCCCGGAGAATCCCGCCCCCTACGAAATATCTATCGCAAACAAAATGTACTCCTGCTGAATTAATTCCCCGCAAATCGTCCGTACCCCCTGTTTCTGTTCCGGAAACAGCTCTATCTCGACGCCCACATCCCCGCAGAGTCCGCTCCGCGCGGGCGTTATCTGAATGCTTTCCGCGCCGTATTCCCGCCGCACCAATTCCGTGAAGTCATTGACCCGGCTCGCATCGCTGAGCTCCACATAGAGACGGCCGCCGATGGAGTGGGCCTCTATCTGGCGCTCCATCCGGGGCAGGGCCTCATTGCAGATAAGAATCAGAATCACCGCCAGCAGCGCGGCTTCATAGAAGCCGATGCCCAGCGCCAGCCCGATGGCGGCGGTCGCCCAAAGCCCGGCGGCGGTGGTCAGCCCGGTAATATGGGATCGGTCTTTAATCAGAATTGTGCCCGCGCCGAGAAAGCCGATCCCGGAGACGACCTGCGCGCCCACGCGCAGCGGATCGGAGGAAAGCCGCAGCACCTCCACTACGTAAACGCCCACCAGCGTGGTCAGCGCGGAACCCATGCACACCAGAATATGCGTCCGCATCCCCGCCGCGCGGCCATGCCAGCCGCGTTCTATGCCGATCACGCCGCCAATCAGAACCGCCGCCACAAGCCGAAGCAGCGCAGACAGCAGCGTCATATTCCCCGCGGAATGAAAAGAAGTAAGCATACCACCATCTCCCTAAGCGGAATTTTCCGTGTACCGCGCCGGCCTTCAATCCGTAAATTTATACTAATATAGCATATTCCGCTCCGCGCTTCAATGTCCGCATTTACGCCCGTCCGGTTCTCCTGTCAAAATTTCCGCAGGCCCTTCCCGGGCTGAATTTTGCCGCCGCAAGGCAGATTGCCACGGTGATCGCCATATCCGGCAGCGTATTGCCCACAGGCGTACTCATCCGCATCAGCAGGCGGTACAGCAGAAATCCCGCCGCCCAGATAAACAGGTTTTTCCAGTTGCACCCCTCGGAAAAATGCTCCCGGCGCAGCAGGAAATAATCCGCAATCTGTACGGCAATCATCGGTGCGAACACAGATCCGATGAAATAGAGAAAGCCGGTGATATTGTCCATGGGAAACAGCATGGCGCCGACAGTTCCGATTGCCGTCACCGCAATTCCTACTTTGCGCCCGTCGATTTTTGGAAAAAGCGATTCGCCAGACACCCCTGCGGAATAGGCGTCCATAAAGGTGGTGGTCACGGTGGAGAGAATCAGGATGATCAGCGCCGCCGCGCCCAGCCCCGCCTTTACCATAATGACCGCAATGTCGCTCTCGCCGGTATCAATCGCCGCGCCCAGCCCAATCACATACATCCAGCAGGAAACCAGTCCGTAGGTCACCGTGCTGCCCAGCGTAGCGGCAACCGGGCGCTGCGCCGCCCGCGTATAATCACTGATCAGCGGCAGCCAGGACAGCGGCATGGCCACCGCCAGTTCCACCGCCGCGCCGAAGCTCATCGTCTGGCCGGCGGCGGCGCCCGCCGGCATGCCGTTAAAAAAGATCAGGCGGCAGAGCACCAGCGTCAGCACAAACAGCGCGCCTATTGCCACCCGGTTCACCGGCCCCAGATTCGTCACGCCGATAAAAAGCCAGAGAACAATCAGCAGGCCGATGACCAGGCACCAAATCCATTTTCCCGCATGGAAAACGCCGTTGCAGGCCGCCGCGCCGTCATAGATCATGATGGCCGTCCAGCCCGCCAGCTGTAAAATATTCAGGGCTGAGAACAGCAGGCCGCCCCGCTGTCCGAAACTCATTTTCACAGTCTCCATGGCGCTGCGGCCGGTGCCCGCGCCGATGCAGCCCGCAAAAAACAGCATTGAGCAGCCGATGACATGGCCCAGTACGATGGCGGCCAGGCCCCTTGCCATTCCCAGCGGCGCAAGGTAGGTGCCGGTGAGAATTTCCGCCAGCGACACCGCCGCGCCGAACCAGATCAGGCTGTTCTGAAACACGGTGGTTTTTTTCACGCCTGCGCCTCCCTCCGGTACTCCGGACGGATATCGAACCCGTGATCCATGGGGCCTGCTCCGTGCCCGAGGTTCAGCATGGCTGCCAGCGCGCCGGAAAGATAGGTCTTTGCCCGCTCCACGGATTCTTCCAGGGAATAGCCTTTTGCCAGATTTGCCGCCATCGCGGAGGACAGCGTGCAGCCGGTGCCGTGGGTATTGGGATTGTCAATCCGGCGTCCCCGGAACCACTTCCCGCCTCCGTCCCGCCAAAGATAATCGCTGGCGTCGTTCAGGCTGTGCCCGCCCTTGCACAAAACCGCGCAGCCATAAGTTTCACTGATTTGCCGGGCGGCGGAAGCCATGTCCTCCGCCGAAGCAATCGTCCGGCCGGAGAGGATTTCCGCCTCCGGAAGGTTGGGCGTGACAACTTCCGCCAGCGCCAGCAGCTCCCGCTCCAGCGCCTCCACCGCGTCGGGCCGCAGCAGCCGCGCGCCGGAGGTCGCCACCATCACGGGATCCACCACAATATGGCGGGCGTGATAGCGCCGCAGGCGATCCGCAATGACCGCAATCAGCTTCGCCGAGGAGACCATGCCGATTTTTACCGCGTCCGGAAAAATATCCGTGAACACGGCGTCCAGCTGTTCCCCCAGAAATTTGGGAGTGGATTCCATAATGTCAGTCACGCCGGTCGTATTTTGGGCGGTGAGGGCAGTGACGGCGCTCATGGCAAAAACGCCGTTCACCGTCATTGTTTTCAAATCCGCCTGAATGCCGGCGCCTCCGCTGGAATCGCTTCCGGCGATTGTCAATGCTGTTTTCATAGTTTTTCTCCTTTCCAGATTTGCGACAGCAAAGTTTTATACCGCGGTGCAGGGTGGTGCCCCCGGTGCGCCGCGTGAAACGGCCTTTCAGGCCAGGTTTCACAGATTCAGCGGGCGATTTCCTCCGCCAGACGCCGCAGCTCCGCCGCCGCCAGACGGACGTCCTGCCGGCCGAACAGGGCGGAAATCACCGCTACGCCGGACAGCCCCAAATCCCGCAGCTGTAAAATATTCTCCCGGGTAATGCCGCCGATTGCCACCGCGGGAATGGAAACCGCCTCGGTAATGGCACGGAACACCGCGCGGGCAACCGGCTGCGCCTCTGTCTTGGTACTGGAGGCAAACGCCGCGCCAATCCCCAGATAATCCGCGCCCGCCGCCTCGGCGCGCCGCGCCTCCTCCACGGAATGGACGGAGACGCCGATAATCTTCCCCGGGCCGAGTATTTCCCGCGCCCGCGCGCAGGCCAAATCCTCCTGCCCCACATGGACGCCGTCCGCGCCGGCATCCCGCGCGACGGTTACGTTGTCGTTGATGATGCTGAGCGCGCCCTTTTTGCGGCAGAGCGCGACAAATACCGCGGCCTCCGCCTGAAATTCCGCCTGGCCCAGATGCTTTTCCCGCAGCTGTACCATCCCCGCGCCGCCGTCCACGGCGTCCGCCGTCTGCAGCAGCAGCCTGTCGAAGGTTTTCGCCCAAGTCCGGTCCGTTACGGCGTAAAGCCGCAGTTGCTTTTCCAAGTTTTTCACAAAAATCTCTCCTTTTTGTATAAAAAATACCGCAAACACACCAAGAAACGGTACGTTTGCGGCAATCACGGCGCATATTCCCTACGTTGGCATGATCCAAATCAGGTTTTGGGTCGAGACCAAGCAGTCTCCTCTCAGCCCGTCTGCGCGGACTCCCCTTTTCAATTTAAATGATTATACGTCTTTTTTCATCGGTTTGCAAGCAATCAGAAAATATCTCCGGCAGGCTTGACTTTCCCGCCGCCCGGTGCCATAATGCGGTTATAAACGCAGGGGAGCCTTGGCGGGCTGAGAGGAAGCGTATGCTTCGACCCTTCACCTGATGTGGGTAATGCCACCGTAGGAAGTCATGATGTGCTTTTTTCGGGAGATGCCCTTCGTCAGGGCTCTCCCCTTTGTTTTGCAATTTTTATGAAAAGAGGGGTGCGTAAACGCGGCGACCGGCTCTGCCGGAACGAATTGAGGGGGAGCTCCCTGAATTCCGCCGCAGAGCGGGCGGCCGACAGGCCGTGCGGCAGCGATGGGAAGCCGTGTTCCGGCGTGAGAGGAGGCCAGCAAGCCTCGACCGAACAGACGGAATCCGTCTGCCCCGTGGGGGAATCGCAGCTGTGGACTCTCCCGCGCATTTTGAATAAAGGAGTCTGATTTTCATGAAAAAGCAATCTGTCAAAAAGCTGACGGCCGCAGGTCTGCTCTGCGCTGTGGCGGTGGTGGGAAGCCTGTTTTCCTTCCCGGTTTTCAGCAGCCGCTGCGCGCCGGTGCAGCATATGGTGAATATCCTCTGCGCCGTTTTTCTCGGCCCCTGGTATGGGCTGGGCGTGGCGTTCGCCGCCAGCCTGATCCGGAACCTGCTGGAAATCGGCAGCCTGATGGCCTTTCCCGGCAGCATGTGCGGCGCGCTGCTGTGCGGCCTGATTTTCGCCAAAACCCGGAATCTTCCCGCCACGCTGGGCGGCGAGGTATTCGGCACCGGCATATTGGGCGGCTTGCTGGCCTATCCGGTGGCAACGCTGTTCATGGGCGTAAACGCGGCCTCCATCGCGTTCTATATCTACATCATTCCTTTTCTGATCTCCACGGCGGGCGGTTCCGCGCTGGCGGGCGTTCTGGTCTTTGCGCTGAAGCGCAGCGGCGCGCTCTCCTCCATACGCGCCGCTCTGGAGGGCTGAACCATGCCTGATTTTTCCCGTCTGGATGCGCTGCGCACCGCGCAGCCGCTGCTTCACTGCATCGCCAATCAAGTCACCGCCAACGACTGCGCCAATCTCGCGCTGGCCGTGGGTGCAAGCCCCATCATGGCGCACGCGCCGGAGGAGGCGGCGGACATCGCCGCGCACTGCGACGCCGCCGTATTGAATATCGGTACGCTGACGGAAGAGCTTTTCCGCGCCTGCCTGCTCTGCGGCAAAACCGCCCGCCGGCAGAAGGGCCGTCCGCTGATTCTCGATCCTGTGGGTGTCGGCGCAAGCCCGTGGCGGCTGCGCCGGGTCCGGGAACTGCTGGATACCTGCCCGCCGTCCATCCTGCGGGCAAACTACGCGGAAGTGCTGGCGCTGCTGGGCGCCTCCGCAGCGGAACACGGCGTGGACAGCATCGAGGCCCCCGATGCGCCCAGGCGGGACGCCGCCGTGAGGCTGTCTCGGGAAACCAGCGCGGCGGTGCTGCTTTCCGGCAAAGAGGATTTGATTACCGATGGGAATCGCGTCTGGCGGATCTCCGGCGGCAGCCCGCAAATGCGGCGCATCACCGGAACGGGCTGCATGCTGTCCGTTCTCTGCGGCGCATTTGCCGCTGTGGAACCGAATGCGGCGCAGGCGGCGGTGCTGGCCTCGGCTTTCTGGAAAGTCTGCGCCGGCGCCGCGGAACAGCATTCCGGCGGACTCGGCAGTTTTCACATGGCGCTGCTGGACACGGCAGGAACCCTCACGGGGGCAAGTTTTTCCCGGGGTATTTCGGATTTTTCCATTCAAATCATCTCCCCCGCCGCCGAATAATTTTTATGAAAACAGCGGGCGCGGCTTCAGGCCGCGCCCGCCAGATTGTCGAAAAAGTCTTTTCGCCCCGCTGAGCAGGTTTTAAAAACTCGCAAAAAGTTTTCAAAATCTATCATTTCAAGCGACAGAAGCCCTTCCTCGGTTTTTTTCGTAACTATCTTACTTTCCGTTTCATCGGCTTCCGCCGCTTGAGCGACGATCCCGCGGGCGCGGCCTGAGGCCGCGCCCGCTTTCGATCATACGCTTACATGCGCTTAATGTCCACGGCGCTCTGCCGCCGAAAGATTGATGTTGTTGACTTTCAGCGTGCCGGAGATCACCGCACTCTGCAGCGCGTCGGAAACGGCGTTGATAAGCCCCGCAGAAGAGAAGGTTGCGCCGGAAACGGCGTCCACATTCAGCGACTGCTGCTTTACGATGGTGTCCAAAACGGACTCCGCGCTGCCAAAGAACCGATCCGTGTCGTTTTCACTGTCCACGTTGATTTTTGTCACCTTTCCGCCGGAAACCGTGACAGACACGGCAATCGTACCGTTATAGCCGTCGGCGGAACCCTGATAGGTACCGTCTTTCAGCGTCGCGCCGGAAAATGTTACGGCGCTGCCGGAAGAGGCGTCCGAAGGCGGGGAGGAAGTTTCACCGGAGGAAGCCGAGGAACCCGCCGAAGAAATACCGGAACTGCTTGTAATGGTCCGCGTCTCCCGGCGGCTGGACAGCCGATTAAAAATCTGAACGCCGACGCCGGTGATATGCAGGACCAAGACAGCAATCAACGCAACGGTCAAAATCCGGTGCACTGTCATCCACTTCTTTTTCAGCCGCCGGCGGAGCAGGTAGGACAGCGCCAGTCCCAGCATGATCACCAGGCAGGCAGTCCCCCAGTTCCAGGTAAACAACACCGGTGCGAACGTAAAGTTGGAAAGCGTGGCGGAAGCCGGATTGCCCGCCAGAACGCCGTGCAGCACGCCGGTAATCAGCATCAGCACGCCAAAGGGGATGTGAATTTTGTGAAAGAACCTGTTGAGCGCACGGCTGCCGCTGATGCGGGCAATCCATTTAAACGCGGCGAGAATGGCAAACAGAACCGTAATCCAGGCAAGAATCAAGCTGAGCAGCATAAATGTTCACCTCCGAATTTTGATTTTGTTCACTTTACCAACAGAGCCTTAAATTTCCCTGAAATTTTAAAAACAATTCGGGATTTTTAAAAGTCTTTCCCTGTTTTTCCATATATTGTATCGTTTGGCTTCTATCCGACTATCCGGCAAAATTTTTTAAGCGGCAGCCGTGTAATCCGCATTTCTCATTTCAAGTTTCCTAGTTCCTTTGAATTTCAGAATACCGCAAATTTTTATAAATGTCAATTTACGGCAATTCCGCAAAAAGTGCAGCGTGTAAAAGGCGCCTGCCGCGTTGTCGTCGGAGCACGGGCCTGCAGGCAGGCATTCTGCGCCGCTTTCGTTCTTCGCATTTCTCCGTGGCATTGCCGCAGAATCCCATTACTCTGCCGGTTTGCCATCTCTTTGCGGATTCCGCCCAAAAAAAAAGCGCCGCAGATGCGGCGCCGCAGCGTATCAAAAAAGTTTTCTGCCCGCTGTGCAGGGTTTGAGTCTCTTCATTGAGGAATCAAACCGGATGATCCCAGATTCCAAACGGGGGATGCCCCTTCTGGGTTTCCTCCGTACTGTCTCCCCTCCATCCAAGCGGCTCCTCTCTCTTGCGCAACACCCGCAGGCGCCGCAGAGGCTGCGCCCCCACGCATTCCTATCAGGAATCGGGCAGCACATGTGCCTCGCCGTCCGTCATCAAGTCAATGGTTCCCGTCTCATTGCTCTCCAGCTGTTTCATCACTTCCCGAAGGTACTTCAGAAGATGCGGATAGTCCCCGTTGTACGGCATTTTTACGGAAAACCGTCCCGCGTAATCCATCACCAGCTCAGAGGTGCTTTTCAGGTGAATCGCGCCGACCTGATCCGCCGTACCGGCACTCTGCAGCGCCGACAGCAGGCTCAAAAGGCTGCTGCGCTGAGACCTGCGTTTTGTGGAAAGATCCATCTCCGTGCCAACGGAGGGCGCAATCAGACGGCATCCGTCAATCACGGGAATCTTCTTCGCGTCCGGCAGTCCCCGGCAGTCAACAATTTTTCCGCCGGAGCTGATCAGCCACGCGGTATCCCCCTTCTCAATGGCAAACACGGTGGAACATTCCCTGATTCCAATGACCAGCTGATCCGGCAGTTTCCGGTTGATCTGCACCTTTTCAATGTACGGCAGTCTTTTCAGAATTTTCTGCGCCATCTCAAACTTGTTCAGCAGAAAAAGATTATCTCCGGTTTTAATGCCGCTGGCACTGACCACTTCCTGTTTGGAATAGCGTTTTCCCCCGGTGACCTGAATGGCATCCACCTTAAAAAACAGCGTCAGCGCCACCACGATTACGGCGCAGATCGCCAGAACGGACAACATCTTATAGAGGAATCCGAACCGTCCTCTTCTTCGTCTCCGGCTTGAATTTTTACGTCTGGCCATCTCCCGAATCTCCTGTTCTTCCGTCCTCGTCCTCTGCCCGATCCACTGCTGCGCCCAGCGCGCGCAATGCTCCGGCAAAATCCTCATAGCCTCTGTCAACATGCCCCGTATCGGAAATCTCGCTGCGGCCCTCGGCGGAAAGCGCCGCCAGCACCAACGCAGCCCCGCCCCGCAAATCCGCGGCACAGACCCGCGCGCCGTGCAGTTTTTCCACCCCGGTCACCACCGCCACGCGGCCGGAAACCCGGATGTTTCCGCCCATGCGCGTCATTTCATCCACATGCCGGTAACGGCTTGAAAAAATATTCTCCTCAAAAACCGTACTGCCCGAGGCGGTTAAAAGCGCCGCCATCAAAACCGCCTGCGCATCCGTGGGAAATCCGGGATACGGCGCCGTCCGCACCGGCCCCACTGCCCGCAGGCGGCGTTCCCGGCGCAGCACAACGCTGTCCGCCTCCGACCGCACCCGGCACCCCGCCTCCCGCAGCAGCGCCGTCACTGTGGAAAGGTGGGATTCTTTTGCACGCAGCAGGCGGATTTCCCCGCCCGCCGCAGCCGCCGCGCACAGATAAGTTGCCGCCGCAATCCGATCCGGCATAATTGGGTAAGTACACCCGTGCAGGATCCGCCCGCCTTCCACGATCACCGTGGAAGATCCTGCGCCGTATACCCGTGCGCCGCAGGCGCAAAGAAAATTCTGCAGATCTTCAATTTCCGGCTCCCGCGCGGCGTTGACAATCCGGGTCACGCCCGTTCCGCCGCAGGCGGCCAGCATCAGATTCTCCGTGGCGCCGACCGACGGCAGGCTCAGAACAAGTTCGCCGCCCCGCAGTCTTTCCGCCCGGCAGTCCAGCTCGCCGCCCTCCTCCCGGATCTCTGCGCCAAGGCGGCGCAAACCGGAAAGATGGAGATCGATGGGCCGGGGCCCCAGCTCACAGCCGCCGGGATAGCTGAGTTTCGCCCGGCCGCAGCGCGCCAGAAGCACGCCCAAATAAACGGCGGAAGATCGCATTTCCCGCATCAGCGCGTCGGAAATCTCCCAGCTGTTCAGGCCCGAGGAATCCACAAGCAGCGCGCCGCCCTCCCAGCGGACCGTGCAGCCCAGATGCTGCAAAATCTCAATGGAAGTCTCCACATCCCGCAGACGCGGACAGTTCAGCAACACCGTTTCTCCCCGGTTCAGCACCGTTGCCGCCAGTATTGGCAGGACACTGTTCTTCGCGCCCTGCACCGTCAGTTCCCCGGACAGTCTGTGACCACCCTCCACCAGAAAATGACTCATATCCTTCCCTCCGCATACTTTTCTCTCATCCCATCGTATGCAAAGGGCTGTTTGCGGTGTTACCGCAGAATTTCCAGCACGGTTTTATAAATCCGCTCCGTCGCGTCGGGAATCCCCAGCTTTTCCATGGCGGCGGCCATATTGTTCCGCGTCTCCGCACTGTTCAGAATCTCACAGGCAAGCAGATAGAGCCTCCTTCCATCGGCATCTTTTTCCGGCAGGACTTTCGCACCGCCGGCCTGTTCCAGCATCCGGGCGTTCTTTTCCTGATGGTTGTTGGTGACATAGGGCGAGGGAACGATCAGTGCCGGAACGCCCAACGCCGTCAGCTCGCTGATGGTGGACGCGCCGGCGCGGCAAATCACGAGATCCGCTGCCCGCATCACCGCGGCCATATCGTAAATGTACTCCCTGACCTGAAGCGCAGGGTGCCTGTTCAATTCCACGCCCTTGTCGCGCAGCGCCTCCAGCAGCTTCGGATATCCGGAAACCCCCGCGCCGTGAATATGATAAAACGGCTCATGCGCCGCCTCCAGCGCCAAAAAATCCGCCATGCAGGCATTCATGCCCGACGCGCCGAGGGACCCCCAGAAAGAAACCAGCAGCGGTCTTTCACCGGACAGTCCCAGCTTTTTCCGCGCCTGCTCCCTAGTGAGCGTGAAGAAGTCACGCCGCACCGGGGTCCCGGTCACTACCACTTTTTCGGGGTTCTTATACTGTCCCCGGCAGGCCTCGAATCCCACCATAATCCGATCCGCAAACGGCTCCAGCATCCGGGTAGTCAGCCCGGGCACCATGTTGGATTCGTGGATCGCCGTTGGAATGCCCGCCTTTGCCGCTGCCTTTACCATGGGATAGCTGGCATAGCCGCCGGTACCCACCACAACATCCGGCCGGAATTCCCGCAGGATGGCGTTTGCCTCCCGAGGGGCCCGGAACAGGTTGCAGATGGATATCAGATTATGGCGGATTTCCGCCGGTTTCACGGAGCGGTGGAAGCTGGAAATATGAACCGTCCTGAAAGCGTATCCCGCCTTGGGGATTAAATCTTTTTCCAATCCGCGCTCCGCACCGACAAACAGAAATTTCACGTCCGGATCCTTTTCGTGGATCAGCTGCGCCAGCGCAATGGCGGGGTTCACATGCCCCGCCGTGCCGCCGCAGGTGAAAATTACGCGGCTGAGTTTCTTCTCTGTCATGCCCTCATCGCCTATCAAAATGTTTTCCGCCCCTCCCGCAAATCATCCCGCCTTAGGCGGCTTCATCTGTCTGGAAACGCTGAGCACCACGCCCATTTCCGCCAGTTGCAGGGACAGCGCGGTGCCGCCGTAGCTGAAAAATGGAAGAGAGATACCGGTGGCCGGCAGCAGTCCCGTTACAACGCCGATGTTTAAAAAAGTCTGCAGCGCAACCAGCGTGATAATCCCCACCACCAGAAGGCTGCCAAACCGATCCCGCGCGTGCAGCGCAATCCAATAGCCCCGGAGAATCAGCGCCGCGAACAGCAGCATGATCAGCGCCGCGCCAATCAGTCCCAGTTCCTCGCAGACGATGGAAAAAATGAAATCGTTGTGTTCCTCGGGCAAAAACAGGAATTTCTGACGGCTCCTGCCGAGGCCGGTGCCCAGCAGGCCGCCGGAGCCGATGGCCAGCAGGCTCTGCACCATTTGATAGCCCTTTCCCCGTGCGTCCAGCCACGGGTTTTCCCACATGGCAATTCTGGAATGGCCATATTTGATAAGCCCGCTCATCAGCAAAAAAACACCCGCGCCGGCGCAGCCCAGCGCGCCCAGCACCCATTTCCACTCAATCCCGCCTACCAGCATCAGCGCCGCGCCGGTGGCAAGAATCAGCACCGTGCCGGAGAGATGCGGCTCCAGCAGCATCAAAACGGAAATAACTCCCAGAACAAAGGCGTACGGCAGGATCCCATAGCGAAACGTCTGCATTTTATCCTTTTTTCTGGAAATCGTGTCGGCAAAGTACAAAACCACCGCCATCTTTGCAATTTCCGAGGGCTGAAAGGTCAGCAGCTCGCCGACGCCCAGCCAGCGGGTCGCATTGTTGCGCGTAACGCCGATGCCGGGAACCAGCACCAGCATCAGCAGCACGACGGAGAGCGCCAGCAGCGGCTTCGCCAATCCCCTGAAGCGCTGATAATTGATTTTGCTGATCAGAAGCATCGCGGCAATCCCCATCACGGCGAACACGCCCTGGCGGGTCAGATAATAAGTCGGTTTTCCGATTTTGTAGTACGCGCTGGGAAAGCTGGCCGAAAAGAGCATAATCAGGCCGATGGCGGTCAGCAGCAGCACCAGCAGCAGGAAGGGCAGGTCAATCGGCCCCCCGGCAAGTTCCCGGCCTTCCGCTTCCCGCTGCTCCTGAAGCTCCCGCCGCTCCATGCGCCGCCTGCGCTGGGCCATACGCGCGTCCGCCTGTTCCCTTGTCATGCGCTCACAACCTTCCTGAAAGTCCGTCCCACGCAGCAATCAATAGCGTCCCCACACACCCCAAAGCGCCAGGGCGCTGCAAACCAGTGTCAGCACGGAAAACACCGCCACAATTTTCGTCTCGCTCCATCCGGAGAGCTCCAAATGATGATGCAGCGGCGCCATCTTGAAAAAGCGCCTGCCGTGCGTTGCCTTAAAGTATCCGACCTGTATAATATCCGATAAGGTTTCCAGAATGTATACAATTCCCACCGGAATCAGTACCAGCGGCATATCCAGCGCAAATGCCAGCGCCGCAACGGCACCGCCCAGAAACAGGCTGCCGGTGTCTCCCATGAACACTTTTGCCGGGTGGTGGTTATACACCAAAAATGCCGCGAGGCCGCCCGTCAGCGCGGCGGGAAACAGCGGCAGCGTCGCCGTGCGCCACAGCAGCGAAGTCGTTGTGAAAAACACCATGACCACAAGTGTCACACTGCATGCAAGTCCGTCCACGCCGTCCGTCAGATTTACGGCATTTACCGTGCCGACGATGATAAACGCGGCAAAAATCAGATACGCAATCCAATTCACATGAACGGACATGTTGAAAAACGGGAAGTACAGCCGATCGGTCAGCATTCCCTCATACCGCATCAGGCTCAGGAATACCACCGCCGCCGCAAGCTGAAGCAGAAATTTCTGTCGGGCGGTCAGGCCCTCGTTCTGGTGGCGCGCCACTTTGCGGTAATCGTCTACAAAACCGATGATGCCAAAGATCAGCGCAAAGAGATACACATAGAGATGGGCAAAATTTCCCCGCAGCATCTGCCCCCAACCCATGATCAGAATCACGACGCCGGTACCCAGAATGAACATGATGCCGCCCATGGTCGGCGTCCCCTCCTTGGCGGCGTGCCATGTGGGGCCGTCCTCGCGGATGCTCTGCCCCGCATGGAGCTTTTTCAGCTCAGGGATCAGAAACCTGCCCACCAAAAGCGTCACCGCAAAGGTAATCGCCGCCGCTGCAGCGGCGCCGGCAAAATTGGAATTGAACATCGTTCTCCCTCGTATCGCCGGCAGAGGCCGGCGCTTTCTTGATGTATTTACGGTCCGGCGTTTTCTGCGCCGGACCGTCCGCGCTCATCCTTCGCGCAGATGCTCCGCCACAATTTCCCGCTCATCCAGATGCTGCTTGACGTGGTTGATCTCCTGATAAGTCTCGTGGCCCTTGCCGCACAAGACAATTACATCGCCGGCGTCCGCGTGATCCATCGCCCAGTGAATTGCCTCCACGCGGTCGTCGATCACCGCATAGGGCGTTTCCGTCTCCTGCATCCCGTCCAGGATTTCGCCGATAATGCGGCCCGGCACCTCCGTGCGGGGATTGTCGGTGGTCACCACCACAAAGTCCGCAATGTCGGCGGCAATCTTCCCCATCTCCGCGCGTTTGGTCTTGTCACGGTCGCCGCCGCAGCCAAATACCGCGATGGTGCGGCCTTTCGCAAATTCCCGGACCGAGGTCAGTACGTTGGCCAGACTGTCCGGCGAGTGCGCATAGTCAATCAAAACCGTATAATCCATCCCCGGGGTCGGCACCACTTCCACACGGCCTTTCACATGGGGAACCCGCGCCAGCGCCTCCGCGCTCTTTTCCAGAGGCACGCCCAGCTGCAGCGCGGCGCCCAGCACATCCAACGTATTATATACCATAAACTTGCCGGGGATTCCAACTTTTACCGGCACACGCCGCCCGTCCATCACGGCCGTGAAAGCGACGCTTTCCGGGCCGAGCTCCACATCCTCCGCCCGCAGGTCGGCATTCTCCGCCGCTTCCGCATAGGAAAAGCGCGCGCAGGTGGCGTTTTTCAACAGCCGTTCCGCCCAGGGATCGTCCGCATTGTACACGCCGATCTCACAGTTCCGGAACAGGATTGCCTTGGCATTGCAGTAGTTTTCCATGGTCTTGTGGAAATCCAGGTGATCCTGCGTCAGATTGGTGAAAATCCCCACGCGGTAATGAACGCCGTATAGCCGATCTTCAAACAGCGCATGGGAGGACGCCTCCATCACCACATGGGTGCAGCCCGCGTCCCGCATCTGCGCGAACAGGTTCTGCACCTCAAAAGACTCCGGCGTGGTGCGCTCCGTCGGAAGAATCCGCGAGCCAATCATGTTCTGATTGGTGCCGATGAGCCCCACCTTGGCGCCCGCCTCCTGCTCCAGAACCGCCTTGAGCAGATACGTGGTGGTCGTCTTGCCGTTGGTTCCCGTCACCGCCGTCATTACCATGGAATCGGCCGGATGGCCGAACCAGTTCGCGCCCAGCATCGCCAGCGCGCGGCGGGAGTTTTCCACCTGCACATAGGGGATTCCGCTCTCCGGCGGCCGCTCGCACAGCACGCAGACAGCGCCTGCGTCCGCCGCCTTGGGAATAAAGGTATGACCGTCCACAGCATAGCCCGTGACGGCTACAAACAGGTCTCCCGCCTGCGTTTTCCGGGAATCATAGCTCACCCCGGAAATCTCCAGATTCAAATCCGCGCTTGCGGAAACCACCGGAATTCCGGCCAGCAGATCATTCAGTTTCATATTCAGGGCTCCTTTTTCACCTGGTTTTGGCGTAGTTTCATACAGTTTTATTATAGCCGAATCGTTCTTCAAATGCATTGGAGATTGTGCCCAAAACCATGCAGAAAATGTCTCTCTTAATCCAGTACGGAATTGTCCCCAAAGCGCACGGTCACCACGGTGCCCGCCTTTACCCTGCTGCCGGCCGCAACGTTCTGCGTCAGGGCATACACGTTTCCGGAGCTGGTGGAAGTGGTTCCGGCTACCTTCATAATCAGCCCGGCGTTGGTGAGCGCCTGGTTGGCCGCCGACGCGCTCATCTTCACCACGTTCGGCACCGTGCGGAGGGCATCGGGCTTTTTCGCGCCCATATACAGAATCACCGTCGCGCTGTTGGGCACAATACTCCCGCCCACCGGCGTCTGATCCGTCACCTTGCCGCCGTCGCCGATTGTCTTATATTTGAATCCCGCCTCCGTGAGCTTGGACTTTGCCTCCTCCAGCGTACTGCCGACGCAGTTCGGTACCGTGGTATCGGCGCTGGCGATTTGATCGGAGGAATAGTCCGGCTCAATGCCGAGATACGGCAGGATTTCGCTCATAATGGAGCTGGCGGTAGGCGCCACCATCTGGCCGCCGGAGGGATAGGTCCCCGTGCTGCGGCTGGGCGTATCCAGCGTCAGAAGCATGATAATCTGGGGATCGTTGGCCGGGGCAAAGCACATAAACGAAACAACAATGTCGTGATCCTTGTTCCCGGTCTTATCCGCGGTGCCGGTCTTTCCGCCGATGCGGTAGCCCGCCACCTGGCCGTTTTTGCCGGTGCCGGAGGACACCACATACTCCAGACATTCCCGTACTTTTGCGGAGGTTTCCGCGCTGACAACCTGCCGCACCGGCGTCGAATCATGCTGATAAACCACGTTTCCGTCGCTGTCCGTTGCCTGCGCCACAAGATATGGCGTGAGAAGATAGCCGCCGTTAATAGTGGCGGCCTGCGCGCGGATCAGCTGGATCGGCGTAATGGTAAACGTCTGGCCGAAGGAGTAGCACGCCAGCGACACCACGTTGGATTTAAACGCGGCTTCGCTGGAAAAAATGCCCACGGCCTCGCCCTGCTCGTCAATGCCCGTCACTTCCATCAGTCCGAATGCCTTCAGCGATTTGTAGAAAGCATCCGCGCCGGTACGCAGGCCCATGGTGACAAATGCGGGGTTACAGGAATTTCCCGTGGCAACTTTCAGGGTTTCCAACCCGTGGCCGGAGCGTTTGGAGCAGTATATCGGCTTGCTCCAGCCCGGCACGCGGATGGAGCCGGTGCAGAAAAAGGTGGTATTCATGTTGACGACGTTGTTCTCCAGCGCCGTCGCCAGAGTGATGGGTTTAAACGTGGAACCGGGCTCGTAGGTGTCGTTGATGCATTTGTTGCGCCATTGAAGCGTCCGGTCGCTGGACAGCAGCTTCTTGTATGCGTCGCTGTTCTGATTCAGCGCACCCAGCGCGGCGGAAAGCTTTTTGTCGTAAATCTTGCTGGGATTGTTCAGATCGTAGCTGGGATAGGAGGCCATGGCCAGAATGCCGCCGGTATTTGCGTCCATCACAATCCCGGTGGCGCCGTGTTTGGCGTCAAACTTATCCGCCATCTGCTCAAGTCCCTTTTCCAGATAGTCCTGAATGTTGGCGTCCAGCGTCAGCACCAGATTGTCGCCGTTTTTCGCGTCGTAATACTGCTCATACTGGTAGAGCAGATCCTTGCCCGCACCGTTCTTCGCGGAGAGCGTCAGGCCGGAGGTCCCCTCCAGCATGGCATTATATTTCGCCTCCAAGCCGTAAAGGCCGGTGTTGTCCGTCCCCACAAAGCCGATGACCTGCGCGGCCAGAGACGAATATGGATAATACCGTTTGGAATCGGCGGTGAGATAAATTCCGGTGAGTTTTACCCGTTTTGCCGCGGGGATCTTTCTCCCGTCCGCGTCAATTTCACCGTTGACAAATTCCCGCACCTGATCGGCGGCATCCTGCTCCGCCCGGAGCTTGATCACCTCATACTGGGAGGAAGTGCGCTGCATTTTCTTTTCGATGCCCGCCTGATCCACATCCAGAATCCGGGCAAGTCCCCTGGCGATTTCGGACGCATTTTCCTTTTTATTGTCCGCAATTTCCCGCGGCGAAATAAAAACAGTCTCCGCCGTGGCGGAAACCGCCAGCACGTTTCCGTTTTTGTCATAAATTGTTCCGCGGGACGCGGACACCACCGTGCTGCGGGTCTGCTGCGCAACCGCCTGTTCCTGCAGTTTTTCATGCCGCACAATTTGTAAATTATACAATTTCACCAGCAAAACGGCGAAGGTGGCCACGCCGAACAGCAGCATGATCAACACTGTCCGGCTGCGAATCACCTGGTTGGCCCTTCTTGCCGCTTCGCTTTTTCGTTTTCGCAGATCTGCCATGAATTTCCCTCCATCGCGTATCCAAAGGCCGCTTTCAACAAAACATCCCAGCTTTTTAATGATCAGGGAGTAAGAAGTCTCCTCCTTACTCCCCTTTTGATACTCTCATCTTATGGCGCGGCTCAGTCCAGATATTCCACAACGGCATAAAATCCGTTGTGGAGTGACGACAGCAGCCGGCGCACAATTCCCGTGTCCTTCTGCGTAAAAACCTCCGCTTTGTCGCCGCCGGATAAGTCCACATAGTAAATCTGGCTGCCGGAGGGCTTGGACATTCCCTCTGCCTCCGCCTGTTCCTTCACCGTAGACAAGTCATACATTTTTTCATATTGCGCCGTCAGACTGACGTTTTCGGTATTGAGCCTTCTCAAATTTGCCTGCAAGTCCACTGTGGCGGAAGACATTGCCGTCAAGCGGGCATATCCCATCAGGACAAAAACAGCCAATACAATCAGCGTCAGGCAGCCGAGGACGGCAAATACGGATACTCTCTGCCGCTCCCGTGTCTGAACATGGGCGACACTGCGCACTCTGGGAAGCGCGGCTTCCCGCCGCGCTTCCCCCGCACGGCGCAAATCCCGTTCACGGGCCTGCCGCTCCAGATCAAATGCCAGATCACCCACCACAGTTCTCTGTTGACGATAGTAGGGTTCTCTTGCCGTTGCAGCCATTGCAGTGTCCTCCTCTTCCGTAAACTTTAAATCAATGCCGCCTGTCAGATGTCAAAATTGTCGCATTTCTCCACCACGCGCAGCTTTGCGCTCCGCGCCCGGGGGTTTTCTCTCAGTTCCGCCTCTCCCGCCACAATGGGCTTTCTGGTCACCAGCGTCACTTTGGGTTTTCTGCCGCATACACATACCGGAAATTCCGGCGGGCAGATACAGCCGGTCGCCAAATTCCGCATGGTCTTTTTCACAATTCGATCTTCCAGAGACTGGAAAGTAATCACGGCCAGCCTTCCGCCGGGATTCAAACCGTCCGCCGCCGCCTCCAGCATGGGCGGCAGAGCGTCCAGCTCCCCGTTTACCGCAATCCGAATCGCCTGAAAGCTGCGTTTTGCCGGATGCTGTTTTTCCCGGAGAGCCGGCGCGGGCATGGCGCTTTTAATAATTTCCACCAGCTGCCCCGTCGTTTGAATGGGCTTTTCCGCGCGGGCTTCCACAATAGCCCTGGCAATCCGCGGTGCGTAACGCTCCTCCCCATAGTCGTAAAGAATACGGCGAAGAGCCTCGTAGTCCCATTCGTTCACGACATTATGGGCGGACAGCGGCTGGCTTGCGTCCATCCGCATATCCAGCGGCGCGTCATGCATATAGGAAAATCCCCTGGCGGGATCGTCCAGCTGCGGAGAGGAAACGCCCAAATCAAACAGCATTCCGTCCGCTCTGTTTACACCGGTTTCTTTCAAAATTTCTTTCAGATCGGAAAAATTTCGATGCACCAGCGTCACGCGATCCATCCACGGCGCCAGGCGTTCTTTTGCGCTGTCAATGGCCGCCTGATCCCGATCCACGCAAATCAGCCGTCCGGTCGTCAGGCGGCGGACAATTTCAATGGAATGGCCGGCACGGCCCAGCGTTCCATCCACATAGATGCCGTCCGGCCGGATATTCAGCGCTTCGATACTCTCCCGCAGTAAAACGGGTTTATGAATCAGTTCCGGCATAGACATCCTCCCAGCAGATCTGCGGCGGAATCCGTTTCTCCGCCGCGCAGATAATTGACAGTTGCAGTTTTGGACGGCGGTTCAGCGGGAACAGCCGGTCAGAAGCCAAGTTCCTCCATTACGGAAGCCAGATTTTCGGGGCTGAGCTCCCTGCTCTCCTCCTCATTCCATGCCGCCGCATCCCAAATTTCCGCACGGTTGGAAACGCCGATGACGGTAACGTCCTTTTTAAGCCCCGCATAAGTCCGCAGTTTGGCGGGCAGCAAAATGCGCCCCTGCGCGTCCGGCTCGCATTTTGCGGCATTGGCAAACAGCGGACGCATGGCACGGCTTTTCGTATAGGGCATGCTTTCAAATTTCTCGGTGAAGCGGTTCCAGGAATCCTCGGAGTAAACGGACAGGCAGCGATCCACGCCCATCGTGACGTAAAACGTCTCCCCCAATTCCTCTCTCAGTTTGGCGGGAATGAACAGGCGCCCCTTGCTGTCGATGCTGTGCTGGTATTGTCCGGTCACCCCGTCCGCCCCCTTTTGTGGGGGATAGCTCCATTTGCCTCTACTTCGCTCCACTTTTCCCCACTACATAATTCTGAGTATATGCAAAAAGCGCGGGAATTGCAAGACAATTTTTGCGACGCGAACCTTGAAAACAGGCTGTTTTTTCCAAAAATGCGAGAAAAATCGCGGACTCAAAACAGATGTTCGACATTCAATGTCTGAAAATCAACCTAAAAAAGGAAGAAACCCGGCACAATATCTTGTGCAGGGTTTCCATAATGTTGGTTACAAATTCAAAATATTGATCATTTGAAAAATTCTTTTAAAAAGTTATCGTCTTTTTTTACAAAATTTTATTCCCATTTTTGACATTTTTATGAATCAGGCTCCTGATTTTTCTTTCCGTCCTTCATCACCTGGGTCATTTTGTCCCTCTGCTCCTGCATTTTTTCCGCAGAGGCGGTGCGGAACCGCACCCGGGACTGTTTGATCTCATCCAGCGCCATCTGGATTGCCTCCTCCGTGCGCGCCAGCGCGTCCTCGGTGTATTCGTTGGTTACCTGATACATCTGCCGGGAACGATCCTCCGCATGCGCGACAATCCGGCGGCCCTTTTCCCGCGCCGCCGACATCACTTCACTTTCGGAAACCTTGGTTTTGGCATCCAGTTCCGCCTGACGGAGGATTCGGTCCACGTCCCGTTTGGCATCCTCCACGAATTTATTCCTGGCGGCGATCAGTTCCTGCGCCCGCTTCATCTCAATGGGAAACTGCGCCCGCAGCTCATCCAGCAAATCCAACAGCTCGTCCCGCTCCACCGTGCACATGCCCGGTTTCAGCGCCGCCGATTTGGCACTGTCGACTTTCTCGTAAATCATATCAATCAAACGCATCACGTCGTTGTTGTTTGCATTAGCCATTTTGATTTCCTCCCTCATTAAATTCCCGAATCAGCGGCAAAACTGCCGCGGGCAGGCACCGTTCCAGCGGCTGGCGGTAACGGATCATCTCCCGCGCCATGGACGAGCTGAAATGCTGGAATTCAGGCGCCGCGGGAAGCAGCAGCGTCTCCAGTTCCGGGCAGATGTCCCGGTTAATGCAGGCCATTTGAAATTCCACATCAAAATCCGTGGCATTCCGGACGCCGCGGACAATCGCGGACGCACCGCGCCGCCGGGCAAAATCAGCCAGCAGGCCGGGCCAGAGCTCCGCCTCTACATTGGGAAGATCCGCCACGGCGGCCTGCGCCATGCGGAGCTTCTGCCCCGGCGTGAACATCTGCGTGTTTTTCTCCGCATTCGGCACCACGCAGACCACCACCCGATCAAACACGGCCGCCGTGCGGCGGATGATGTTCAGATGTCCCAGCGTGATGGGATCGAAACTTCCGGAGTAAACTGCTGTTTTCATGCGCGCGCGTCCTCTCTCCCGGCGCGGCGATAGAGGGTCACGCCGATTTTTCCGTAGCGGTAGGTGCGGTAAATCGCATAGGGGGCGCCCAGCGCGGGAAGTTTCCGCTCCGCAGGGCTTTCCGCTACGATTATACCATGCGGCGCCAGAATGTCAAACTTGGCAATGCGTGCCAGCGCAGGTTCCAGCAGCCCTGCGGCATAGGGCGGATCAAGAAAAATGATGTCGTATTTTTCCCGCACGGTATTCAAAAACTCCATGGAATCACCGGATACGACCCTGGCCCGGTCGGCCAGAGCGGTTATCTTCAAATTCTCCCGAATGACGTTGACGGCAACCTGGCCGTGATCCACAAAAACGGCGCTTTTCGCGCCGCGGGAAAGCGCTTCGATGCCCAGCTGCCCGGTTCCGGCAAACAGGTCGAGGACTTTCCGCCCCTCAATGTCAAACTGCAGGGCGCTGAACAGTCCCTCCTTCACCCGATCGGCGGTAGGCCGGGTTTCCATGCCGGGAAGATCTTTCAGCCGTCGCCCCCGGGCGGTTCCGGTAATGACTCTCATAAATAATCTCCTTCTGTCCCGGCGCTTTTCTCCGGAACGGTTCAAACGTGAAAACAATCGGCTCTTTCGCAATACATTTCTGTATTTCCATGGAGCAACTGCTATTTTTGGTTTATTTTACGGCAAAATCCCGTTTTTTTCAATAGAAAAGCGGAAAAATGACGCTCACGCCGCCCATTCTTTTTTACTCTTGTGCTTTTGGGAAAAAACGTATATTATATATAAGATCTGCAGGAGAAGCGGGGCTTCTCCGTCAACACCTCGAGAAAGAAAGGATGTTCTCATGATTCAATTCAAGTCTGATCAGGGCGACATCTCCGTCAGCAGCGCTGTCTTTTCCAATATTACCGGCCTGGCAGCCACCAACTGCTACGGTGTAAAGGGCATGGCCTATCGTTCCATGACCGACGGGCTCGTCCATCTTTTGCGCCGCGAAGCCATGAGCAAAGGCGTCAGCGTCACATACAACGACGACAATACAATTTCCATCGAGCTCCACATCATCGTGGAAAACGGCGTGAACCTCCCCGCGGTCTGCCGCTCCATTATGAACGAAGTGCGGTATATGGTCACCAAGAACACCGGCGTTGAGGTCAAGGGCGTTGACGTCTGCGTGGATTCCATGACCCTGTGAGGGAGGACAAACATTCATGAACGAACAAATCAGCGGAGCGCTGTTCAAACGGATGGTGCTTCACGGCGCGGCCTGCATCACACTGGAAAAACAGCCCATTAACGATTTAAACGTTTTTCCCGTTCCAGACGGCGATACGGGTACAAACATGAGCATGACCATCGGGACTGCGGTGACCGAGCTGCGCAAGGCGGAGCCGGAAACGGTGGACAAAGCCGCATCCGTCACTGCGTCCGCGCTGCTCCGCGGCGCCCGGGGCAATTCCGGCGTTATCCTGTCCCTGCTGTTCCGCGGGATCTCCAAAGGACTGAAAGGTCACAAAACCGCCGACGCCAAAACGTTTGCCGCCGCCATGCAGGAGGGTGTCTTATCCGCCTACAAGGCGGTGATGAAGCCCGCCGAGGGCACTGTTCTGACCGTTTCCCGCCTGACGGCGAAGCGCGCCGTGGATGTGGCCGCCACCACCGGCGATTTGACGGTGGTGCTGGATGAGGCGCTGAAAGAGGGCAAAACCGTCCTGGAGCAGACCATCGACATGAACCCCGTCTTAAAAAAGGCCGGGGTGGTGGATGCCGGCGGCAAGGGATTTCTGGTGATTCTGGAGGGCATGCTGGCGGAGCTGCGCGGCGAGCCCATACCGGAAGTGCAGGAAGAATCAAAGCCTGAGACAAAAACAGAAAAGGCGAACTTCAATGTGTTTTCCGCAGACGAAATCACCTTTGCCTTCGATACGGTATTCATTGTCCGCAAAACTGCGGATAAATCGCTGGATCCCTTACGCGCCTACCTGAACAGCATCGGCGACAGTCTGGTCATCGGAGAGGACGACGAGGCGTTTAAGGTTCACGTTCACACCAACATTCCCGGCAGCGCGCTGAGCGAGGCGCAAAAATACGGTACGCTGGAGCTGGCGAAAATTGAAAATATGCGTACCCAGTATGAGGATGTGGCCGCGGGCAAAAAGGCGCAGAGCGTGGACGATTTGGAAAGCGGCGAGGACGGAGGCGATCCCCCCGCCGCGGCGGCGCCGGAAAAGAAATTCGGTTTTGTGGCAGTCTGTGCGGGTGACGGCCTTGCCGCCCTGTTCCGGGATCTGGGCGCGGACGGCGTAGTGTCCGGCGGTCAGACCATGAATCCCTCCACCCAGACAATTCTGGAAGCGGTAAATTCCATTCCCGCGAAAACCGTGTTCGTTTTGCCCAACAACGGCAATATTATTATGGCCGCCCAGCAGTGCGACACCCTGACGGAAAAGCATGTCGTGGTCATTCCGTCCAAAACCGTGCCGCAGGGAATTACCGCCATGATGAATGTGGACTTTGAATCCGAGGATGAACAGACACTGACGGATTCCATGACAAATTCCCTCGGCTCCGTGATTACAGCCTCCGTCACCTATGCCGCCCGAAATTCCGACTTTGACGGTTTTGACATCAAGCAGGGAGACTATCTGGCGCTGGAAGAGGGCAAACTGTTCGGCACCGATTCCTGCCTGGAAAACCTGCTTTTCAAGCTGGCCGACGACGCAGTCAGGCGGGAAGTCTCCTTTATTTCGCTGTACTTCGGCTCCGACGTATCGGCGGAGGCCGCGGAAAAGGTCGGCAAGCTGTTTGAAAAAGCCTGTCCCGGGGCGGAGGTGTCCGTTCTCTCCGGCGGGCAGCCCGTTTATTACTATATTATTTCCATGGAATAACCCGCCCGGCGTTCGACCGGAGATACAGCGGCCCGCGCCGCC
>JBFLFX010000012.1:0-27433 GCA_041859815.1 Dysosmobacter sp. | reverse complement strand
CTTTGACGAGTGGGGCGATCGGATTGTGCCAAAGGACGCGGAGGATTTGAAAAAATGAAAATTTGCCTGTCGGCGGCGGAGAATTTGCCGGAGATTCTGCGGATTTACAGTTACGCGCGGGAGTTCATGGCACGGATGGGAAACCCGACGCAGTGGCGGGGCGGCTACCCCGCCCCGGACTTGATCGCGGCGGATATTCGCGCCGGGCAGAGTGATGTGGGCGTGGGCGGCGATGGGAGGATTCACTGCACGTTTGCCCTCCTGTTCGGAGACGAGCCGACGTATCGGGAGATTGAGGGCGGCGCGTGGCTCAACGACGCGCCCTATGCGACCATTCACCGCCTGGCGGGCGACGGCAGAGAACGCGGAGTGTTTGCCGCCTGCATCGCGTTCTGTCGCCTGCGCTGTGCGAATCTGCGGGCGGATACCCACGCGGATAACCGGATTATGCAGCATTTACTGGAAGAGTATGGATTTCAAAAATGCGGGATCATTCATGTGGGGGATGGAAGTGCCCGCATTGCCTATCAGCTTCCGGCGGAAAAGTGAATGGGAGCGAACTGTACAGCGCCGTTTTGCCTGTGGGGACATGGGCGGACGGCGCTTTTGCCGTGTGGGGAAAGACTGCATTTCCAAGGCGTGCGGCAAAAATTCCGTCCGGATTACAGCAATTTCACGAAAAACTGCAAAAAGTGAAGCGCATAAAATAACTGCCTGCTCGTCGGAGCATGGGCTTGCGGCGTGCAAGCCTGCCCGCGGGCAGGCTTATTCCGCCTTGCGCCCGGCTTCTCCCCTTCCTCCGCAAACGCTTCGCCGGTTTGCGCCGGCGTCCTCCTGCTTGCAGTCCCCCTTTTGCGGGAATTGCGGTAGGTGTGGAAAGGGAATCTCCGGACGCACGGGATAGCCTGCACAGGGGGCGGACTTCGTGCGGCTGCCGTAAAGATGCTCGGATCCCTACGGGAAAAGCTCATCCGCACGGGACATTTGACAAGCTTCCATTTTTAAGGCCGCGGCTTTTTCCGAGGGAGGATCCCGGTGTTTCTCCTCTGAAAAAAAGCGGCATAGGCGGGACGTGCCCCTCATAAAGTGGAATGACCGGCGAGAGCCGGAAAGTACAGAAGGCAGAGGTGCGGATTATGAGCGAACTTGCGTGTAACGAGGCGGAGCTGACAGGAATCGTGCTGGAAACTCCGGCCTATTCCCACGAAAATCACGGCAGCCGGTTCTACCGGCTTTATCTGCGTGTCCCGCGGCTGTCAGGACAGGCGGACATTATTCCCGTACTGGTTTCCGAACGGCTGGCGCCGCTGGCCGTGCCAGGAAATTATCTGCATGTGCGGGGGCAGTTTCGTTCGTATAACAATAAGTCCGGGCAGGGAAGCCGCCTGATCCTTACTCTCTACGCGCAGTCGGCGGAGCCGTGCGGCGAAGCCAGTGAAAACCGCATTCGGCTGTGCGGAACACTGTGCAAGCCGCCTGTTTTCCGGCACACCCCGCTGGGGCGCAGTATTTGCGACGTCATGCTGGCGGTGCCGCGGAAATACGGCCGGGCAGACTATCTGCCTGTGATCGCATGGGGACAGGTGGCCTCGGAGGTCAGGGGACGGACGGTGGGAGAATCCCTGGTGCTGGAGGGAAGAATGCAGAGCCGGACTTACAGCAAGACCACGGAAAATGGAGCGGAGCAGCGCACCGCATATGAAATTTCAATTATGCGGCTTTTGGAAGCAACTTCTGAAAACTGAAAAAAAAATAGGAAACGGCGGAGCGGAAGACGAATCCGCGCCGCCGCTTCTCATTTTTTCTCAAAAGCGGGAGGAAAAATGGTTCCAGCACTTGACCTTCTGGCAAAAGTGTCATACAATAAAATGAATACATCATATTGGGATATTATGGGAAAGGCAACTTTCATTCATACAATTTATAGCAGGAGGAACCACTATGGCATTCGGATTGGAAACCGGCCCCGATACCGTTGTCAATATCAAGGTAATTGGCATCGGCGGCGGCGGAAATAACGTGGTCAACCGCATGGTAAAGTCCGGCACGAAGGGTGTGGAATTCGTGGCGGTTAATACGGACAAGCAGGCTTTGAACGTATCCAGCGCGACTTATAAAATTCAGATTGGTGAAAAATTGACCCATGGACAGGGCGCTGGATCCGATCCGGAGGTGGGACGCAAGTCCGCCGAGGAGAGCCGCAGCCAAATTGCGAAGGCGCTGGAGAGCACCGACATGGTTTTTATCACGGCCGGGATGGGCGGCGGAACCGGGACCGGCGGCGCGCCCATTGTGGCGGAAATCGCCAAGGAGATGAATATTCTCACCGTTGCGGTAGTGACGAAGCCGTTTGCTTTTGAGGGGCGCCGCCGTATGCAGCAGGCGGAAAAGGGCATTGCGGAGCTGCGGGACAAGGTGGATTCTCTGGTGATCATTCCCAATGAGCGTCTGAAGCACGCCACCGATCAGAAGATCACGTTTGCAAATGCGTTTGAAATTGCGGATGATGTGCTGCGCCAGGCGGTGCAGAGCATCTCCGATCTGATCCGGGACACCGGTTTTATCAACCTGGATTTTGCGGATGTCACCGCGATTATGAAGGATGCCGGGCTTGCCCACATGGGCGTGGGCCGGGCTGCCGGCAAGGGTAAGGCGGAGGAAGCCGCGAAAATGGCGATTTCCAGTCCGCTGCTGGAGACCTCCATCGACGGCGCACACGGCGTGCTGATCAATGTGACCGGTTCCATGGATATCGGCCTGGAAGAAGTGGAAGAGGCCGCGTCTTTGGTGCAGCAGGCGGTGCATCCCGATGCGCTGGTGATTTTTGGCGCGACCTTTGATGAGACGATGGATGATGAGATCCGTGTCACCGTGATTGCGACAGGCTTTGACAGGGTGGACGGCAGCGCGGCGGAGAAAGCGGCATCCGCCGCAGGCGCTGAATCTGATGAAAAACCCGACGGATCCGCGCATGCCGACTCCGGTGTTCAGGAACCGACCGTTCTGGACGTTTCGGATGATCCCAAGCCGGAGGACGAGAGCGATCCCTTTGAAGATATTTTTAAAATTTTCCAAAAACACGATTGATTGCATTTAAAAATTTCCAAAACCCACAGACATTGTCTGCGGGTTTTTCTTTTTTCCCGTGGCAGATGGAAGAGGAAAAAAACGGCTGGCGGCGTTGGCGGAATTTACAGGGCGTGATTTAAAATGCTTCGCACATCATAAATCTGCCGGCGAATTTTGTCGGTAAATTTGTGAAAGGAGTGATTTTTTTGCATGAACGGCCGAAAAAACGAAAAAATCCCCTGCGCGGCGGGGCGGCGCTCTGCCTGTCCGCACTGCTCCTGTTTCCAATCCTCTCCGGCACGGCATTCGCCGAGAGTCAGAGCGATTCTCTGACTTCCGTTGACCGCCTTGTGCCGGTGGGGCACACCATCGGCATTAAAATGTTTGCCCGGGGCATTTTGGTCATCGGATTGTCGGAGGGTGATACGCCCGCGCGAAAAGGCGGACTGCGGAAGGGCGACGTGGTACTGCACTGCAGCGGCATAACGGTGGAGTCCACGGAACAATTTCAGAATCTCCTGCAAGATTCCGATGGAAAGCCGTTGAGCATGGAAATTCAGCGCGGCGGAACGGTTAAAAAATTGTCTGTGCAGCCGAAAAAAAATGAAAACGGCGTCTATGCCATCGGAGCGTGGATTCGGGACAGCATGGCGGGAATCGGCACCATGACCTTCTACGATCCCGATACGGGAGCTTTCGGCGCGCTGGGGCACGGAATCAATGATCCGGATACCGGTGCGCTGATGCCGTTTTCCAAGGGTTCTATCCTGCCCTCCACTGTGAAAGCGGTTAAGAAGGGAAAGACAGGCGAAGCGGGGGAACTTCGCGGAGATTTTGATTTGCAAACGGATCTGGGAGAGCTGAGCGCCAACACTGAGGGCGGCGTATTCGGCGTCTTGGCCCCCGGAGAGTATGCGGAGCGGCTTGGAAAGGCAATTCCGGTGGCGGAGAACAGCCAGGTAAAAACCGGAAAAGCCACGATTCTTTCCAATGTGCACGGAGACAGCGTAAACGAGTATCAGATAAAAATCACCAAGATTCTCAGCCAGAGCACAGATGGGCGGAATCTCCTGATCACAGTGACCGATCCGGCGCTTTTGCGGGACACCGGCGGAATTGTGCAGGGAATGAGCGGAAGCCCGATCCTGCAAAACGGGAGGATTGTGGGTGCCGTCACCCATGTGCTGGTGAACGATCCTGCCTGCGGCTATGGGATTCTGATCCGGAACATGTTAGAGAACGCAGCGCCGCAGATTTCTGAAAACGTATCGTGATTACGCATAGTATTTGCAGAAACCGTCGAATGATTATTGGAATTATTTTACAATTTACTGTTGCAAAACCTGTCCGTTTATGATAATTTATAGAAAACGTGATTTGAAGCTTCAAGAATCCGTCGCATAAACCAGCAATCAGTTCTTGCATGAAAATAATCATAAAGGACAGGAATAAAATGGAAAAGAGGAGCAAAGTATTACTGGCGGATGCCAACGAAGATTTTCGCGGTTTTCTGCAGGAGGCTATAGAGAAAACAGACGAATTTACAGTGATTGGTTCAACGGGGGATGGACTGGAAACTTTGCAAATCTGTGAAAGGCAGCATCCGGATTTACTGCTGATGGATGTGGTTTTGCCCGGACTGGATGGTTTCGGCGTAATGAAGCGGCTGCCGCAGCAGGGCGGCCCAAAGGTAATTCTGATTTCGGCATTTTGCAATGATCGGACCGTGTCAGAGGCGATGGGGCTTGGTACGTTTTATTTTCTTCCGAAGCCCTGCGAAGAAAATTCCCTGTTGGATCGGATGCGCGCGGCAGTCTGTACACCGGAGGCCAGCGAGCATCCCGCGGAACTGAAGAACATGGTCACATCCATCATCCATGAGATTGGCGTGCCGGCACACATTAAAGGCTATCAGTATCTCCGCGAGGCGATCATGATTGCCGTGGACGACATGGATGTCATCAACGCTGTGACAAAGGTGCTGTACCCTGAGGTGGCGAGGCGGTTTTCCACAACTCCGTCCCGGGTGGAAAGAGCAATCCGCCACGCCATTGAAGTGGCATGGGATCGCGGAGATCTGGAGACTTTACAGAAGTTCTTCGGCTACACGGTTTCCAATACCAAGGGGAAACCTACGAATTCCGAATTTATTGCGATGATTGCCGATCGGCTGGTACTGGAGAGGAAAAACCAAATTCGCACGGCAATTTGAAAAAAAACCACGTTTTTTTAAACGGATGCGGTTCCCTTGCCTCCTTTTTTGGAGTATGTTATACTGAAGAATATTCAAGTAAAAAAGAGGAGACGGCATGGTTTATAAGTTTTATCCGCAGGGAGTCTGTTCCAGGGAAATGTATGTGGAACTGGATGAGGAAAATGTCATTCAAAACCTGACTGTGGTTGGCGGCTGTGACGGAAACCTGAAGGGAATTTCCGCATTGATACAGGGGCTTCCCGCAGAAGAAGTGATTTCTCGTCTGAAGGGCATTCAATGTGGGCCGAAGTTCACATCCTGCCCGGATCAACTGGCCTGCGGATTGGAACGCATCCTGGAAGAGCAGAATAAACAAGCAGCGCACAAAGCGGCGGACTGAAAAAGCGGACAGGCGGGATCCATTTTGGATCCCGCCTGCCTGTTCTCTGAAAAAACAGCCCATGCGTTCGTTTCAGCGGAGCGGCGAAAAACGGCGCCGGCTTTGCGGCTGTCCGGAACGGCAAAAGAAAATTTTGGTGCGTGCGATTGTGCCGGAGCAATTCATCCCTTTTAGGGCTGTCAGTCAAGCGGCAGGGATCGATTTGGCGGGAGAGGGCAGGACTGAAAGAGACCCCGGCGGGGCGCTTTTCGCTTGTCAGGTAAGTTTTGAACTCTTTTTGGGGGTTCAAAACCTGTTCAGCGGGACGGAAAGCCTTTTCCGGCATGCTGAAAGCGGGGACAGACGAACCTTTGTCTGTCCCCGCTTTTTAAAATGCAGAATTATTTTTTTGCCTTGGAGTCCACAACGTCTTTCAGCAATGCCGCGAAGTCGGCCTTGGACATCGCGCCCAAATCGCCGTCGGCGCGGTGACGGACGGCCACCTGCCCGGCCTCGGCCTCTTTGTCGCCGACAACCAGCATATAGGGGACCTTTTCCACCTGCGCCTCCCGGATCTTTTTGCCGATTTTCTCATTGCGATCATCCACTTCCACGCGGAATCCCTGGGCGAACAGCTCTTTTTTAAGGGCGTAGGCGTAGTCGTTCACACGGTCGGTGATGGTCAGGATGCGAACCTGCTCCGGCGCCATCCAGGTGGGCAGCGCGCCGGCATACTCCTCCAGCAGATAAGCCAGTGTCCGCTCATAGCAGCCAAGAGACGTGCGGTGAATGATATACGGCGTTTTTTTCTTGCCGTCCACATCCACGTATTCCATACCGAAACGCTGCGCCAGCAGCATGTCGATCTGAATCGTGACCAGCGTATCCTCCTTGCCGAATACATTTTTGTACTGAATGTCCAGCTTGGGGCCGTAGAACGCGGCCTCGTCAAAACCGATACTGTACTGCAGGCCCAGATCGTCCAGAATCTGCTTCATGACGCTCTGTGCGTGATCCCACTGCGCCGCGGTGCCCTCATACTTATTGTTGGGATTCGCGGGATTCCACTGGGAGAAGCGGTAGGTGCATTTATGGGAAAGACCCACGGTATCCAGCATATAGTTGGCCAGCGCCAGGCAGCCGCGGAACTCATCCTCCAACTGCTCGGGGCGCAGAATCAGGTGGCCCTCGGAAATGGTGAACTGACGGATGCGAATCAATCCGTGCATCTCACCGGAGTCCTCGTTGCGGAACAGAGTGGATGTCTCGCCCAGACGCATGGGCAGGTCGCGGTAGGACCGCGCGCGGTTCAGAAATACCTGATACTGGAAGGGGCAGGTCATGGGGCGCAGGGCAAAGCACTCCTTGGTTTCGTCGTGGGGATCGCCCAGGACGAACATCCCGTCCAGATAGTGATCCCAGTGACCGGAAATCTTGTACAGCTCGCGTTTGGCCATATACGGCGTTTTGGTCAGAAGATATCCGCGCTTCTGCTCTTCATCTTCCACCCAGCGCTGGAGGATCTGGATAACCCGCGCACCCTTGGGCAGCATAATGGGCAGCCCCTGGCCGATAACATCCACCGTGGTAAAGTATTCCAGCTCGCGGCCAATTTTATTGTGATCGCGCTTGCGGGCTTCCTCCTGCTGCTTCAGATATTCCTCCAGCTCCTCCTTCTTCGGAAAAGCCACGCCGTAGATACGCTGCAGCTGCTTGCGGTTGGAATCGCCGCGCCAGTATGCGGCGTTGCAGGCGGTCAGCTTAATGCCGTTGCCTTTGATGCGGCCGGTAGAGTCCAGATGGGGGCCGGCGCACAGGTCGGTGAAGTCGCCTTGCTTGTAAAAACTGATTACTGCGTCCTTGGGCAAGTCGTTGATCAGCTCTACTTTATAAGGCTCACCCTTTTCTTCCATGAATTTCAGGGCTTCCTCGCGGGGCAGCTCAAACCGCTCCAGTTTGATTTTTTCCTTGCAGATCTTCCGCATTTCCTCTTCAATTTTTGTCAGGATCTCCGGGGTAAAGGCGAAACTCGCGTCCATATCGTAGTAAAATCCGTCCGCGATGGCGGGGCCGATAGCCAGTTTTACATCGGGATAGAGCCGCTTGACGGCCTGCGCCAGAACATGAGAGCAGGTATGCCAGTAAGTTTTGCGGTACTCCGGGTTTTCAAAGCTGTACTGGTCGATTTTCTTTTCTTCAGACATTAATGATTCCTCCTTCGGAATGAGGGGCAAGAAAAATCTCACCCCTGAGAAATCAGGGGTGAGATACAAAACGTATTCCACGGTTCCACCCTGCTTACGGACAAAATGCCCGTCGCTCGTGACCTCTGTAACGGGAGGACCCGTCTCCGCCTAATCAGGTTTCCCCTTTCTGCGGGCAGCTCCGAGGTGGTAACTGTTCCGGTTCCGACAAAGACCGCTTTCAGCAGGTGCGGCCTCTCTCTGATGTCCTCTCCGGACAGCGTCCCCATCAACGCCTTTTGTAATTAGCAGTGATTGTAACACTTCCATATGGGATTGTCAAGAAGGCGGATGGGGAAAACAGTTGCAATTCTCATTAATTCTGCTTATAATAAAAAGAAATTTACAGCATTTTCAATGGGGAGGATGAACGAGATGGCGGTCAAACTGGAACTGTACCGGGTTTTTAAGGAGGTTGCCGAGACCGGCAATATTTCCATGGCAGCCCGGAACCTTTATATTTCCCAGTCGGCGGTGAGCCAGTCCATCAAGCAGCTGGAGACAGCGCTGCAGGCGCGGCTGTTCTCCCGCAGCCCGCGGGGGGTGACACTGACGGAGGAAGGGCGGATGCTCTATGAGTATGTCCGCAGCGCCCTGGGGCTGATTTCCACCGGCGAGGATAAGCTCTCTCAGGCGCAGCAACTGCTGCTGGGGACGTTGGTAATCGGCGCGTCCGACACGGTGACCAGTTGGTTTTTAACGCCGTATCTGGAGCGCTTTCATCGGGAGCATCCCGGAATCCGCCTGAAGATTGTCAGCGGACGCAGCGCAAAAGTGCTGAGCCTGCTGAAATCCGGCGCCGTCGACATCGCGTTTGCCTCCTCTCCGTCGGATTATGACAATTTGACCGACTGGCCGTGCTTTGCCACCCATTCCGCGTTTGTGGCGGGCAGTGGCTATGACTGTGATTTTGACCACGTATACTCGCTGCGGGAAATTGTAGAATTTCCGCTGATTCTGCTGGAGCGCAAAGCCAGTTCCCGCGTCTATCTGGAACAGTATTTTTTGCAGGGCGGCGTGACGCTGGCGCCGGAAATCGAGCTTTCCTCCCGCTCCCTGCTGGTTTCGCTGGCGAAGATTGGGCTGGGGATTGCGGGCGTAACGCAGGAGTTTGTACAGGATGCCCTGGACGCGGGGGAGATCCGGATGCTGAGGACCGCCTTTGCCATCCCTGCCCGCAGCGTGGACATGTGCACGCTGAAAGATGTGTCGCCTACGGCGGCGGCTGCGAAATTCATGGAAATGGTGCGGGAGGGAACCGCGCCGGTGAATTAGGCTGAGAGGGGCGAAGAAGGGGACGGGCGGTAAAACTGCCCGTCCCCTTTTCATGTCACGAAAATTAGACGTATTTCTGCTGGCTGACGTCAAACACGCCGCGGGTGGTGAGCCGAAGGGTCGGAATGACCGGCAGGGACATAAAGGAGAGCGTCATAAAGGGATCGATCTGATCCGAAACGCCCAGACGATAAGCCTCCTGTTTGGCGTTTTCCAAATCCCGGTTTACGTTTACCAGCGAGTCTTCGCTCATGATGCCGGCAATATTCAACTGAACCTCCGCCACGGTTTGCTCCCCGTCGCAGACCACAATGCCGCCGTCCAGCTCCACCACGCGGTTGGCAGCCATTGCCATGGATGCCTCGTCGGTGCCGACGACAATGATGTTGTGGGAGTCGTGGGAGACGCTGGTGGCCACCGCGCCGTGCTGCAGGCCATAGCCCTGCAGATAGCCGATGCCGATGTGCCCGGTGTTGCGGTGGCGTTCCACCACGGCAATTTTCAGGATATCCTGCGCCATGTCGATCTTGGTGGCATAGCCGCCGTCCACCGAGGTGATCTCTCCCGGCACCAGGCCGATGACGCCTCTGGGACGGGCTTCCAGAAAATTCTCCGCGGTAAGCGTCCCCACATGGAAGGTGCTGTGGGCGCGCTTGACGAGGTACGGATCAATTTCCGGTTCCGGAAAATCCCTCAGCGTGCCGTCGTACATCAAAACGCCGCGCTTGTAAACCCGCTCAATTTTAAAGCTCTGGAAATCGTCGATTACCACGAAATCACCCAGATAGCCCGGCGCAATAGCGCCGCGGTTATTCAGCTGGAAATAGCGCGCGGCGTTTTCACAGGCGGCCTTAATGGCCATAATCGGATCGGCGCCCATGGAAATTGCCCGTTTTACAATGTAGTCGATATGCCCCTTCTCCAGCAGATCGTTGGGATGCTTATCGTCCGTGCAGAACATGCAGCGGTCGGCGTACTGCCCGTGGAGCAGTGACACCAGCGCCTCCAGATTCCGGGCGGCGGTTCCCTCGCGGATCATGATGAACTGGCCGCGCCGCAGCTTTTCCATGGCTTCATCCAGCGTGGCGCACTCGTGATCGGAATAGACGCCGGCCGCGACATAGGCGTTCAGCGCATTTCCGGTCAGGCCGGGGGCGTGGCCGTCAATTTTCTTGTGGTGTGCCTGCGCGGCGACAATTTTCTCAACCACGGATTCGTCGCCGTTGACGATCCCCACGTAATTCATCATTTCCGCCAGCCCCTGCACCCGGGGATGATCGTAGAAGGAGTCGATGGCCCGGTAATCCAGATTGGCGCCGGATTCGTCCAGCGGCGTAGCGGGGACGCAGGAGGACAGCATGAAGCGCACGTCCACCGGCAGGCCCTCCGTGGCCTCCAGCATATATTCAATGCCGTCGGTTCCCATGACGTTGGCGATTTCATGGGGATCGGTGATGACCGTTGTGGTGCCGTGGGGCAAAACCGCCTTCACAAATTCTTTCGGGGTCACGAGAGAACTCTCCAGATGGATGTGCGCATCCAGAAAACCGGGCAGAACGATTTTCCCGGTCATGTCGATTTCCTGCTTGCCGTGATATTTGCCCATGCCCGCAATCAAACCTTCCGCCACGGCAATATCATCCGTACAGAGTTCGTTGGAAAAAACATTGACGTAAGTCGCGTTTTTCAAAACCAGATCCGCCGGTTCCCGTCCCGCGGCGGCAGCGATAATTCGCTGCTTTTTTAACAGTTTCCGGTTGATCTTGCCTGCATAGCTCTCGATCATAGTACCACTCCTTCTCAAATAAAAAATGATATTAAAATTTCTTATCATTAACATAAACGGAATTTATAATTTGATTGTATGGAAGTATACGCCACTTTGACCCGCTTGTCCAGAGCTTCCGCAGAATATTTTATTGAAAACGATCCGCAGAAGCAGGATACAGGTTCAAGTGAAAGAAACCGTGTGGATGCGGTATGCCGGTAATGGGATTTGAGGCGGGCGGCACGGGCAGAGCGCAGACAGGGGAGGGAGACTCGGCGGCCCAAATCGGCAGTTTCCCTGTGAAGTCCGATTCATTTCATAGTATTTGCTATTTGCGGGGTACGGAGGTATACTGAATCATTAAATAACAATGTTTTAATGGAGGCGGAAAAAATGGCGTTTACAATTGATAACATGCTGCAGCTTCCCGAATTTGCCAGCTGCAGATTAATTGCCGGCGGAAACGGGATCGGCCGTGAGATTCACTGTGTAGACACCATGGAGGTTCCCGACATTATTCCGTGGATCAAGAAGGGCGAATTGCTTCTGACTACGGGCTACTCCATTAAAGGCCACACGGAAAAACTGCTGGACATGCTGGATACGATGTACAAAAGAGATTCGGCCGGACTTGCCATTAAAACCCGATTTATCGGCCCCATCATGCAGGATGTGATTGCCAGGGCGGAGCAGTACCGTCTGCCGCTGATTATCATTCCGGATCAGACGGCGTTTATTCCCCTGCTCAATGCCGTGGGCGGCTGCATCGCCAATGAGCGCAACCGCTCGCTTATTTATACGCTTTCCGTTTCCCGGGAGATTGCCGATGCGCAGCAGGACGAGAACTCCGTTCAGAGCATTGAAAAACTGTTATACCAGCATCTCTCCATGCCGGTTGTTCTTCTGGATTTTTTGCTGGCTCCCTATGAAACTTACCCGCCCGGCACCGAAAATCCGGTTTTGCAGGAATCCATCAGGCAGCAATTCCTGCCCCATATGAGCGGCTGCGCAGAATCCCTGTTTACGCTTTCTGCGAACACGCCCGATCTGGATTCGATTGTCGTGCAAAAAATCCGTTTCAAGGGGATTGTGACCGGCTATTTACTGATTTTAGTCCCGCCGGGCGGCTGTTTTGAGCATAATGACGAGCAGGCGGTGCTTCTGAACAACGCGGTGGACGCGCTGGCCTTTCAGATGACCTGGTTTCAAAATGCACAGGTGCGGCAGAGGGACAGGGGCCTCTACAGCAAACTGCTGCAGGATGACGCGCCTGCGGCGGGGGTGGTCAATCACTGGATTAGCCAGTACGATTGGCCGAGTCCGCCGCTTAATTTAATTACTGTTGTGCAGACGGCGGACAAACAGGCGCAGGATGTTCAGGAGAGTCAAAAACTGCAGATCATCTGGACGCTTTACACCTTCTTTTCCAACAGGTCGATCCCGTGCGTTGCGGTTCCCTATGAGGACAGCGTGCGCTGTATTGCCTCCGCCCGGCCGGCGGATCGCTTTCAGCAGATTCTGACGCAAATTCTGAAAAAGCTGCAGGAAGAACTGGGAAGCCGTTTTCAGATGGCGGTATCGGCGCCGTTTTCCAGTTATGCCGGGCTGCGTTCGGCGCATCAGGAGTGCTTCTACGTTTGCCAGATTGCGCGGCGCCTTGGCATGGACGTGGCCTGCGCGGAAAATTTATCCATGGAAATGGCCCTTGTCCGCGGAGCCAACAGCGTTTACCTCAAACAGTTTATCCATGTGACCCTTGGCCCGCTGAAAGCCTATGACGACGCAAATCACGCCGCGCTGCTCCCCACCGTGCAGGCCCTGGTAAATCATCTGGGGGTTCACACGCAAACTGCCAACGCCCTCTATTTGCACCGGAACACCCTGCTCTCCCGCATTCAGAAAATTGAAAATCTGACCGGCTTGAACCTCTCCTGCAGCGAGGATCTTTGCAAAATCGCGTTTGCGCTGAAAATTCAAAAGCTCCTGGGATAGTCTCCAATGGCTCCGGAGCCTGATTCCCTCTGGCTTCTTCTGTAAAAAGCGTCCCCGTCTGTCATTGACAGACGGGGACGCTTGATTCTATGGGTCGGCGGGCAGTCTGCGGGGCGGGCAGTCTGCGGAGTGTCCGCCGTATTTTCAACGGCTTTTCCGGTCAGGCAAATGTCACGGCTCCGCAATTTCCGGGATCTTCGGACGGAAAAGAAAATAGCGGGGTTCCGACTCCGGATTTCCGATGTGTTCCAGCCATGCTTTGAATTCTCCGTCCGGATAGTATTTTGGCAAACGGTATTTGCAGTCTTCCGCAAGCACTGCCATAGTAGTGTGCAGATAAATCCCGTTTTCCAAAACCTTCCCCTGCCGTCCCTCTTCCTCGTATTTTCCGGGAACCTGAGAGGGGTCGAGGATCGTGATGTGCTCGCTGTCGGCATCGATGCCGACAACGGCTACATAGTGTCCGCCGTGGGAAAAGACGCCGGTGTAACCGTCCTCCGGCCGATCGCCCGTTATGTTGGCGATGGCTGTAAAGCCCTCCGCAAGATGGCTCCGCAGAAGCTCCGGGTTGTCGGTCATCACAAGCTCCAGACTGAATCGCTCGGCGATATAAGGCGCCAGTTTCTCCATATCCGTTCCGGGGCTGTGGTTTGCCCCCACTGCAAAGGAGAGTTCCAGACAGTCGATCAGGGAAAATTCCCTTCCAAGCAGATTCGTTACCGCCATGCTTGCCGAGCACAGCCCGCACCCGGCGGAACACACGGTGGTATTCTGATTGAGCAATTCTGGAATTCCCGTCATGGTCGGATACGGCACATGCGGGTAATTCCTCTGATTTACGTAATACATGGCAGAGACTCCTTTCATTTTTTCAATTTCTCCGGGGGATTTCCGCCGGCGGAGGTCAGGTAAAAAGCTCGCTCAGGATTCTGACCACCAGGGTACGGGGCAGAATTACCGGAAAGCCGCCGGCCTCCTGTACGGCGTGTTTCATCTCCGCGGAAAATCCCATGCAGTCCAGGACAATAAACGCCAGTTTTTGCCCGCTGAACGACTGCCCCGCGCTCCGGACTTTCTCGGATTCCAGATAGGGAGATGCGGCGGCGGCCGCAATTTCAACCCCGCTCTTCTTCCAAATGGCGCGGGCCTGCGGAATCTGTTCCGGCAGGGGGACGATCACGCCGATTTTCTGCCCGTCCGCCAGTTTCTCGGCGACCGCGTGAAAAATCGGCTCCGGCTCCAAAAAAATTTTACGGTGATGAAACGGGGGAAACGCCCCGGTGCAGAAGAGGATCGTCGCGTCCGCGCCCTCCCGCTCCGCCTGATCAATTTTCGCCTGTACCAGCGGTATGATAAACCGCGCGGTAAACCGCGCCTGCCCGCCGCCGCGCATCCTGGAAATCAAAATTTCGTCCCCTTCGGAAAAAGAGCACCGCGCCGCCACTTCCGCTTCGGTCCAATCATCCAGAGCGCCGTATTCCCGCACTTTCACATCCGGGGGGAGCAGCGGGAGAATATCCCGGGTGATATCGTCCCTGGGTGATTGGCCGATGGTAAGCGCGGCCAGAATTTTTTGCTTTTTCACCATCAGATGAGGGCCTCGCCTGTAGTCTGAAACTGTTTCATACACCCGTAGAGACGGATCAGATTCTCATATTCCTCGGGATCATAAAAGGATACCTTTCCGGTGCCGTAATCCTTGGCAACTTCGCAGGCAAACCGTGCGGCAGTCTCAACATCCTCCGGATGGCTTGCGCCGGTGGCGCAGCCTGCTACCGGCTGTTCCGTTGTAATTGCGACCCCGACTACCGGGGCGTCGGAATCTGCCGCCGGCTGCAGGATGCTGTTGAGATGATGAAGATGGTTTGCGTAAGGGGTAATATCCTGCTGTGCGCAGGCAAAAACATAGGGCAGTTTTCCGGTGACCCGGGTGTAAATGTCCATCAGATCGTTGCTGACCTCCAGGATGTACCCTTCCTTAATCGTATTGGACAGTGCGATGCCGTTCAGGTTGATAATGCGGTTTCCCTTAGTGGTGTCGATGGAGAGAATGGCGTCCATTCTGGGATCGCAGTCCATCTGATTGCACTGCCGCATGTCAATGGGGGAATCCATGAACGGGACAGGGAAGTGGGGCTGCGTTGGCGCGTCCGGACAGATGTGCGTCGAGATGATGACGTCGCCCCGAAGGATATCGCCGTTGCAGTGCATGCGGGAGAGCTTTAACGCCGTGGCCAGCGCCGCCAGAGCGCCGTCACCGTCCGAGGTGAAGCCAATGGCGGCGGGGCGTGCGCCAAGACCGCCCAGCCTGCCGATGATTCCCAGGGTGGGGGCGTTTCCGCCGCCGCTTTTTCCGCAGCTTCCTTTGATCAGAATTTTGATACAGTCCGTTGCACCTTTGTCTCCCGTCACCGTGTCCACGGTAACTTCGGAGGCGCCTTCCTGCAGCAGCATTTCTTTTACAGCCTTTCCCGTGGCCGCGGGCGTATCCAGAAGATTGAACATTTCCAGAATCTCTTTTAGTAACATGTTTTTCCCCTTTCATTTTTCGGAAATATACGGATGGAATTCATCTACACAAACGAGATCCACCGTATGGAAACAGGAATATAGAAAATTGTCTCCGCTTTGGGATAAGGAATAAAAATACATAACATAATTTATATTTATAAGTATACACAGGAAGGACATATTACATTTAATTATATTATCTGCGCGGGATTTCTACCTTCCACTTGCACTTGCGCTACAAAGAAGCACTCTTGAAAAAAGAAATAGTATTATGTAAATACTGAAATATATAGAATATAGAGATTTTTCAGAAGCTTGCTGATTGGGTATCCATGTTTTCCTTTTCATGCGCCCGCCATAAGATAATCATATGTTATGTATTATAAAGCAGGACTCTTTATGCAGGACAGTGCACCCTGCACTCTTTATTCATTTATTTCTTATGCGATCTGCACATTGTGCCCTCTCAAAAATAACGGTATCATAAACCCATACACAACGAGATCATACCATGAAAGGTCATTTCATCGCAGATGCCATCATCGGAAAATTTCAGCGGGAAAGACGAGGATGGCACAAAAAAGCAGAATGGAAAGAAGAGGCGTAAAGATGAAAAGGAAAGTTCTTGCACTGGTCATGGCCTGCGCAATGTCTGTGACGCTCCTTGCTGGATGCGGTTCCAACGCAAGCTCCGCATCAAAAAGCTCCGGCACAGGCACCGCCTCAGGCGGTACGCTGACTGTCTCCCTGTCGTCCTCCCCCAGCAAGCTGGACCCCATCCATTACAGCGGCACTTATGAAGGCCAGATTATCGATCAGGTTTGCGATCGTCTGATTGAATACAACGACGATCTGACCAAGTTTGTTCCCTCTCTGGCCACTAAATGGAAGATCTCCGACAACGGGCTGAAGTATGTGTTCACCATCCGTTCCGGGGTTCATTTCCAAAAGGGAAAGTATCAGAACGGTCGCGAGATGACGGCGGACGACGTGGCGTATTCTCTGAACCGTTCCGCGCAGCATTCCGACAACAACCGGCTCTCCATGCTGAAGGAAGCAACCGTTACAGGCAAAAATGAGGTCACCTGCACGCTAAAAACCGCCAATTCCGCTTTTATGGCTGCTCTGACGAATGCGGGAAACTCCATCCTTCCCAAAGAAGAGGTCGAGGGCTGGGGCGACAATTTCGGTTCGCATCTGATTGGCACCGGCCCGTTCTATCTTGAAAAGTTTCAGTTGGACGAGCAGGCCGTGCTGACAGCCAACAGCAAGTACTTTATCGCCGCGCCAAAGCTCAAGAAGCTGGTTTTTAAGTTCATTTCCGATCCCACGCAGGCGGCCAACGCGCTTTTGACCGGGGAGGTTGACATTGCGACCGACCTGAGCGGTGAAGCCATTAACACCGTCAGCAAATCCAGCAGCGCCAAAATTCTGAAAAAGGAAGCGATGCAGATTAATTACATCCGCTTCAATATGAAAAAAGGCCCGACGGCCAACGCGGATGTCCGCAAGGCAATGATCGAAGCGGTTGATTTTGACGCCGTCCGTTCCGCGCTCTATCAGTATCACGAGGTGAAGGCCGCTTATCTGCCGCTGCCGTATGGCTCCTGGGGATACGATTCCTCTCTGGAATCGCTGTTCCCCGGCTATAACGTGGCCGATGCAAAGGCGCTGATGAAGAAGGCAGGCTATGCGAACGGCTTTAAATTGAACATCTATGTTTCCAACAGCGCAGAGCGCAAGACAATGGCCACGCTTCTGCAGGCTTACTGGAAGAAGATTGGAATTGATGTCAAGGTCAATGTTGCCGAATGGGGGACTTTCTCCGATACGGTCTGCTCTGGAAATGCCGACGTCTATGCAATGAGCTGGTCGTGGTATCCGGATCCCTACTTCTTCCTGAACAAGCTCTTCTCCTCTTCTGAGACGACAGCCATTGGCAACGGCGCCGGATACACCAGCCCCGAGGTGGACGGCTTCCTTCAGAAGGCCAGTGAGGCGACGGATCAGACGGAGCGCGCAAAGTATTATTCTCAGGCCATGAAAAAAGTCATGGAGGATTACGCCGGTATCTACTATGCCAACCCCTATGTCATTTACGGCGTGAACGGCCGCGCCCATGGTTTCGTTCAGCGTGCCGACGGCACTCTGCGGTTTGTGACAAATGACCGCAATGTCTCGGTAACCGGTTAATCATTGATTCATTCCATTCCTTACTTTCTCCCCAAGAGCAATGCAGAGGCGCGCCGTTCGCGTGTGCCTCTGCATTGCGGCAATCGGAGCACTTTGAATACAGATTTGGTGGTGATGCAAGTTGCTTAAAACCATTCTCAAAAGAATCCTGCAGAGCATTCCGACGCTTTTAATCGTTGTGACCTTTACGTTTGTCCTGACCAGAATGATCCCCGGCAATCCGGCCGCGACCATCCTTGGGCCGCAGGCCTCCGCGGAGGATATTGCGCAGATGGAGGTAAAGCTCGGGCTGAATCAGCCGCTGTGGAAGCAATATGTCCATTATATCGGCGATGTGCTGCACGGAAATTTTGGAACCTCTTATATGTATAACCAGCCCGTTACCACGCTGATTGCCCAGCGGATTCCCAGCACGCTGCAGATCACGGTGGTTTCGCTGGTGGTCGCGCTGATCCTGGGGGTATGGGTTGGAATTTTCTCAGCGCTGCACCAATACTCCCCTCTGGACTATGTCTTTATGGTTCTGGCGCTGATCGGCGTTTCCATGCCCATTTTCTGGCTGGGCCTGATGCTGGTCAAGATTTTTGCCGTGAACCTCGGCTGGCTGCCGGCCGTTGGCTGCGGCACAGGATTTGTGGACACGGTTCGGCATATGATTCTTCCGTGTGTCTGCCTGACCACCATTCCGCTGGCCACGTTTGCCCGGATTACCCGATCCAGCATGCTGGAAGTCATCCACAGCGATTACGTCAAGGCGCTGCATGCGCGGGGGATTCCGGAACGGGGGATTCTCTGGAAACACGCGCTGAAAAATGCACTGCCGCCCATCGTGACTATTCTCGGCCTTCAGATTGCCGGCTGTTTTACAGGCGCGATTCTGACGGAGAGCATTTTTGCGTGGCCCGGGATGGGGACCATGATCGTCAATGCGATCCAGAACCGTGATTATATGCTGGTACAGGGGGTTGTCCTGTTCTTTGCCATCGTTTTTGTCGTTACCAATTTGCTGGTAGATGTGGTTTATATGCTCATCAACCCGAGAGTGAACTATGAGGGGGGGGCCAGATAACCATGCCGGAAATGAACAACGCCTCTGCTGACGTTCTGGGCCTGGAATATAATGAGGAATTATTGCGGAAGGAGCGCCATGCAAACAGCGCATGGAGCAAGCTCAAGCGCAACAAGACGGCAATGGCCGGGCTGGCTGTCGTGGTGGTCATGATTTTTCTCGCCGTATTTGCGCCGTTTCTGACCAGCCACGACCCCAATGCCGTCAATCCCATGCAGCCGTTTTTGAAGCCCGGTGTCGACGGTCACATCTTCGGAACCGATGAAATCGGACGGGATCTTTTTGCCCGGATTCTGTACGGCGCGCGCGTTTCCCTGATCGTCGCGTTCGGCGGTACGGTGGTTGCCGGTACCATCGGTGTTCTGCTGGGGCTGCTGGCTGGCTATTTCGGCGGCATCGTCGATTCCATTATCATGCGGATTATGGACGGAATGCTGGCATTTCCCTTTATCCTGATGTCGATTATCCTGATGACGGTTTTGGGATCCGGAATTTTTAATGTGATCCTTGCCATTGGCATCGGCAATGTTCCCAGCTTTGCCCGGGTTATCCGGGGGGAGGTCTACATTATTAAAAACGAGGAGTACTGCAATGCGGCCCGCGTGATCGGCGTTTCCCGGCCCCGGATGCTCTTTGTACATATTCTGCCCAATGCGATCTCACCGCTGATTGTCTATGCGACGCTGGGGATCGCCGGCGCCATTATTTCGGAAGCCGCCCTGAGCTTTTTGGGACTGGGCATTTCCGCGCCCACGGCTTCCTGGGGCAGTATTCTGCAGGGCGGCAAAGACGTGCTTAACACATCGCCCCATATTGCCGCCATCTCCGGGCTTTTCATCCTCATCACGGTTCTCGGCTTTAACCTTCTCGGCGACGGCATTCGCGACGTCCTCGACCCAAAAATGAAAAAATGATGAAAAATTCTGCCATTCAAAGTAAAGCGCGCGTTCAAACGCGCAGAGGGGAACTTCTCCCCCGCCGCATTGTCCCCGCCGGTGTGATCCGGGAAAATCCGGAATACGGCTGCCGCAAGTTCCGAATTGGCCGGGCCGCGGGCGATCGGCTGGGGCAGTTCCGTTTTCCTGCGGGTTCCGGGCCGGGCGGAAAAGGGACGGTGCCGGACTGCCCGGCGGAATTCACCGTCCGCGCTTTTCGCATAAAATACCGTCAGGAACTGCAGGAGCGCTTTCCTGTGGAAGGAAGGAGGGCACCATGAGCGATGCACTTTTAAAGGTAAAAGATCTGAAAACATATTTTTATACGGCCAGCGGTGTTTCAAAGGCGGTGGACGGCGTCAGCTTCAGCATTGACGTGGGGGAAACCCTTGGAATCGTCGGAGAGTCCGGTTCCGGCAAAAGCGTTACGTCCAGCTCCATTATTCGTCTGCTTCCCCCGCAGACGGGCAAAATCGTAGGCGGGGAAATTACGTTTGACTGCAGGGATGTTCTGGCCATGAGCAGGAAAGAGCTGCTGGATTTTCGCGGAAACGACATCTCTACGATTTTTCAGGATCCCATGACTTCTCTTGACCCCGTTTTCAAGGTTGGAAAACAGATGGTTGAAATGATCTGTACCCATCAGAAAGTCTCCAAAGCGCAGGCGCGTGCCATGGCGGTGGATGCGCTGGGGCGCGTCGGCATCCCGGAACCGGAAAAGCGGATGAACGCCTATCCTTACGAGCTCTCCGGCGGCATGTGCCAGCGTGTCATTATCGCTATGGCGGTATGCTGCAAGCCGAAGTTTATCATTGCGGACGAGCCCACAACGGCACTGGATGTGACGATTCAGTCGCAGGTGCTGGATCTGCTGAAAGAGCTCCAGCAAACCATGAAAACCTCCATCCTCTTGATTACGCACAATTTAGGCGTCGTTTGGGAGATGTGCAGCAAGGTCATGGTCATGTATGCGGGCAATACCGTGGAGAGCGCGGCGACGAAAACGCTTTACGCCCAGCCGCTTCATCCCTATACCTGGGGGCTGCTGGATTCCATGCCAAAGCTTTCCGACGATTCCAAGGGCATTCTCCGCACGATTCCCGGCACGCCACCCGACCTGCGCCTGACCGGGAAATGCTGCAATTTTTATAACCGCTGTCCCTATGTTGAGGATCGCTGCCGGGAGTGCGTGCCGCCGCTGGTGGAGGTGGAACCGGGGCATTTTGTCGCGTGCCACCGGCAGAACGGGACAAACAAACTCACAAGAGAGGCGGTGAGTCCGCATGAGTAACACCGGAACGCGGGAGCCGATCTTGAAAGTCCGCGGCTTGACGAAGGAATTTAAGCTCAAAGGGCAGCCGATGTTTCAAGCGCCGCTGGTTCTCCATGCGCTCACAGACGTTTCTTTTGACCTTCATGAAGGGGAGACACTGGGCGTCATTGGGGAGTCCGGCTGTGGAAAATCCACGCTGGGCCGGACCATTCTCCAACTGCATCCCGCCACCCGCGGAACAGTCGAATATATGGGGGAGAACATTTTTGAAATGAAGGGCCAGCGGCTCAAAGATCTGCACAAGGAGATCCAGATGGTTTTTCAGGATCCCTACTCTTCGCTGGATCCCCGTAAAACCTGCGGGCAGCTGATTGAGGAGCCTTTGCTTGTGCACCATCTCTGCCCGGACAGGCGCGAGCGTCAGAAGAAGGTGCTGTCCCTGATCCGGGAAGTCGGCCTGGATATTCAGCATATCAACCGCTTTCCGCACGAATTTTCCGGCGGCCAGCGCCAGCGGATCAATGTTGCCCGCGCGCTGGCGCTGAATCCGCGCATCATCGTGTGTGACGAGCCGGTTTCCGCGCTGGACGTATCGATTCAGGCGCAGGTGCTGAATCTCTTTAACCGCCTGCAGCGGGAATACAATATTGCCTACATTTTTATCTCGCATGACCTGAGCGTCATCAAACATGTCAGCGACAATATTATCATTATGTACCTGGGCCGCGTGGTGGAAACCTGTGCCGCCCGCCAGATTTACGAAAATCCGCTTCACCCCTATACCAGGTCTCTCCTGAGCGCCATTCCGCCGGAGTCTCCCTTTGAAAAGAAAGAGCGGATTGTGCTCAAGGGGGAGATTTCGAGCCCCATCGGCCGGCAGGTGGGGTGTCCTCTGGCGGGCCGCTGTCCCGACTGTATGGAGCGCTGCACCCGGGAAATTCCGCAGCTCAAAGATGTTGGAGAGCGCCATCGCGTGGCGTGTTTCCTGTATGATTGAAAGGAGAAAATCGATGAGGAATGTCAGCCGCAAGGAAATTGAACAACTGGAAAAGGAACGGGAAGGCGAGCTTGTCGGGCTGGTATCCGACTTAATCCGGATTCCCAGTGAAAATCCCACGGGCACGCAGCGCGGGGTAATTGACTTTGTGAAAAATTATTTGACCGACGCGGGAATTTCCTGCCAGGAGGTCGGCTGCAACCCCGCGTTTCCCTGTGTGGTCGCCGAGCTGGGGACAAAGGACGGCTTCAGCGTCATTCTCAACGGCCATGTCGATGTTGTGCCGGCTGGGGATCGCTCCCAGTGGAACTATGATCCGTTTTGCGGAACCGTTCAAGACGGACGGATTCTGGGACGCGGCACTTCCGACATGAAAGCGGGCGTAGCCGGGATCCTTTTTGCCATGAAGATTCTCCGGCAGTCCGGCGCGGCGCTGAACGGCAAGATCCGTCTACACATTGTCTCCGATGAGGAGAGCAGCGGAGAATACGGGACGAAATGGCTGTGCGCCAACGGGTATGCCGAAAATGCCAATGCCTGCCTTGTGGCGGAGCCGACCTCCAGCAACGACATTGAGATCGGCCAGCGCGGCCGGCTGAACCTGACGTTTCACGCACAGGGGCAGTCCGCCCACGGCAGTCTTGCTGGCTATAAGGGGGACAACGCCATTTTAAAACTCGCCCGGGTCTTTAATGGAATCCCCCAGCTGACCGCGATTACGGGACACTACCAGCCGGGACAGCAGCACGCCCTGAAAAACTCCAAGCGTGCGGCGGAGGAAAAAATCGGGGTTCCCGGCAGCGGCGAGGTGATCAGCCATGTCTCCGCCAACGTGGGTATTATCCGCGGCGGGACCCGCCCCAATATGGTGCCGGATTCCTGCGAGGCCATTGTGGACGTAAGAACCCCCATCGGCGTGGATCGCGGTGAGATCGAGCGCACCGTCCGGAAGATTGTCGATGACTCCGGCGTCAGCGGCGTTACTTACACGCTGGACTGGCAGAGCGATGCCAACTGCACCGATGAAGACGCGGAGATCGTGCGCACAATCAAGAAAAACGCGGAGGATGTCTGGAAAATAGAAGTGATTCCCTCCTACCAGTGGGCGTCCTCCGATGCCAGGGAATACCGCTGCAGGGGAATTCCGACCATCCAGTACGGCCCTGCCAACACGGAGGGAATCCATTCCTATAATGAAAACGTCGATGTGCAGGATGTTTTGAACGCGGGACTCATCTATGTGCGTTCTCTGTGTGATCTGATGGGGATCCAATAAGATGAATTTTCCGCTGACTGCATGAGACTCCGCAGCGGTTTGCGGCATTCGGCGCAGCGGCGGCTGCACCCGTACGATGAAAGAATACGCCCGTCCCGGGCGGTGCTTTTGCCGGCAGGCGCCGTCCGGGATGTCCCGCGAAAATCACCAAACGGCACAGCCCTTCGGGGCTGTGCCGTTTGGCTGCCTCAAGGGCTGTGCCCAGCGGCGAAATCGGCTGCATACGCTGCTTCACGCCCAAAAACGCTCCGGCAAATCTCTTCACGGAATTTCTGCATTCAGCCAATCAATTCTGCCCATGGAGCATCGGCCGGCTATCTTTTCCGACCGGCTTCTTTCCCGTCGGCAGCAATTCCTGAATTCTGTTCTTCCCGTAATTCCTGTCGTCGCATATTCTGCATTTTCTCATAGGATGCATGATGGCAACTCTTCGGTTTGCATGCGCGCTCCGGCGGGATTTCCCGTGAAAAAAGAGCGGGCCGTCCCATGGCGGGCGGCGATCCGGGACTTGGCATCGTCCAAAAGACGGCTGCGCGGATCCGGACGGCCTCTGGATCCCTGTTGAAATTGGCGCCGAAGAATGATACAATCGACCTTGAAAACCGGTATCACTCAATCCGCACGGAATGTCCTGCGGCATTTCTTTGTGAAGGTACTGTCCGCTAGTCGATCAGCCGTTTTTCGGCTGCCCGATGACCGGGGTATCTCTAATAATAACAGCGCAAAGCGCTAAAAATGGAGGTACGCAAGTATGAACTATCCGCTGAATGTCGAAACCCCGAAATCCCTCTCCTATGTGAAACGAAACATCCCCACCGTGACCGTCGAACAGCGTGAACGCGCTCTGCGCTCCACGCACTATAATGAATTTGCATTCCCGGCCGGAATGCTGACGGTGGACATGCTCTCCGATTCCGGAACCACCGCGATGACGGATTTGCAGTGGAGCGCCATGTTTCTGGGGGATGAATCCTATGGCCGCAACAAAGGCTATTATGTCCTGCTGGACGCCATGCGCGATGTGTTTGAGCGCGGCGACCGGCAGAAGCGCGTGATTGATTTGGTACGTACCGGCTGCGACGACATCGAAAAGATGATGGATGAGATGTACCTGTGCGAGTATGAGGGCGGCCTTTTTAACGGCGGCGCGGCGCAGATGGAGCGCCCCAATACCTTCCTCGTTCCACAGGGCCGCTGCGCGGAATCCCTGCTGTTCAGCATCGTCAGTAAAATCCTCAACAATCGCTATCCCGGCAGGAACTTTACCATTCCCTCCAACGGTCACTTTGACACCACCGAGGGCAATATCAAGCAGATGGGCTCCACACCGCGGAACTGTTTTAACAAGGAGCTGCTCTGGGAGGTTCCCGAGGGCGGCGAGTACCGGAAAAACCCGTTTAAAGGCAATATGGATTTGGAGAAGCTTCAGGCGCTGATTGACGAGGTGGGCGCGGAGAACGTCCCCATAATTTATACCACCATTACCAACAACACCGTCTGCGGTCAGCCGGTTTCCATGGCAAATATCCGCGCCGTCAGCAAAATTGCCCACAGGTACGAAATTCCCTATATGCTGGACGCGGCCCGCTGGGCGGAGAACTGCTATTTTATCAAGACCAACGAGGAGGGCTACGCCGACAAATCCATCTTTGAAATTGCCAAAGAGCTGTTCTCCTACTGCGACGGTTTTACCGCCAGTCTGAAAAAAGACGGGCACGCCAACATGGGCGGTGTGCTGGCCTTCCGGGACAAAGGCTATTTCTGGAAAAAATTCAGCGACTTTAACGCCGACGGCACGGTGAAGAACGACGTGGGCATTCTGCTGAAGGTCAAACAGATCTCCTCCTACGGCAACGACTCCTACGGCGGAATGTCCGGCCGGGACATTATGGCGCTGGCCTGCGGCCTGTATGAGTGCGGGCGGTTTGACTATCTGCACGAGCGGGTGTCCCAGTGCGAGTATCTGGCCCGGGGTTTTTACAAGGCGGGGGTTCCCGTGGTGCTTCCCGCCGGCGGCCACGGCGTATACCTGAACATGGACAAATTCTTCGATTATAAGCGCGGCCACGAGACGTTCGCGGGGGAGGGGTTCAGTCTGGAACTGATCCGGCGCTACGGCATCCGTGTCTCCGAGCTGGGGGATTACAGCATGGAGTACGATCTGAAGACTCCCGAGCAGCAGAAGGAGGTTGTCAATGTAGTCCGCTTCGCCATTAACCGCAGCCAGCTGAGTCAGGAACATCTGGATTATGTGATTGCCGCGGTTTCCGCGCTCTATCAGGATCGGGAGAGCATTCCCAATATGCGGATTACCATGGGCCACAACCTGCCCATGCGTCATTTCCACGCGTTTCTGGAGCCGTATGCCAACAAATAAGTGAAGCTCGGTTTTCCGCAGGGGCGGTTTCCAAAAGGGAACCGCTCCCTTTTTATATGGTGCGGGGAGAGGATACCGGCTGTCGGCACATTTTGCCGCGCGAGCAGACGCGGTATGACCAGAATTGACGGGATGCTCAAAAATACGGCTTGATTTGTGACTTTATCACAGACCCGGCGGAAAAAACATGATACGATACACCCAGAAAGAAGGAAAGCGGCGAAAACATTCCGGCAGCCCGGTATGAAACCGCAATCCATCATACAGTGAACGGAGGTTTTTATTATGTCTGCAACAGTTATTACGAAGGAAAATTTTGAAAAGGAAGTTCTGGGGAGCAAACAGCCTGTGCTGGTGGATTTCTGGGCAACCTGGTGCGGTCCCTGCCGGATGGTTTCCCCTCTGGTGGATGAGATTGCCGATGAGCGGACGGATATCCGCGTGGGCAAGGTTAATGTGGATGAGCAGCGGGATCTGGCGGCGATGTTCAAAGTGATGAGCATTCCAACCCTTCTGGTGTTCAAGGACGGGAAAGTGGTGAACCACGCGGTCGGCGCCATGCCCAAGGAAAGCATTCTGGATTTGATGAAATAAGAAACAGCGTCCGTTACCCGGAGACTTCCGGACAGCGGACGCTGTTTCTTTAAAAATTCCCGCTTTTGTTATTGACATATGCCAAAAACAAGGTATAATGAATCTTGTAAACGGCATATGCCGATAACAAAGGAGGGACGCGCGATGGCAAGACCTTGCAAGCGGCGGCGCATTTGCGCCATGCCCGGCTGGGGACGATTCGGCCCTGAGGGAAACCGGGGAAACGACTGGCGGACTGTGACGATGACATTGGATGAATACGAGTCCATCCGGCTGATTGATTTAGAGGGCATGACACAGGAACAGTGCGCGGAACAGATGGATGTGGCGCGTACAACTGCGCAGGCTATCTATAACGGTGCCCGAAAAAAACTGGCGGAATGCTTGGTAAATGGGCGGGAACTGGTGATTACGGGGGGAGACTACGTTCTCTGTGACGGGCATTCGGGCGCCTGCGGCGGGGGATACTGCCGCAGATGCTGGCGTAAGGGGCAGGCGAAAATAACGCATAAGGAGGATTCGGAAGCATGAGAATTGCGGTGACTTACGAGAACGGACAGATTTTTCAGCATTTCGGCCACACGGAACACTTTAAGGTTTATGATGTGGAAAACGGGAAAGTGACGATTACCACTCTGATTGGCACCAATGGCAGCGGCCATGGCGCGCTGGCGGATATTTTGAAAAAATGCAGTGTGGACACGCTGATTTGCGGGGGCATCGGCGACGGCGCGCAGCGCGCGCTGGCCGAGGCGGGCATCCGCCTGTACGGGGGCGTTTCCGGGGATCCGGACAGCGCCGTGCAGGCGCTGTTGGAAAACCGGCTGAATTACAATCCGGATATGGCATGCAGCCATCAAGGCGAGCATCACTCGGACGCCTGCGGCGGTGAACACGGCTGCGGAGAATAGACGCCGCTTTATCAGGACTCTCACAAGAGGGGAGCCGCGGCACCAGGGCGGCTGGGAGCCAGAAAAGACGGCATTTTTTCAAACAGGGTCCAGCGAAACCCAAGCGGACGGTTGAAGAAGCCCCGCGAATGGCTGCTGAACAGGTTCCGGCAAAAACGGACGGCGTCAAACCGGCACAGCCTTTTAAGGCTGTGCCGTTTTGACGCCGTCCGGCATTCTTTGATTTTCCGTCATTCTGCGGCTCAATCCGATCCTACTTCGCAAATTCCACCGCGGTGGTTTCACGGATCACGTGAACCTTGATCTGGCCGGGATATTCCATCTCTTCTTCGATCTTTTTGGCGAGATCGTGGGCCAGAATGACCGTTTGATCTTCG
>JBFLFX010000011.1:0-28376 GCA_041859815.1 Dysosmobacter sp. | reverse complement strand
TTTTTCTTCAGCGCGGCAATCAGCTCCGTACAGTTGGAAGAAAAGCTGATGCTCTGGGGGATAAGATCCCCCTGCGCGTTTTTGTAATACAGTCTCAGGGTATTGGCGTAGGTTTCCCGGCGATAGCTTTGATAATCGAACTGATTTTTTCCAAAGTGCCCCGCCGCAATATCCCGCTCAGCCGCGGCGCATATCTCCCGCGCGGCGTCGCGGTCAAAGGAGACTGTGCCCAGAGATCCGGCGGTTTTTAAATAGTCCAGCTCGCCGTTTCGCACCTGATCCGGCGTAAGGTGCGCCAGCAGATTGCTCCTCTGGATTTCCGGTTCCGCCGCCAGCTTTGCCAACCGGGAAATTGCGCCGCTGGAATGCTTCAAATCCGACAGGGTGTAGTACAGACCGTAATTCTGGGAAATTGTAGAGCCGTTTTTGAGATGATAGCAAATGATCACCCCGGCGTAGGAATAACGATCCGTCCCATGCGCATTATACACTTTTTCCCGCTGAAGCATCACGCCTTTTTCCGCGAGAATGGATTTCTGCGCCTCACAAAATTCCCGGATGAGCCCGGCATCCGAAACCGCGCCGGAGCATTGATTTTCACCGGAGAAGTTAAAGTCCACGGAGGCAATGCGGCTCACCGCCGGAATCCGGGAGGCCACGCCCAATACGTCCCGGGCCGTACCGATCCCCACCGCCAGCAGCAGCGCCGTCAGAATCACCGCGCCGCGCCAGCTGTTCCGGAACACGCGGAAAGTCTTTTTCAGCAGCATTTCCGCCGCATAATAACCCAGCAATCCGCAAAAAATTATACAGAGCATCATCTCCGGCAGGGACGCATGATTGGAATCGCTCCCGCTGCGGAATACCAGAAAATACAGCGCCTGCCCCAGTCCGAACGCGGTGCACAGCGCCACGCTCCAGCGGAATACGGGGCGCATACAGCGCACGGACACGGTATCGCCCGCCGTCTCGCTGCGCCGGTGCTGATAAACCAGCAGCGCGGCCGCCGCAAATACAAGCCCCGCCGCGGCATAGATCCCCACGGCGGAGAGGCCGCGCAGGCGAAACTGCGCGAGCGCGCCCCGGTTCGTCTGATCCAGTTTCAGCGTCCGGTACAATTTCCACGCCGGGGTCAGCCAGACCATCCAGGCGGAACTGCCGGAGTCGTATCCGTAAATAAACGCTCTGGCAAACGACTGGATCAGCTGATTTACCGCCATAATCAGGATGTTGAAAATCGCGTAAAATGCCGGCAGGGCCAAAATCTGCCCGGTAAACATGGCGCAGAATACGGCAAAGGAGTAGAAAAACAGCATGGTTCCCCCGTTACTCAGGAAAAACGCGCCCAAATTCCCCCAGTCCAACGCGCCGGCCGGCCCCTGTATCGCCGCCGTCAACAGCACCACCACCGCATCCGTTGCCAGAAACACCGCCGCGCCGGAGAGGTAGTTTGTCAAAAACAGGCCCTCCCGGCGAATGGGGAAGGAATGCATCATGCCCACGGAACGGGCGGAATACAAATAGGAAAACAGCACCATGGCAAACAGGCAGCCGGCAACCGCGCCGACGATCACCGACAGGCCCGCCCCGGCCTCCAGCATCTGCCGCGTCGCGTCGGCGGTACGCTGCGCCGCCGACGGCGTGTACAGCCGCGCAGCCTGCCCGTACAGCTGCATATACTGCAATACCGGCACCGCGATGATCCAAAACGCCCCGTAGGCCGCCCACAGCGGCCAGAACCGCGTCAGATTCTTGCGAAACAGCGTCGGATTTACCAGCCGTCCCGCGCGGCCCGGCCTGCGGGCCGTCTCCCGGCGGGGGGAATCAGAGGACAATGTCTTTGACTGCATAGTCGGCACCTCCCAGCTCATAAATAAAGATCTCTTCCAGCGTCAGCGGCACGGCATCCACCAGCAGAGGCCGATACCGCGACAGGCGCGCCTCCGCCTCCTGTGCGCTCATCCGCATAATCAGCGTGTAAATCCGTCCGACCTTCGACGCGTGGAGTACCGGCAGTTCCGCCGGCACCTCCGTCATCTCGTCCGGGAACACCACCTGCATTTTCACCATGTTGTCCTGCAGCTGATCCAGCGGGCGCTCCAGCAGCACTTTCCCGTGGTTCATGATTCCCACATGATCGCAGACATCCTCCAGCTCCCGCAGATTATGGGAGGAAATCAGCACGGTGGTTCCCCGCTCCGCCACATCGCTGAGGATCAGCGACCAGACCTGCCTGCGCATCACCGGATCCAAGCCGTCCACCGGCTCGTCAAGAATCAAATAGTCCGGCATGCAGCACAGGGTCAGCCAGAATGCGGCCTGCTTCTGCATGCCCTTTGACAGCGTCCGAACGGGTTTCCTCTCATCGACATTGGGGAACGCCTGACGCAGCAGTTCATAGCGCTCTGCGGAAAAGAGGGGATAAAATCCCCGGTAAAAGCGCATCATATCCCGTACGGTGGATTGTAAAAAATAATACCAGTCGTCCGGAATCGCGGCAATCCGCGCTTTCAGCTCCGGATTTTCCCAAACGGGCTTTCCGTCAATTCGGACGGTGCCCTCGTCCTGCCGGTAGATGCCGGTCAAATGGCGGATCAGCGTGGACTTTCCGGCGCCGTTGGGACCCACCAGGCCGTAGACGCTGCCGGTGGGAACCGTCAGCGTGGCTCCGTCCAGCGCCGCGAAGCCGTCAAACCGTTTGACGGCCCTGTTGACCTCAATCATGTTCTCTCCTCCTTCAAAAGCGACGTCAGCTCCTCCTGCGTAAGCCCCAGATACCGAAGTTCCTGCAGCAGTTCCCGCACTTTCTTTAAAAGCTCCTGCTTTCGGGCCTCGTCCGCTCCCGCGCTGGCCGCCGCAAAGCTGCCCTTTCCAGGAACCGAGCAGATGTATCCCTCCGTTTCCAGCTCGTTATACGCCCTCTGAATGGTATTCGGGTTGATTGCCAGTTCCGATGCCAGCGACCGCACCGACGGCAGTTTTTCGTCTGTCTTTACCGCACCGGTGACAATCAGCTTTCGCAGCTCATCGCGGATTTGCTCATAAATCGGCCGGGAATCACGGTAATTCAGGTTAATCATCGTCGTCCTCCCTTCGATTACTCTTTTCTCCGATAAGGTTTTCATGCCGGATTAACTGTATTATCTGTGTTAATACAGTTAGGGTAGCACAGCGGTACGGAGATGTCAAGCTCTTTGAACTTTTATCTTTCCCGCCCTTGATACAATATAAATGAGAAAGTTTACACATTTTTCTTTACATCCCATATTTTCTGTGCTATATTTCATAAGTACGCAATTCTCGTCTTTCCCCGGCGCTTCGTCCCGCGGAGTTTTCACCGTCCCGGCACGCAGTCCTGTGGGAACAATTTTGAAAGGTGGAAAATTTATTATGCTGCGTAAAGAACAGAAAACGGACATTATCAACGCCAACCGCACGCACGAGAACGATACCGGTTCTCCGGAGGTTCAGGTCGCCATTTTGACCGAGCGCATCAGCCAGCTGACCGCTCACCTGCAGAAGAACCCCATGGACAATCATTCCCGCCGCGGTCTGTATAAGATGGTCGGCCAGCGCCGCCGTCTGTTGGACTATCTCCAGAAAAAGGACATTGAGCGTTATCGTGCCCTGATCGCCAAGCTGGGCATCCGTAAGTAAGTGCGAGTGAAAGGACGGTGTGGGGAGACTGCGCCGTCCTTTCTTTCCCGTTCCCCCTTTTTCCCATCCGGGAAAAATCCCGGCCCACCGCGCAGAAGAGTCGGATGCAGCATTTAGCAGTTGAAAAAGCGTTTGTCCCGCCGAACGTTTTTTCAAGTGCTAAATGGCTGTGGCTTCTCCGCGCAATTACTGACAAAGGAGAAAGTTATGTCAACCATTATTACCAAACGCCAATATCCGAATTTCCATCGCTATGAGATGGATTTGGCCGGACGCCCCTTCTTTATGGAAGTGGGCAAAATGGCAGAGCTCGCTAACGCGGCCGTGTTTGTCGGATACGGCGACACCCGCGTGCTGGTCTGCGCCACCGCGTCTCCCCGCCCCCGCGACGGCGTGGATTTTTTCCCGCTGAGCGTGGATTTTGAGGAAAAAATGTATTCCGTGGGCCGTATCCCCGGCTCTTTTAACCGCCGCGAGGGCCGTCCCGGCGAGCGCAGCATTCTCTGCTCCCGCATGATCGATCGGCCGATCCGTCCGCTGTTCCCGCACGACTTCCGCAACGACGTATCCATTATATGCACCGTTATGAGCGTGGATCACGACTGCTCTCCCGAAATCGCGGCGCTGATCGGCACCTCCGCCGCTCTCTCCATCTCCGACATCCCCTGGAACGGCCCCGTGGCCGCCATGAAAGTCGGCCTGGTGGACGGCAAGCCCGTGTTCAATCCCACCTCCGAGCAGCGCAAAGCCAGCGATCTGGATTTGACGGTGGTCTCCACCGGCAAGAAGGTCGTCATGATCGAAGCCGGCGCCAACGAGGTTTCTAACGATGCCATGTACGAGGCTATCAAAGCCGCTCATGAGGAAAACCAGAAGCAGATTGCGCTGATCAACCGCATGATTTCCGAAATCGGCAAGCCCAAGTTTGAATATCCCCACGCCGACTTCAATCAGGAGCTGTTTGAAAAGATTGTCGCGGCAACCGAGGACGAGGCCCGAGAGGCCATGGACACCGACGACAAGAATGTCCGCGAGGCGCGCTGGAACAAGCTCATTGAAAAATGGCACGATCTGTTTTTGGCGGACTACCCCGAAATGGATCAGTATCTGGAGGAGATCACCTATAAATTCCAGAAGAAGATCGTCAAGGCATGGCTGCTGGAGGGCCACCGTGTGGACGGCCGCAAGCAGAACGAAATCCGCCCGCTGAGCGCGGAGGTCGGCATCCTGCCCCGGGCCCACGGTTCCGGCCTCTTCACCCGCGGCCAGACGCAGGTGCTCTCCACCTGCACGCTGGATACGCTCTCCGCGGCGCAGAAGCTGGACACCATCTGGGAAGAGACGGAAAAGCGCTATATGCACAATTACAACTTCCCCGGTTATTCTACCGGTGAGGCCAAGTCCGCCCGCAGTCCCGGCCGCCGCGAAATCGGCCACGGCGCTCTGGCGGAGCGCGCGCTGCTGCCCGTGATTCCCTCTGTCGAGGAGTTTCCGTATGCCATCCGGGTAGTCTCCGACGTTTTGTCCTCCAACGGCTCCACCTCTCAGGGCTCCATCTGCGGCAGCACGCTGGCGCTGATGGATGCGGGCGTCCCCATTAAGGCGCCTGTAGCGGGCATCTCCTGCGGCCTGATTCAGGATGACGACGGTTCTTTCCAGACTTTCATCGACATTCAGGGCGTGGAGGACTTCCACGGCGAAATGGACTTCAAGGTCGCGGGCACCAAGAAGGGCATCACCGCCATCCAGATGGATCTGAAAAACGACGGCCTGACCATGGAGATCATCCGCAACGCGCTGGACATCACCTATGACGCCCGCTGCGAGATTCTTGACAAGATTATGCTTCCCTGCATCGCGGAGCCGCGGAAGGAAGTTTCCAAATACGCGCCCAAGATGCTGACCATGCACATCAATCCGGATCATATCCGCGAGGTTATCGGCTCCGGCGGCAAGGTCATCCAGAAGATTGTAGCCGACACCGGCGCGAAGATCGATATCAATGACGACGGCTCCATCTTTATCTCCGCCCCCAATCCCGCCAGCTGCGACGCCGCCAAGAAGTGCATCGACGACATCGTGTTTGAACCGGAGGTCGGCGCGCTGTATTACGGCCGCGTTGTCCGTCTGATGACCTTTGGCGCGTTTGTAGAGCTCGCGCCCGGCAAGGACGGTCTGGTGCATATCTCCAAGCTGGCCGATCACCGCATTGAAAAGGTGGAGGATGCCTGCAAAATCGGCGATATGATGTGGGTCAAAGTCACCGATATTGACGAAAAGGGCCGGGTCAATCTGAGTCACAAGGACGCCGTCCGCGAAATCGAGGCCAAAAAGGCCGCCGGCGAGCCTATTAAATAATTTTTTCCGAACCTCATCGGGGGCGGGCAGGCTGCCCGCCCCTGATTTTTCCAATTAAGATATTTCTGTTTTTCAAGGAAGTGTAATTCATGGAAGTTATTGCCGCCATCGCCACCGGCAATGCCGCCACCGCCATCGGCGTAATCCGCGCCTCCGGCGACGGCTGTTTTTCCGCCGCCGACCGGATTTTTCAGCCGCTGAACGGACGGCCGCTGTCCGTTCAGGACGCGCGGAAAATGATTTACGGGGATATTTTGGACAGCGGCGGCCGACTGATTGACCGCGGGCTTGCCGTCCGCTTTCCCGCGCCCCACAGCTACACCGGCGAGGACTGCGTGGAATTCGACTGCCACGGTTCCCCCGTCGTCCTCCGGGAGGCCCTGGATGCGCTGTTTGCCGCGGGCGCGCGGCAGGCGCGGGCCGGGGAGTTCACCAAGCGCGCCTTCCTTAACGGGCGGATGGATCTGACGCAGGCGGAGGCCGTGGTGGATTTAATCGACGCAGAGACGGCGGAGGCTGCGCGGAATGCGGCGCAGCAGCTCAACGGCGCGCTCCGCCGGCGGCTGGAAGCGGTGCAGACGCCGCTGTTGGATGTAATCTCCCGGTTTTATGCCGTGGTGGATTATCCGGACGAGGACATTGCGGACATTCAGCCGGAAGCCGTTTCGGAGGCTCTGTGCCGCGCGGACGCGGCGCTGAGCCGGCTGCTGAGCACCTGTGAGCGCGGCAAACTTCTGAAATCCGGTGTCCGCACCGCTATCGTAGGCAGTCCCAATGCGGGGAAGTCCTCCCTGCTGAACGCGCTGGCTGGCTATGAGCGGGCCATTGTCACCGACATCCCCGGCACCACTCGGGATACGGTGGAGGAAGCCGTTCGCTGCGGCGGCGTGCTGCTCCGCTTAATCGACACCGCCGGAATCCACAAAACGGACGATCTTGTGGAAAAGCTGGGTGTCGAACGTTCGCAGGAGGCGCTGAAAAGCGCCGATCTGGTTCTTGTCGTGGCAGACGGTTCCCGCGCTCCCACCGCCGCAGACGCGGAAATTTTGCGCCTGACGGCGGCCGGCAGCCGCTGGATTCTGGTGCTTTCCAAGCGGGATCTGGCCTCTTTTTCCACGCAGGCCGTGGAAAACCTGCCGCCTGATCTGCCGCGTCCCGCCGCCGTGGTTCCGGTCTCCTCTCTTACCGGCGAGGGGTTGGACGAATTGGAGCAGGCCATCGGCGCCCTGTTTCCCGCCGGAGAGGAGATCTGCGGCGGACTGCTGACAGACGCGCGGCAGGAGGACGCGGCCCGCCGCGCCAGGGCCGGCGTCCGCCGGGCGGCGGACGCCCTGCGGAGCGGCATGACGCCGGACGCTGTTCTCACAGACATGGAAGAAGCCCTGAACGCATTGGGCGAGCTGACCGGCCGCACCGCCCGTGAGGAAATCGTGGAGGCTATTTTTTCACGCTTTTGTGTGGGGAAATAGTCTATCATCATATTTGTTCTTGCAAAATCTGATTTACAAAATCATTTTTGCGTGTTATCCTAAAACCAAAGTGAAATTTAAAGGAGGCTGACGCAATGGATCAACTGGCAGAGCTGCGGGAAAAACTGCGGGAGCAGCGCCCGGTGGCGTGGGAACAACTGCCTGATTTCCCCCTGTATATGGACCAGCTCCTATCCTATATGGATCGGCAGGTTCTGCGTTTCGAGGAAGACGGCGGGCTGACTGCCGCCATGGTGAATAATTATACAAAAAGCGGTCTCGTTCCCCGGGCGGAGGGGAAAAAATACAACCGGGAGCATCTGGCTTATCTGACCGCCATTTGCGTGCTGAAGCGGGTAATGTCCGTGAAGGACATGGGCATGGTCCTGCGCGCGGAGCAGAAATCCGGCAAGGATCCCGTCAGCGCATACGGGCTGTTTCTCGAAAATCTGGACAAGTCTCTGAATCTGATTACCGAAATTATGGAAGCCTACCCGGAGGAACGCGACGCGGCGGACGCCGCCGTGCACTTTGCCCTGTTCTCTTATGCCGCCGGCCTTGCCAGCGACCGTTTCCTGGGGATCCTGCGCCAGCAGGAAACCGAGTCGGATGAAAAATCCGGCAAAAAGGCAAAAAAGCCCCGGAAAGACTCCGCCGCAAAGGAATAAACGGAAAGAGGCGTTGACATGAAATGGCTGGAAGTTCATATTGATACCAATCCCGCGGGATTGGAACCCGTGGAGATCTTCCTGTCCGCCCACGGCATCGACAGCGTGAGGATTGACGACGAGGGTGAATTTCAGACGTTTATGGAGGAAAACCGCGCCTTCTGGGGCGATGTGGACGAGGATCTCATTCGCCGAGAGCAGGGCAAATCCCGGGTCACCTTTTATCTGGAGGAAACCGACGAGGGATTTGCCGCGCTAGCCGCGCTCCGCGTGGCGCTGGCGGAATTCAAACGGGGGCACAGCGACTGCGGCTCTCTTCTGATGACGCTGGACAATCTGGAGAACGCCGATTGGGAGAACAACTGGAAGCAGTATTACAAGCCCACAAGAATCGGCAATCGCCTGCTGATCGTCCCCAGCTGGGAAAAGGCCGCGGAGCCGGGCCGGATTTCTCTGATTCTGGATCCGGGCCTGACCTTCGGCACCGGCACTCATGCCACCACGCGGCTGTGCCTGGAGGCGTTAGAGCGCGCCGTCCACGGCGGCGAACGGGTGCTGGATCTGGGCTGCGGCAGCGGCATTCTGTCCATCGCGGCGCTGAAGCTGGGCGCGGCTTCCGCCTTCGCCTGCGACATCGATCCGGCCTGCCGGGATGCGGCGCGGGAGAACGCCGGGCTGAATCGGATTGCAAAAGAATCCTACACCGTCCGCTGCGGCGATATTCTGCGGGACAAACCACTGCAGGAGGAGATCGGCGCCGGATACGACCTGATTCTGGCCAACATCGTCTCCGATGTCATTATCGGCCTCGCGCCGGCGGTAAAACCGCTGCTGACCCGCACCGGTGTATTGATCTGCTCCGGCATTATCGACGATCGGGCGGAGGAAGTGCGGGAAAAACTATGCCGGGCCGGACTGACGATTCTGGAAAGCCGTCTTTCGGACGGCTGGCTCTGCTGCGTGTGCAGGTAACTCAACTACTTTAAGGGAGGAAACGGTTTTGCACGCAATTCACCGGGCGGATGCCTTTGTGGGCCGTCATATGGCGGCGGCCACGCTGTTCTGCGTGGCGCTGGGCGTTCTCTTTCCCGATACTTTTTCAAAGCTGAAGTTTATTGTCATCTGGATGTTCGCGTTTATGACCTTTGCGAACAGCCTTGGCGGCGGCTTTAGGGAACTTGGCAACGTCGTGGTTCACCCCCTCCCTGTTTTGGCAACGCTGCTGATTCTTCATATAATTCTGCCACTGGCGGCGCTGGGCTTGGGCAATCTGCTTTTCCCCTCCGCCCCGCTGTTTACCACAGGTCTTGTTTTGGAATACTCCGTTCCCACTGCGGTGGCGTCTTTAATGTGGGTGAGCATCGGACGCGGCGATGAGTCGCTGTGTCTGGCCATCGTCCTGCTGGACACGCTGCTGTCCCCGATCGTCGTTCCCGTGACGCTGAAAACGCTGGTAGGTTCCGTTGTAAAGATGGATGTCGTCGGCATGATGAAAAATCTGATGATCATGGTGGCAATTCCCGCCCTGATCGCCATGACGCTGCATCAGGCGACCCACGGGCGGGTGGCAAAAACCGTCAAGCCGCAGCTGGCGCCTTTTGCAAAGCTGGCTCTGCTGCTGATCATTCTGACCAACGCCACCGGCTGCGCGCCGTTCCTGCACCACGTCACGCCGACGCTGGTGCTGGTTATGCTCTCCGCGTTTTTACTGTCCGTCTTCGCTTTCTTTTTAAGCTATCAGACGGGGCGACTGCTGCATCTGCAATTTCCCACGGCGGAAACCGTTACGCTGACCGGAGGAATGCGAAACAACAGCGCCGGCGCCGTGCTGGCTCTCCGGTATTTCCCGGGAGACGTCCTGTTCCCCGCCGCCTTTTCTCCGATGTTTCAACAGTTCACCACCGCCGTGGTCGTGCGGATCCTTCGGCGCACCAAGGCCGGCCGGGCGGATCAGGAACTCTTTACGCACTCATCCGAATCCACCCGAAAATAGCCGTTTGCGCGCCGACAGGGCGCGCAATTTTTTGATTCGACAAAATCCGCACGGTTCCGCACCGGGGAGAGATTAAAATAGAGGAAAACGCAAAGAGGTGATTCCATGGATGATTGCGCATCGGGACGGCAGGTCGTTTTTTTGCCGGCTGACTGCCTGCGTCCGAATCCGCGCCAGCCGCGCCGGATCTTTGACAGCGCCGCGCTGGCGGCGCTGGCCGATTCCGTGCGGCAGCACGGCATTTTACAGCCTCTCACCGTGCGCCGGACGGCGGACGGCTGGGAAATCATCGCCGGGGAACGGCGGCTGCGGGCCGCAAAACTGGCGGGACTGAAACAGGTTCCCTGCTTAATTGCGCAGGCGGACGACAGTCAATCCGCGCTGCTTGCCCTTGTGGAAAATCTTCAGCGGGAAGATCTGCACTATCTGGAGGAGGCCTCTGCTATTGCAGCCTATCTGAAACGCACCGGGCTTTCGCAGGAAGAGGCCGCCGCGCAGATGGGGCGCTCCCCTTCCGCAATCGCCAACAAGCTGCGACTGCTGCGGCTTTCTCCCGATTGCGCCGCGCTGCTGCTGCAACACCACCTCTCCGAACGCCATGCCCGGGCGCTGCTGCGGCTGGACGATGAATCGGAGCGCCTTTCGGCGCTGAACCATATTGCCGCGGCCGGTTTGAATGTCTCGCAGACGGAGGCCTATATTGAAAGGCGGCTCCGCGCGCTGGAAAAGACGGCTCCCACTGGGCGGCGCACCTATATCATCAAGGATGTACGCCTGTTTTTAAACAGTATGGAGCGCGGCCTGCAAATGATTCGGGAGGCCGGCATCCCCGCGGAGGGGAGCCGGGAAGAAACCGAAGATTCCATCCTTCTGACCATCCGGATTCCCAAAAACACCCGGAGGCCGTGATTGTAATTGGATTGTAATGCATTCCTCCGAAGATGTGCTATAATAAGTAAATATTAGCGATCCCGCTTTGTGGACGCTGTATATCAACCTTTGGAGGGAAATTTAACATGGAAATTGCTGAGACAGCCCCGAAACGGGTTCAGAAGAATCCCCTGAGGCTGGCTGTTATTGTATGTGCCGTTCTGGGAGGACTGGCCGTCGTCTACTTGGCATTTTGCGGATATGCGCAAAGCCGCAGTACCTTTTTCCCCAATTATTCGATCAACGGCGTGGATGTCGGGGGGATGACGCAGATTCAGGCAGCGGATGCATTGGAGGTCAGACTGCCCAATGTAAAGGTCAATCTCTATTTCCCGGATCAAAAGACGCCGGTGGCAACGGAAACCGTCTCTGCGCTCGGGTTTTCCCCGAAAAGCAGCTACGAGGCACTTGCGCGGAAGTTTTACCAAAAAAATCGCAGCGGCGGGTTTTTTTCCGCCGGATGGCGGTATCTGCGTGCGCTGACCGGCAACAGCGAGGGATTTTCTCCCTATATTACAAATGAGCGCAAACTGAAGCAGGAATCGGCGGCGCTTGCAAAAAAGCTCTCCATCGCTCCGATTGACAGCGCTTACAGGCTGAAAGACACCTCTTTGGAAATCACCAAATCCAAAAACGGCTACGCCGTAAATGCCAAAGAGCTGAAGCAGGCACTTGAAAAAGCCGTCACAAGCGTAAACGCCAATTACGAAGCTGTGGTAACGCCCACGGAAAAGCGGGCGAAAACCCTGACGGTGGATGAAATTTACAGCAAGGTCGCCGGGGAGGCAAAAAACGCAGGTTATGACGCCTCTACCCGTTCCATTACACCGGAACAGGTCGGCGCGAAATTTGACAGGGACGCGGCGCAAAAACTGCTGAACGACGCCAAGGGCGGCGATACAGTGGATGTGCCCGTTACGATTATCCAGCCGGAAGTTACCGCGGAACATCTGAAAAGCGTTTTGTTTCGGAATGTGCTGGGTACTGCGCGCACCCATGTCGGCGGTTCCTCCGCGCGTATTGCCAACGTGCGTCTGGCGGCTTTAAAGGTAAACGGAACCGTCCTGAATTCCGGCGAGACGTTTTCCTATAACGAAACGGTTGGGCGCCGGACCGTAGAGGGCGGTTTTCAGGAAGCGCCCGCTTATGTGCAGGGCAACACCGTCAACGAAATCGGCGGCGGCGTCTGTCAGCCGTCCTCCACGCTGTATCTGGCGTGTCTGAACGCCAACCTGCAAATCGTGCAGCGCTCCGCCCATCGCTACGTTTCCTCGTACATGCCAAAGGGAATGGACGCCACGGTTTCCTGGGGCGGCCCCGACTATAAATTCAAGAACGACACCAATTACCCCCTGCGCATTGCGGCAACTTATTCCGGCGGTTACCTGACCATGAAGCTCATCGGCACCAATCCCACCGGCGATTATGTCCGGATGACCAATAAAGTGCTTTCCACCACGCCTTTCACGGTTATAAAGCAAAACGATGCCTCCCTGCCCGCCGGTACGCGGCGGGTGACGGTCACGCCTTACACGGGGTACAAGGTCGTTACTTACCGCAATGTTTACAGTTCCTCCGGCACGTTGATTTCTTCCCGTCAGGAGGCTGTCAGCAATTATAAAGTCCGCAATGAGGTTATTCTGGTGGGAACCGGAAAATCCAGCGCTTCCGAAAGCCCCTCCCCAGCTCCGGGCACGGCAACCGGGGGCGGTACAACAACCGGGGACAATACGGCAACCGGGAATGGGACGGCAACCGGAGACGGCACCCAGACGGCTCCTGCGGCATAAAAGAGCGCTTTTGCAGACAGCGAAGCGCCCAGAATTACATCAATATTTTTATTAGACCCTGTTTGGAAAACTGACGTAGCGGATGATCGCGGGAATTTTTCAAACAGGGCCTGGACCGCCAAGAGGGTTTGTTGTCTGTGAGCAGCAGGCGGCAAGCCCTTCGCTTTGTCTTGCTGCGGTAGTTGTTGCGGCAGTCAAAGGGGCGGGCCGTCTTTTTCTGAAGCACTCCATCAGCTCAAAATTCTGCAGAGGCAGCAATTTGCCTTTGAGCAGGCCGAAGGAATCCTCAATCACGGCATTGTTCTGAATTGCCCCTGCGGCTTCTGCTCTGCCGGACGCCCCGTCCTTTCAGTATCTGCGGGCGCTGCCTGCGCCGATACTGCCGGCCCCGGTCAGAGTATGGGATGAGGGTTTGTCCCGTCTGAAAGCCCGTTCTCTGCAATCCCTCCCTTAAATTTCGGCATGCACCGCCTATATGGAAGTCCTTGGTGTGGAAAGGCACCCCATCATTTTTCAGTATGCCGTCCCGCCCAAATTGGGTTTGCGTGGGAGCGGGTGCGCTTTATGCCTTTTGGAGCGGGCAGTACCTCTTTTCTACGGCCCTTTTCTCTGTGGGGCAAAAATCGGACACTTTCTGGCGGGAGTGCGCAAATTAAACGCAAAGGCAGGCGGGGATATTGCGCGAAGCTGAAACTGAAGAGAGAAAATAATAAGGGGAAGCGAGGATCGCCAAAGACGGATCGGCCCTGGAAAGGGACAACTGCTGATTATCTGCGCAACATCTGCTCCCTGATTGCCGTTGTGCTCAGCAGTTCCATGAATGCGGCCGCAGCGTTTTCCGGGATGCCTGTGGGTGGAGCGGGAGCGCCACGTTGCTGGCCAGTCCGATGCCCGCCGCCTTTTGCCTCCGTGGTGCCGGGTCTATTGCCGACCGGCTCCGCGAAAAAAGGACGCCGGACTCCCCTGATGAGACGAAAAAATAAATACGGCCCGCATGAAAATACCGGCAAATGTGAATGCCGGCCCGCCATGCCGGACATCCGGGTACAGATGCTCTTTTCATTTCTATCCGCGCCGCCGGACTTCTCTTCTTTCTCCGCAAACGCTTCGCCGGTTTGCGCCGGATCCGAAGGTGAGGGGGCAACGGGGCATGGTCTTGCAGCCCGCCTCTTTGCACTGCTTCCTTTTTTGCAGTTCTCTTTGGAATTGCCGCAGGCCGACAGGTATTTTCCAAAAGCCAACAAATTTTTTTGCCCTTTTTTCATCACGCTGAGAAAATCCGCCCCATTTTAATCTAAAATCGTGTGAAAATTTGTAAAAGCCTCGCCAAAAGGTAAAATGAACGCAGATTTTTGCACAGCTCGCGGATTTTATCCGACTCATCGCAAAAATTTCAAACCGTTTCGCAGGAATAAGCAGTTCTGCGCGGCAAAATTGATTCTGATTCCCGCGGCCTATTGTGACATATAATTTATGAAGATACATACATAATATAGGTGAATGGCGTTCTCTGTTTTTCGCTGAATTTTTCAGCAGTGGCAAAAAATGCCCTGTCAGGCAGCGGAGGGATGGTGACCACTTGAACCCAAAAAGTAAACGCACTGTAATTCTGGCTGTGTTTTTCTGCCTGGCGGCAGTTTCCTGCGTGTTATACAGCCGTGGGAAAATAACCGCTTCCGCAGTGCTGGCGCAGATGCCGAAACGTACCGGATCTGCCGTATTCTTTTTGCTGGCACTGTATGTCCTGAAAAGCCTTTCCTTTTTTTTCCCGCTCGCAATCCTGCAGGCTGCCGCGGGTGCGATTTTCCCCATTTTGCCGGCGCTGATTTTGAATCTCGGCGGCACGGCCGCCGCGATGCTGCTGCCCTGGATTCTCTCCAGCTGCGGAAAGGAAGATCTTGAAAAGCTCCGGAGACGGTTTCCCATTCTGCAAAAGGCGCAGGCCCTGCGCCGTTCGGGTGATTTTCTCTATGTCTTTCTGCTCCGCGCCGCCTGCGTTTTCCCCTTCGACGCGGTCAGCTTTTACCTTGGAACGCAGGATGTCCCCTTTGGAATCTACCTGTCCGCAGGGCTGCTGGGCTGTCTTCCCCAACTCCTCTTGGCAACCACGCTGGGCGCGGGAATCTCCCACCCTGCGCTCCGGCTGCTGCCTGTCATCGGTGCCTGCGCGGTTCTGTGCGCCGTCATCTTGGCGGTTTGCCTGGTTTTAAAAAAGCGCGCAAAATAAATTCCGCCGGTACTTTGTGCCGGCGGAATCAATGTATTTAAAAAGTCTTTTTCCCCTCCTCCGCTGAGCAAGCTTTGAAAACCCGCGAAAAATCTTCAAAACTTACGATTTAAAACGAAAGGAACCCCCAAAGGATCCGTTTCGTAATTATTTTCCCGCCCGTTCCATCGGCTTCTGCCGCCTGATCGACTGTCTCACTCCGCTAATATCCGGTGGCGGAGCATCTGCGCGCCGTTGTCAAAATCCGTTATGAAGTTCTGTTTTTCAGCTTTCGGATATCCTCCCCGAAAAACAGCAGCGCCCGGTATTCCCCCTCAATCCGGGACGCAATCTGCGGCGTATAACGCTTTTCAATTTCCTCCACCGACAAATTGGTATTCAAAATCACGGAGCGTTTTTCCGCCAGCCGTGTGTTGATGATCTGATAAAGCGCACTCTGCACAAAGGCGGTCAGCATCTCGGTCCCCAAATCGTCCAGAATTAGAAGATCGCAGGTCAGAATCCGGTTCACATCCTCCGCCGCGTCGTCCCTGCCGAATTTTTGCACCTCAAACCGCTCAAACACATGAACGGCGGTGTCGTACACCACGGAAAACCCCGCGTCGCTGACCTCCCGGGCAACACAGGCCGAGAGAAAGGTCTTTCCCAGCCCCGGCGCGCCGGAGAGCAGAAGATTGCCGCTGCTTCCGGGGTTGAACTCCTCCGCAAAGCGGCCGCACGTCTTTTTTATCCACTCCATATTCTCCCGGGGCGAGAAGCCCAAATCCGGGCGGTATTCATCGGAGTACCAGCCCAGTGAAAAAGTCTCAAAGCTCTGGCTTCCCAAATCCAGCATCTGGGAGAGCTCTTTCTTTTGCTCCCGCGCGTAATATTCCCGCAGGCAGCGGCAGACTTCCCCGTTGCGGTATCCGGTATCGCCGCACAGCGGGCAGTTCGGCTTTTCACTCAGGCAATCCCCCGAAAGTCCCATGCCCTCCAGAATTTCCGCCCGCTCTTTCTGCAGCGCCCGATTTCTTTCGCTCAACGCTTTCAGTGCCGGGCGCGGGTCGGTTCCCCGGTGCAGCGCGGAGGTGACAATCCGTCCGACGGTCGCCCGCAGCTCCCGGTCAATCTCCCGCAGGCGCGGTTCCCGGGCATAAATCGCTTCGGCGCGCTTGTGGGCGGTTTCCTCCCGCCGCTTTTTATCCTCTTCAAAACGCCGGAGCGCACGGCGCATAATTTTCCCGTCGTAAGCCATTTCAGTTGCCCCGCTCCTTTCTCAGATTCCGCGCGTACTGCCGCATCCGGTCCGGATTTTCCCGCTGTATTCCCTGGACAGCCGTTTTTTTCCGGGATTCCGATCGATCTCCGGTTTCAATCTCCGCCGCCGTATGCAGTCCAGCTTCATTCCACCGCTTCAGGATTCCGTTGAGATAATTCCAGCGCAGTTCGTGGCAGTGCAGCATTGTCTTGTCATAGGCCAGCGCCACGGATTCCGGCGGAAAGCCCCATTCCTGCCAGACGGCAAGATACTTTTCCTCGCTGGGGGCGGGAACGCGATCTCCCAGCTGAAGTACCCTCATGTACTGCGGCAGCGCGCCCTGGCGCGCTGCGTATTTTTTCAGATACGCCACGGCTTCCGCCTGGGAGCTGATTCCCATCCGTGCCCAGGCATAACCCTCTTTTTCAATCTGTCGCAGGGTGGGCCTGCGGCCTTCGCCATACCGCCGCTGCAGCCGTTCGGTACAGTGGCAGACCAAAAGGTAAATCACGTCCGCCGGAAGCCCCAGATAATCGTAAAGCCCCAGCAGCGTGGAAACATCCGGCGTGGAGAGGCGCTTGCCCAGTTTTCGCTCCACCTCCGCCGTCAGATTCCGAAACTCTTCGCTCTCCTCCAGCTGAACGCTAATATCCTCCGACGTATAGGACGGCTTTTCGTCCGACGGTGCGGGCGGCGCCTCTTTTTCCATCGGCGTAATCAGCTTCAGCTCCTGAAGCGTGCGTTCCGCCGCCTCAATCCGCCCGCGATCCCAGCGCAGTTCGCCGGCCAGTGATCGGGGCATCACCGTTCCGTTGTGGCGGAGCAGGGCAATGTACAGCAGCGCCGCGTCTCCGTCCCCGCGCCCAAGCAGCGCCCGGACGGCCGGGCCGGACAGCGCCACGCTCTCCTGATCGGTATGGATCAAAAATTCCGCCATCGTCCTCCTCCCCTTTCCGCTCCGTCTATTCTACACGAAAATCTGCGGATCGACAAGTCATATTCTTTCGGGACGAATTTTCCACAAAACCGGAGCTTTCTTTGTGTAAATCCACTGAAACGGTTGAAAATCCGCAAACCCTTTCACTTTTTTGTGGCGGGAAAAAAGAATCTGTGTTATACTGCTAGTTTGTAATAGTGCGCTAAAATGACATTCAAAGGAGGGCTTTCCATTATGGAAAATCATGTTGTCATTACCATCGGCGGAGAGGAGTACAGCTTTGTCGCTGACGAAAACGCCGCCTATATGCAGAAAGTCGGATCCTACGTGGATCAAAAAATGCAGGAGATTCTGAGCAGTGCGCATGTCGGCCGTACCGACGCCGCCGTGCTGACCGCTACCAATATCGCAGACGAACTGTTCAAGGAACAGGCGATTTCCGAGCAGCTGCGCGTTCAGATCAAGCAATATTTGGACGAGGCAGGCAAGGCGGAGAGCGAAGCTTCCGAACTGAAACGGGAGGTTTTTCGTCTGCAGCAGAAGCTGGACGGCCGCAGCGGCGGGACTCACTGATGGAACTGCTCTGCCCTGCCGGTTCACCCGAAGCCCTTCACGCCGCCGTCCAGAACGGCGCCGGAGCGGTCTATCTGGGCTGGGGTGATTTCAATGCCCGGCGCAATGCGAAAAACTTTACCGATGCGGAATTCGCGGACGCTGTTTTTTACTGCCACGAGCGGGGCGTTCGGGTCTATTTGACCCTGAACACGCTGCTGACCGACCGGGAGCTGCCCCGTGCGGTGGAAACCGCCCGCCGCGCCTCTGCGCTGGGTGTGGACGCCGTGCTGGTACAGGACTGGGGTCTGCTGGCGCTGCTGCGCGCCGCGCTGCCGGATCTGCCGCTGCACGCCAGTACGCAGATGAGCATTTTTACCTCCGGCGGTGCCTGCGAGGCCGGAGGGGATGGGCTGGAACGCGTGGTAATCGCCCGGGAATGCTCCCGGGACGAAACCGCCGCCATCTGTAAAAACTGCCCCGCCGAAATTGAAATCTTTGTCCACGGCGCGCTGTGCATGTGCTATTCCGGCCAGTGCGCCATGAGCGCGCTGATTGGCGGGCGCTCCGGCAACCGGGGAAAATGCGCTCAGCCCTGCCGCCTCCCCTACGGGGTTGACGCGCCCGCTGGAAATCGCCGCCCGCTGTCTCTGAAGGACAGCTGTCTTGCGGCGGATCTTGCCGACATGGAACGGATGGGCGTCGCCTGTCTGAAGCTGGAGGGCCGCATGAAGCGGCCGGAATATGTGGCGGTGGTGACCCGGATCTATGCCGGGCTGCTCCGGGAACACCGGCAGCCTTCCGCCGGCGAACTGGACGAGCTGGAGCTGGCGTTTTCCCGCTCCGGTTTTACGGACTGGTACTGGCGGGGCAAAAAGGGCGCGGGCATGTTCGGCGTCCGGCCGGAAAACACCCCGGAGCCGAAGGGGCTGTTCTGTGCGGCAAAAGCCGCCTATGACAGAGAAAACCTGCGTCTGATCCCCGTCCGGTTCGTCTGCCGGATTGCGGCAAAGGTTCCCTGCCGTCTGACTGCTTCGGATGCAGACGGGCATACTGTCACCGTGACCGGCGATGTGCCGGAACCCGCCCGCGCCCGCGCGCTGTCCCCGGAGGACGCGGCGGCGCGCCTGAAAAAAACCGGCGGCTCCGCTTACCGCTGCGAACATGTGGACGTCACCGCGGACGGCGGGCTCTTTCTCTCCGCCGCCGCTTTGAATGCGCTGCGGCGCAACGCGCTGAAAGCGCTGTCAAAGGCGCGGACCGCCGTTCCCGCCCGCCGGGAGCTTCCGATTCCCGATCCGCGCGCGGCAGACAATTCCCCGGAAACGCCGCAGTTTACCGTTTCAGTGTCCGATCCGGCGCAGCTGACACCGGAGTTGCTGGAATTCCATCCCGCACGCGTCCTGCTGCCTCTGGAATTTTTTGAAACGCTGGATACCCTGCCCCCCGCTGCGGCGGAGTGGTGCGCGGTTTTGCCCCGCGTCTGGCGGGACGGCGACGAAGCCGACCTTCGCGCTCTGCTGAAACGCGCCGAACGCGCCGGCGTCACCGGCGTCCTGCTGAGCAATCTGGGACATTTCCCGCTGGCGCGGAACTGCGGGCTCTCTCTTTACGGCGATTTTGGCCTGAACGTCTTTAATTCCCGCTCGCTGGAGTACCTCGGGAACAAGGGACTCTTCTCTGCCTGCCTCTCTTTTGAGCTGCGCGGGGCGCAGATTCGGGATATGAAAAAGCCCATTCCGGCGGAGGCATTTGTTTACGGCCGCCTGCCGCTGATGATTACGGAAAACTGCCTGATCGCCAACGCCAGGGGCTGCCGCTGTGAAACCGGCCGCGCTGCGGTTCGGTCCTGCCAGGGGCGGAAATGTGCGGAACCACATGTTCTCAACGATCGCACCGGCGCGGCGTTTCCGCTGCTGCCCGCTTTCGGACACCGGACGGAAATCGAAAACAGCCGGCCGCTCTACCTGGCCGATCACCCGGATTACCGGCACCTTGGACTGACGTATGCCCGGCTGCGGTTTACCACGGAATCCCCCGCGGAGTGCGTGGAAATTTTCAGGAATTATCTCAGCGGCACACCTGCTTCCGCAGAATTTACCCGGGGGCTTTATGCACGCGGCGTGGAATAAACTGCCCGCATTTTTGCTCCTCTTTGTGATATTAACTGATAATTATACTTATTGTATTTAAATTTTGAGGGGTTTATGGAACATTTGGAAGAAATTCAAGTCAAATATTTTACAGATGGCATTGACGAGCTATGTTATGTAGACGGCAAATCCGACTGGATTGACCTTCATGCGGCGGAAACCGTCACGCTGAAGGCGGGTGAATTCCGTCTGATTCCGCTGGGTGTCGCCCTGGCGCTGCCGGAGGGATACGAGGCGCATCTGGTTCCCCGCAGTTCCACCTTTAAAAATTATGGGATTCTGCAGACCAATTCCATGGGCGTGGTGGACTGCGCTTACCGGGGTGACGGCGATCAGTGGTTTATGCCCGCCTATGCCACCCGGGCGGTCACGATTGAAAAAAATGCTCGGATCTGCCAGTTCCGCATTGAGCGGAACCAGCCGCAGCTCCGGTTTATCCGTGCGGAACATCTGGACGCTCCCGACCGGGGCGGGTTCGGCTCCACGGGAAAATAACTGATAAAATCGAGGAAACAGCATATGAAACCAAAAATTGTACTCTGCTCCGGTTCGCCCAGGCGGCAGGAGCTTCTGCGCCGCATGGGCATTGCGAATTTCGATATCCGCGTGCCGGAGACGGAGGAACGCTGTCCGCCGGGACTCTCTTCCCACGAAGCCGTGGAGTATCTCTCCCTGGAAAAAGCAAACGCCGCCCGCCGGCTCTGTGCCGACGATGAAATTCTGATTACGGCGGACACCCTGGTGTTTCTGGACGGGAGGCGCCTCGGAAAGCCCCGGGATGCGTCCCATGCTCTGGAAATGCTGACGGCGCTTCAGGGGCGGGAGCACACCGTCTGTACCGGCGTGACGGTCATGCAGGGCCTCCTGCGCTTGACGGAGAGCGAAGAAACCGCCGTACGATTCCGCAGCGCGGCGGAAGAGGAGCTCCGCGCCTATATCCGCACCGGCGAGCCCATGGACAAAGCGGGCGCTTACGGCGTTCAGGGGTTGGGCGCGCTGTTTGTGGAGGGAGTCCGGGGCGATTATTTTAATGTTGTGGGCCTGCCGATCCTGCGGCTTTCCAGAATGCTGGAACGGTTCGGCGTGCGTTTTTTTGAATGAGGAGGCCGCTGTGAAACAATTTCTGAAAAATCATGGACTCTGGGTCCTGTTTGCGGCCGCCGTGATTGCCGTGGCGCTGGCCTGTCTGTCCTACTTCAGCAGCACATCCTCCCCGCTAGCCAATGTCGCCGGGGTAATTGCTTCGCCTTTCCGTTCCGCCTACACCGCCGTGATTAACTGGTTCGGCGACAAGGAAACCTATTTTCGGAATTATACGGATCTGAAGGGTGAAAATGCAAAACTAAAGAAAAAAATTGCCAAGATGGAAGAGGATGTCCGGCAGGCGAAGGACGACAGCGATGAAAACGCCCGCCTGCGGAAGCTCCTGAATTTACAGGAGAAGCACCGCTCTTTTAAATTTGAGGACGCGACGATTACCGAACGCTCCAGTTCCAACTGGGCATCCACGCTGACGCTGAACTGCGGCACCAACCGGGGCATCAAAGCCAAAGACTGCGTGGTCACGGAATCCAATGATCTGGTGGGCGTCGTCTCCAAGGTCGGCGTAAACTGGTGCACTGTCCTCACCGTGCTGGACACCGATTTTTCCCTTGGCGCGCAGGTTTTCCGCAGCAAGGACATCGGCATCGCCCAGGGTGATTTTGAGCTGATGCAGAAAGGGCAGCTGAAACTGGACTATCTTCCCGCGGAGGCCAATCTCCTCAGCGGCGATCTGGTGGTCACTTCCGGACAGGGCGGCTATTATCCTTCCGGGCTGGTGATCGGCACGGTGGAGGAGGTCAAAACCGACGACTCCGGTGCAACGCATTATGCGGTGCTGCATCCCAAGGCGGATCTCAGCAAACTCAGCGAGGTTTTCGTCATCAAATCCTTTGATATTGTGGACTAGCCGGCCGTTTTGCAGGGTACCCGGGCAGGCGGCTTTCGTTGGACGCCGGGTTTTGAAAGGAGCCTTTTTTTGGTAGCGAGAAATGAAACCATTATCAAATGGATTCTGTTTGGTTCGGCGGGACTGTTGATCTGCCTGCTGCAGGGACTTTTGCAGCATCTGGTTGTGTTCGGCGTACTCCCTTTTCTCTTTCCCGCGCTGGTCGCGGTTCTGGGAATGTATGAGGGGGCTGTTCCCGGAACGCTGTTTGGCCTGATTGTCGGAATTCTCTGCGATTTGACCGTCCCATCCGCCATTCCGTGTTTTTACACGCTGATTTTCCCTCTGGCGGGACTTGTTTCCGCGCTGATTGCGCAGTTCTGGATTCCCGCCGGCTTTCCCTGCGCGCTGGTCTCCACCGTCGCCTCTTTTCTGATGACGGACACATTTCACGCCCTGATTCTGTCGCTGACCGGAAAATCCGCGTGGTTGGCGGCGGGAATCGTTATGCTGCGGGAGACTGCGCTGACGCTCCCCTTTCTCATTCCCGTTTATTTTCTTCTGCGCGCCGTTCATCTCAAATGCCATCAATACGACTAAATGTCCAACGCCCCCAAGGAGGTTTTCATGTCTGATATCAATACAAGGGAAACCAGCCGCGCCCGGCTGTATATTCTGATCGTATTTTTCGTGGCGGTCTTAATTTTTTATGTTGCGGTTCTTTTTCATACGCAGATCGTCAAGGGAAAGGAATATCTGGAACAGTCCGTGCGCACAATTACGGAATCCGAGACGGTGGAAGCTTCCCGCGGCGTTATTACGGACAGAAACGGCACGGCGCTGGTGGTCAACCGTCCAACCTACAACTTGACGTTTGACACCGGACTGCTGACCAAGGGGGATAATGAAAACAAGTGCATCCTGCGGCTGCTGGAACTCTGCAAAAAAGAAAACCTGACCTGGTCGGACACCCTTCCCCTCAGCACAAGCGCGCCTTATTCCTATACGCTGGACGAGGCGGACTCCACGCAGAAGAGCCGATTTGTGAAATTTCTGCAGGAGCTGCAGTTGGTTTCCACGGATATTTCCACCAACGAGGTCTCCGTCAAAATGCTGGATCGGGCCGGGCTTTCCGCAGATGCGCTGCTGGCGCAAATGCGGGAATACTATAAGATCCCGAAAAGCTGGCCGGACACTGACGCCCGGAACGTCCTCGGCATTCTCTATGAACTCACCGTCCGGCAGCTGGTCAACACCACCGCCTATACCATGGTGGAAGACGTCTCCTCTCCCCTGGTGGCTCTGATTAACGACGGCAATTACAAAGGCGCCAAGATCACCACCGCCACCGCACGGCAGTACAAAACGGAAAATGCCGCCCACATTCTTGGTACCGGTGGAAAAATCAACAGCGAGGAATACGCGGATCTGAAATCAAAAAATTACGGCTTGAATGACTGGGTAGGCAGAACCGGCGTGGAGAAGGCGTTTGAAAAGTATCTCCGCGGCACCAACGGCACCCGTGTCATCTCCACCAACAGCAGCGGCAAAATCACCAGCGAGGAATATACCAAAAAGCCGCAGCCCGGCAACACGGTGGAGCTGACCATCGATCTGAACCTGCAAAAAGCGACGGAAGAGGCGCTGGCCGAAACGGTTTCCGGAATGACCGCAGAGGACGGCATCACCCGCGGTGCCGGTGCCTCCGTCATAGAGATCGGCACCGGCGATATTCTGGCGCTGGCTTCCTATCCCACGTTCAATCTTGCCACGTACCATAAGGATTATAAAACGCTGGCCGCAAGTGCCGCCAAGCCCCTGGTCAACCGCGCCACCAGCGGCACCTATCCCCCGGGATCCACTTTCAAGCCCTGCACCGCTACAGCCGCGCTGGAGAGCGGCGCGTTGACCACCTCTTCCACCTATTACTGCACCGGCGTTTACCATTATCCAAACTCCAACTTCAGTCTGCACTGCTGGATCTATCCCGGTCATCACGGCCTTTTAAACGTCACCAGCGCGCTGACGAATTCCTGCAACGCATTTTTCTGCAACGCGGGCTATCTGACCGGGATCAAAACGATTGATAAATACGCCACTGAATTCGGCCTTGGGCAGCATACCGGCATTGAAATCGGCGACAAGGCCGGCGTGCTGGCGGGTCCCGAACACTCCAAGTCCGTGGGCGCCACCTGGTACGACGGCAACACCGTCCAGGCGGCCATCGGCCAGTCCGACAACCTGTTCACCCCGCTTCAGCTCTCCAACTATATTGCCACGCTGGTGGACGGCGGCAAGCACTACTCCGCGCATCTGCTGAAAGCGGTCAAGACTTACGACAGCTCCAAAGTGGTGTACAGCGAACCCAGCAAAGCGCTAAACGACATGAAGCTCCGCAGTTCCACGGTGAACGCCATTAAGCTGGGCATGCGCGATTTGACCACGACCGGCGAGCTTTCCGGCTATTTTAAAAGCTGCGTGGTGGAGGCCGGCGCCAAAACCGGCACGGCGCAGCTGGGTAAAAATATTAAAAACAACGGCGTTTTTATCTGCTTTGCCCCCTACGACAACCCAAAAATTGCCCTGGCTATCGTCATTGAAAAAGGCGGCGCAGGCGCAAATCTAGCTTCCACGGCGGTAAAAATCATCAACGCCTACTTCACAGCCTCTCAAGCCGGTACTTCCGTAACCGGCGACAACCAGCTTTTGAACTGACCGTGTCAGAAAGGAATCCAACCATGAGCGAGCCTTTTGTCTATGATTCTCTCTGCGAAGAGTGTAAGCAACCCTTTGGAGCCGCTGCCTGCGGGACGGACGTGATTTTTCGCGTCCGTCCCCTGACCTCCGAGGGGTTTTCTCATTGTGCGCTGACGGTCCGTGAGGAGTTTTCCGGGCGGCGCTGCGAACGGGAATTTTCCCCTGCGGGGACGGATGGCGACCGGATCCGTTTTGAACTCTGTTATCGGGTTCCCGCCGAGGGGGAACTGCTTTGGTATCATTTCCGCTTCTGGCGGAACGACGGCAGCGGCTGCTTTCTGGATCAGACCGGCTATCGCAGCGAGGGGACGCCCGCCGATTGGCAGTTAACCGTCTATCAACCGCAGGAAAACGCCCCCGTATGGTTTGGCGCGGGCATTACATACCAAATATTTCCAGACAGATTTTGCAGGACCGCCCTCCCCTCTTCTGAAGATATGGTGGGAAACCGAATGATTCATCAGCGTTGGGAGGATCAGCCGGATTGGCTGCCGGATCAGCGCGGCGAAATTCGCAACCGGGATTTTTTCGGCGGCTCTCTCAACGGCATTCGCTCCAAACTGGACTATCTGGCAGCTCTATCCGTCACCACCATTTACCTGAATCCCATTTTTGAATCCGTATCCAATCACCGCTACGATACGGCGGACTATTTGAAAATCGATCCCATGCTGGGGAGCGAAGCGGACTTTCGCGCGCTCTGTGCGGAAGCGGCGCAGCGCGGCATTCGGATTGTATTGGACGGCGTATTCAACCATACGGGCGCTCAAAGCCGCTACTTCAACGCGGGCGGAGACTATCCCTGCTGCGGCGCGGCACAGAGCAGGACTTCCCCCTATTATAACTGGTACCGGTTTTCCCGCTGGCCCGACAAGTACGACTGCTGGTGGGGCATCCGTACGCTTCCCGCGGTAAATAAGCAAGACCCGGAATACCGCCGCTTCATTGCGGACGGCCCAAATTCCGTCGTTCGGCACTGGCTGAAAGCCGGAGCCTCCGGCTGGCGGCTGGATGTGGTGGATGAGCTTCCTGACGAGTTCATCGTGTCCATCCGCCGTGCCATGGAGGAGACCAAACCCGGCAGTGTCCTTTTGGGGGAAGTATGGGAGGACGGCTCCAATAAAATCGCCTATTCCAGGCGTAAACGCTACCTTTTGGGCGGCGAATTACACGGGCTGATGAATTATCCCTTCCGGAAGGCGGCGCTGAACTGGCTGCGGGGCGGCAGCGCAGACGATTTCCGCATTTCCATGGAGCGGCTGCGGGAACATTATCCGCCCGCCGCTTTTTATTCCTGCATGAATTTCTTAGGGACGCACGATACGCCGCGGATTCTGACGCTTCTCGGGGCGGACAGATTTCCAGAAGGGCGGGCAGAGCGCGCCTCCTATCGGCTCAGCACCGCGGAATATGCCCGGGGAAAAGCGCGGCTGAAGCTGGCCGCGCTGCTGCTCTATGCCTTTCCCGGTTCTCCCGCCGTCTATTACGGCGACGAAGCGGGGATGCAGGGATTTGAAGATCCCTTTAACCGGCGAACCTATCCGTGGGGAGAAGAGGACTCGGAACTGTTGGCCTGGTATGTTCAGTTGGGGAAGCTTCGGAAATCTCATTCAGCTTTGCGCTGCGGCAGCATCCGTTATCTTGTCTCCTCCGATTCGGTTCTTGTTTTCACACGGAAATCCGATGAGGAACTGGCTGTCTGCGTGCTGAACGCGGGGGATCAAGGGGCCGCCGTTTCGTTTTCTCTTCCGCGGGATGTCCTGCGGGACGCGCTTGGCACAGCAGAATTCCGCTGCGCGGACGGTAATTTTTCCATCGCGATCCCCCCCTGCTCCGGATATTGCCTGATTTGACGATTTGCGGATTGTTTCAGGGCACGGCCGCCGCAGCGGGCTTTCCCGCAAGGCGGTTTTTAAAGGCCGCCGCTTTTCCGTATGAAACTTCTCCCCTTACGGCAGGAATGTTTCATGTGAAACATTCCTGCCGCTTTTTCCGTATTTTTCTTGAAAGTGCAGGAAACTGTTGTTATAATGTCTTTATACCGCGCATCTAGAGATCTTTTGGAAAGCAGGTGCCGTTTTGGCAAAAACCGTCGCAATTGTCAATCAAAAGGGAGGCGTAGGCAAAACTACGACCTGCGTCAATCTGACCGCCGCCCTGCACAATCTTGGAAAACGGGCGCTGCTCTGTGATTTTGATCCGCAGGCAAACTCAACTTCCGGCATGGGTGTGGATAAAACCGTTTCTCTGGGCGTTTACGATGTGATCATCGGAGAAGCGGAAACGAAAAACGCCGTGGTAAAGACGGATTTCGGCGATGTCCTTCCCTCCAACAAGGCGCTGGCCGGCGCAGGAATTGAACTGATTGGCATGGAACACCGGGAATTTCTTTTGAAAAACGCTCTGGCAAAGATTTCCGGGCAATATGATTATATTTTTATTGACTGCCCGCCCTCTCTGGAACTGCTGACATTGAACGCCCTGTGCGCATCCGACAGCATTCTCGTGCCTGTTCAGGGCGAATATTATGCGCTGGAGGGACTCAGTGATTTGATGAACACCGTGCGGATTGTCCGCCGCTCCCTGAATCCCGGCCTGCATCTGGAAGGCGTCCTTCTGACCATGTACGACGGAAGGACAAACCTGGCTCTTCAGGTTGCGGAGGAAGTAAAGCATTATTTCCCCGGCAAAGTCTATGCCACTGTGATCCCCCGGAATGTCCGCCTTTCAGAGGCGCCCAGCCACGGAAAACCTATTTTTTCCTATGATCGCACTTCTCGCGGCGCCGAAGCTTATGGCGCGCTGGCGGAAGAGTTTCTGAAAAATAATGGCGTTTGATAATCCGAAAGGAGATCCTGACCAGTATGTCATCCAAAAAACAAACCGGCCTTGGCCGCGGTCTTGGCGCGCTGTTGGGCGAAGACGCCCTGAAAGCGGACACCTCCGGCTGTCTGTCCGTTCCGATCTCTCAAGTGGAGAGCTGCTCTTCCCAGCCGCGCAAGCAGTTTGATGAAGCGGCGCTGTCTGATCTTGCCAATTCCATTCGGGAACACGGTATTATTCAGCCGCTGACCGTCCGCCGGCTGCAAACCGGTTATTATCAGATTATTGCCGGCGAACGCCGCTGGCGGGCGGCCCGTACGGCCGGTTTGACGGAAGTCCCCGTGGTGGTAATGGAGGCGGATGACCGTAAGGCGGCGGAACTTGCCATGATCGAAAACCTGCAGCGGGAAGATTTGAACCCCATGGAGGAAGCGGCGGGATTTCAGGCCCTTGTCGAAAACTATCACATGACGCAGGAAGAAGCGGCGCAGCGTGTGGGCAAATCCCGCAGTGCCGTCACCAACGCCATGCGCCTGCTCTCTCTCACCCCGTCCGTCCGGAAGCTTGTGGAATCCGGCAGCCTTTCGGCCGGTCACGCAAGGGCACTGTTGATGCTCTCCCCTTCCATGCAGGAAGGCGCCGCGAAATCCGTGGTGGACAACGCGCTGTCCGTGCGGCAGACCGAAGCGCTGGTCAAACGCCTGAACGTCGCAAAAAGGCAAAAGAAAAAGCCCTCCAGCGAAATTGATTATGTCGCCGAAGCACAAAAAGATCTCGCGCTGCGCCTTGGACGCGGAATTAAAATTGTAAACGGCAGAAAAAAGGGCCGCATCGAGCTGGAATATTACGGCGTTGATGACTTAAACAACCTGCTGGAGGCTTTGGCAGTACT
>JBFLFX010000010.1:0-29220 GCA_041859815.1 Dysosmobacter sp. | reverse complement strand
GCGGACAGTGTGTTGCGCCTGATGCGCACCGCCGGATATGGCTCCATAGAGATTGTCAGGGATTTGCATGGAATTTCGCGGGTGGTTTACGGAACCCGCTGCACGGAAATTTGACTGAAGAACGGGCAAAATGCCCGAGGAAAACGGAGGAGTTCAGAATGGCTGGAAAAGCATCGGCGGCACCGGATAAGCTGGCGAAAATTGCGGAGAACAAGGAGCAGGCGATTCAAACCGCCATGCAGCAGATTCAGAAGGCTTACGGCAAGGGTGCGATTATGCGTTTTGGCGACGGCGCGCAGATGAACGTGGAGGCGATTTCCACAGGTTCCATCTCTCTGGATTTGGCGTTGGGGATCGGCGGCCTGCCCCGGGGCAGGATTGTTGAGATTTACGGGCCGGAATCCTCCGGAAAAACCACGCTGGCGCTGCATGTGATTGCGTCTGCGCAGAAGAACGGCGGCGAAGTGGCGTTTATCGATGCCGAACACGCGCTGGATCCCACTTACGCCAGAGCGCTGGGCGTCAAGGTGGATGAAATGCTGATTTCCCAGCCGGATACCGGCGAGCAGGCGCTGGAGATTACGGAGGCGCTGGTGCGCTCCGGCGCCATTGACGTGGTGGTTGTGGACTCCGTGGCCGCGCTGGTTCCCCGGGCGGAAATCGAGGGCGAGATGGGCGACAGCTATGTCGGCCTGCAGGCGCGCCTGATGAGCCAGGCGCTTCGCAAGCTCACCGGCGCTATCGGCAAGACCAACAGCATTGTAATTTTTATCAATCAGCTGCGGGAGAAGGTCGGTGTGGTTTACGGCAACCCCGAAGTGACCACCGGCGGCCGCGCGCTGAAGTTCTATTCCAGCGTCCGCATTGACGTGCGCCGGGTGGAAGCGCTGAAAAACGGATCCGAGCTCATCGGCAACCGCACCCGGGCCAAGGTGGTCAAGAACAAGGTGGCTCCCCCGTTCCGGGAGGCCGAATTCGACATTATGTATGGCGAGGGCATTTCTCACGAGGGCGAACTGGTGGATCTGGGGGTCAAGCTGGACTTGATGCAGAAGTCCGGCTCCTGGTTCTCCATGGGCGAAACCCGTATCGGACAGGGCCGCGACGCCGCAAAGCGGTATTTGCGCGACAACCCCGCGGTGGCGGAAAAGCTGGAGGCGGACATTCGCGCCAATTTTGACAAGCTGATGAGCAGCCAGTCCAAGATTGCCGCAAAAGCGGCAGGCCGCGCGGTGGATGTGAACGCCGACGACTTTGACGATGAAAATTGAAAAAATCGAACCCTCCGGGCATAAAAAAGGGCGGATTCTGATTTTTCTGGAAGATGGTACGGTGCTGAAGGCAACCGAGCGGGAGCTCCTGACGTTTGGGCTGCGGTCGGGTGATACGCTGGATGAGGAGACGCTTTCCCGCCTGCGGGCGGCGTCCGACAGCTCCGGCGCCAGAGCGGATGCCGCCGCGCTGATTGGACGGCGGGCCATGTCCCGGGCGGATTTGGAAAAAAAGCTCCGGGAAAAGGGCGCGGGTGCCAATGATGCCCGGTATGCTGCCGAATGGCTGGAGGCGATCGGCGCGCTGAACGATGCGGAATATGCCGCGCTTTTAATCCGCCATTGCGCGGAGATGGGATACGGCCCCGCCCGGTATCGCGAGGAACTGCGCAAACACGGCATCCCCCGGGAGCTTTGGACGGACGCGCTGGAGACCGCGCCTGCACCGCGGACGGTCATCGACCGGTTTCTGCGGGGCCGCTTTCGGGGAGGGACGCCGGACGAGCGGGACATGAAGCGGGCGTCGGATGCGCTGGCGCGCCGGGGATTCCGCTGGAGCGATGTGCGGGAAGCGCTTGGGCGCTATACCGACGGCCTGCCGGAGGCGGAAGAATAAATAATTTCCGTATTTTAGAGATAGAGTGAAGCGGAGGAAAGAATTTGAGTTACAACGTTGCGTTTATTTCCCTGGGCTGCGCCAAAAATCAGGTGAACTGCGAGCAGATGATGGCGTTGGTCCAAAAAGCGGGCCACCGCCTTCAGACTGAGCCGGAAGGGGCGGATGTGGTGGTTGTCAACACCTGCGGATTTTTGCAGAGCGCGGTGGAAGAGGCCATTGACAACATCCTGCAGATGGCGGAGCTGAAAAAGGCGGGGGCGGTCAAGAAAATCCTGGTGACCGGCTGCATGGCGCAGCGGTATCAGAGACAGGTGACGGAGGAGCTGCCCGAGGTGGACGGCATCCTTGGAACCGGCAGCTACGGCGAGATTGTGCCCGCCGTTGAGGCGGCCATGGCAGGCGGACATCCCGCAAGCTTCGGGGACATCCACAGCTGCGAGCAGGCGGGGGAGCGAATTTTGACTACGCCGCCCTGGTATGCCTATCTCCGTATTGCGGAGGGCTGCGACAATCACTGTGCCTACTGCGTGATTCCCTCCATCCGCGGCCGTTACCGCTCCCGTCCCATGGACGGCCTGCTGGAAGAGGCCCGGGAGCTGGCGGGTGCCGGCGTGAAGGAGTGTATTGTGATTGCGCAGGACATCACCCGCTACGGCACCGATTTCGACGGCAGACACCATCTGGCGGAACTGCTCCGGAAGCTCTGCAAGCTGGACTTCCACTGGATTCGTCTGCACTATCTCTATCCCGACGAAATCACGGAGGAACTGATTGACACCATTGCCTCCGAACCTAAGATCTGCAAGTATATCGACCTGCCCATTCAGCACTGCAACGACACAATCCTCAAAAAGATGAACCGCCGGGACACCAAGGCGGATTTGACGGCGCTGTTTGCCAGGCTCCGGCGGCGGATTCCGGGTTTGGTGCTGCGAACCAGCCTGATTACGGGATTGCCCTATGAGGACGATGCAGCGTTCGAGGAGCTGTGCGAATTTTTGCGGCAGGTGAAAATCGAGCGTGCCGGCGTGTTTCCCTTCTCTCCGGAAGAGGGCGCTGCCGCTGTGAAAATGGAACACGTTTCCATGGAGGAGGCGGTCCGCCGCAAGGAACTGGTGGAGGATGTGCAGTCCGACATCATGGACGCGTACAATGATTCCTGTCTGGGCGAGACCCGGGAAGTGCTGTGCGAGGGGGTTGATCCGCAGGCACAGATGTACACGGGCCGCAGCTACGCAGAATCCCCGGGAATCGACGGCAATATTCTTTTTACCTCGGAGGAGGAGACGGAACCCGGCACCTTTGTGAACGTCCGGCTTACCGGCGTGATGGACGGCGAACTGACCGGAGAGCGTGCCTGCGGGCGGACGAAGCTTCCCGCGCGCAAGGCAGGGAAAGAAGGATTGAAAAATGAATCTGCCCAATAAATTGACCCTAATGCGTATTATCTTGATTCCTGTTTTTATGATTGTGCTGTATTGGGGGTTTCCCGGCGCAAATTATGTGGCGCTGGCAATTTTTATCATTGCCAGTCTGACGGATTGGCTGGACGGCAAAATTGCCCGTTCCCGCAACCTGATTACGGATTTCGGAAAGTTTGCCGACCCGCTGGCGGACAAGATGCTGGTGACGGCGGCGATGCTCTGGTTTGTGGAAACCCATCAAATGCCCGCGTGGGCGCTGCTGATTGTCATCTGCCGTGAGTTTGCCGTCAGCGGACTGCGAATGATTGCCTCCGATAAGGGGCGGGTGATTGCGGCCGGCTGGTCCGGGAAAGTGAAGACGGCGTCTACCATGGTTTGTATTATCCTGATGTTCCTGCCGATTCCGGCGCTGCTGAATACGGTCTGCGTGGCTGTGATTACCCTGACCACGCTGTATTCCGGCGCGGAGTATTTTGTAAAGAACCGGGATATTATCGCCACGGCCTGAAATTGCCCGTTTGAAGAGAAAAATTAAAATCGCAGGGGGGATTTATAATGGCCTTTACATGGTCAAAAGAGCTTGAAACCGGGAATCTTCAAATTGATACGGAACATCAGCAGCTGATTCAGGCGCTGAATAAATTGCTGGCCGCCTGTTCTTCCGGCAAAGGAAGGGAAGAAGTCGGCAATACGATGGATTTTCTGATCCAGTACACCAGGACCCATTTTACGCACGAAGAGCTGCTTCAGATTCAGTCCGGATATCCGGATTATGTAAATCACAAAAAGTATCACGCGGAATTTGTGAAAGTGGTGAACGAGCTTTCCGGCCGCCTTCAAAACGAGGGGCCGTCTCTTCAGCTTGTGGGTGAGATCAACCGGCGGATGGGCGATTGGCTGGTGAATCACATCAAGTGTGAAGATCGCAAGGTGGCAAAGCATATTCAGGCGCAGAAAGAGTGATTTTGCCGGAATTCCGCCGCTGCGCTTGACACGGCGGCGGAATCCTGCTAAGATACGAAAATAAAGCAGCGTGAAGATCGGAAAGAGTAGCGACTTTTTTGTCGGGCAGAGAAAATGCGCCGGGGGCTGAAAGCGCGTTTGCGGCGGGGAGTGGCGAAGTGCATCCGGGAGCGCGGGCGCAATGGCCCCGGCGCGGCTGCCGTTATCGGCCGGCATGAGTAATAAATGAGAGTGGAACCGCGATTAATCGCCTCTCGTACCTTTTGGTACGGGAGGCGTTTGCCTTTTGTATCAGAACAAGATTGCTCCGCAGGAGCATAGAAGAAAGGACTGCGTGATTTTATGCAGCTGTATAATTCCGCGACACACACCAAACAGGAGTTTCGGCCAAATCACCCCGATATTGTCAAAATGTATACCTGCGGCCCCACGGTATACCATTTTGCCCACATCGGCAATCTGCGTTCCTATCTGATGGAGGACGTGCTGGAGAAATACCTGCGCTATCAGGGCTACAATGTCCGCCGCGTCATGAATATTACGGATGTGGGGCATCTTACCTCAGATGCGGATACCGGCGAGGATAAGATGCTCAAGGGCGCGCACCGGGAGCACAAGACTGTTCTGGAAATTGCCCGGTATTACACGGATGCGTTTTTTGAGGACTGCCGCAAGCTGAATATCAAGCGGCCCGATGTGGTGCAGCCAGCCACCGGCTGCATTGACGTGTATATCAAAATCATCACAAAGCTGCTGGACACCGGTTATGCCTACCGGGCGGGCGGCAATGTATATTTTGACACTTCAAAGCTGGCGCGGTATTATATTTTTAACGAGTATAAGGAAGAGGATTTGGCGGTCGGCGTCCGGGAGGGCGTGGAGGAGGATCCCAACAAACGCAATAAAAACGATTTTGTCCTCTGGTTTACCAAATCGAAATTTGAGGATCAGGCGCTGAAATGGGATTCTCCCTGGGGCGTCGGCTATCCCGGCTGGCACATTGAATGCTCCGGCATTGCCATGAAATATCTGGGCGAGGATTTGGACATCCACTGCGGCGGAATCGACAATGCGTTTCCCCATCACACCAACGAGATTGCCCAGTCCGAATCCTATTTGGGACATCACTGGTGCAACTGGTGGGTGCATGTGATGCACCTCAACACGCAGGAGGGCAAGATGTCCAAATCCAAGGGCGAATTTTTGACGGTTTCCCGGCTGGAGCAAAAGGGCTACGATCCGCTGGTATACCGCTTGTTCTGCCTCCAGTCCCATTACCGCCGGACGCTGGTGTTCAGCTATGACAATCTGAACAATGCCAAAGTGACTTATGAAAAGCTGATCGGCAAGATTGCCGCCCTGAACCCGAGGGATGCCGGCCCGATTGACGGGGAGGCCATAAAGACATTGAAGGGCCAGTTCTGCGCCGCCATGGATAACGATCTGGCTACCGCGCAGGCGGTGACGGTGCTGTACAACGTTCTGAAATACCGAACCAACGACGCTACCAAGTTGGCGGCGCTGGCGGACTTTGACACGGTGCTGGGGCTGGGACTGCTGGATCGCGCCGGAAAAAAGCGCGCCGCGGATGAATCTGCAAAGAAGAATGCCACCGCCGCCGGAGGGCTTGTCATCGAGGGAGAGGGAGATCCCGCTGTCGACGCGCTGATACGGCAGCGTGCCGATGCGAAAAAAGCGAAGAATTTCACGGAGGCAGATCGCATCCGTGACGAGCTGAAGAAACTGGGCGTTGAACTGACCGATCTGCCCGGCGGCGTAAAATGGAAGCGGATTTGATTGCTTGAAAAGAGGCGGGAATTTTCCCGCCTCTTTTTATAAAAATTGATTGACGAAATGGATGCAAGGGGATATTATAAAAATAAAAAAAGATATTATAATATCCTTTTTGAAAGGGAAGCGCATGAAACTGAATGCGGCAGTCGCTGAAAATATGAGACGGATCCGAAAAGCGCAGAAACTGAGCTTGGAACATACGGCGGCGCTGGCGGGGGTTTCCCGCAGCATGCTGGGACAGATTGAGCGCGGAGAGGCAAATCCCTCCGTGGCGATTCTGGAAAAGCTGGCGTCTGCGCTGAAAATTCCGGCGGAGGAGCTTCTGCGGAACGACAATTTTGAACCGTTGTGCCTCTCGCGGGAGCTCGATCATCTGCCCTGCCGTCTGGACGGTGGGAGAGTACAACTGCGGGATTCCATGCGATATGAGGAACGAACCCGCATGGACACTGCGTTTCTGGATGTGTACATCAGCGGAAAATATGTGCCGCAGCCGGATATTCCCGGCTGCGTTTGCACAGCAACGGTGATTTCCGGCACTGCGTGGCTGAAGGCAGATGGAAAAATATGGATTCTTGAAGAGCGGGATGCGCTCCGGTTTGCCTCCGAACGGCCATGGGCGATTATGAATCAGGGCAGTTCCGTTTCCCGGCTGCTGCTGGTGCGGCAGTATTTAAAACGCTGAGGAGCGGTGAGGAAAAGCGCTGTCTGCCGCCGGGCGGGCAGCGCCCATGCGCGGCGGCAGGCAGGGGGCGGTGCCGGGACTCGCCCGTTGATGCGGAGAGACAGAATGCGGCGGGGATTCACAGCATGGGCCGCGCGTTTATTTGCAGCGCGGAGGCCTATGAGGGGAAGGGCGCCGCTGAATGGGAGAAAACTGAGAGAAACAGCCCGCAGACAATGTCTGCGGGCTGTCTTCACAGCTAGTATCGTTTTAGCTTTGCGGTTTGCGCTGCGGAAGAGTGGTGAATAGGCTTCCACTCGACCTTGCGAAATAGTGCGGTAACGGCAATCGGAAGATAGGTCAGCATAAAAATGGGAAACAGGGGCAGGTACCGCAGCTTTTCTCCCGGCCTGGCGGGAATCCGGCGCCATTCCGACAGGACGGTTACAAGGCCGCACAAAAGCATGATGACATAGTACCCGATTCCGACGCCCCAGAGCAGGATAGAACAAAATGTATTTGCCAGCGCGCCGGCGGACGCGGGCTGTGTCAGAAAAAATGTACAGACTATGCCTTCGGCCAGAAAGACGCCCGCCAGTGCCAGCAGCCCCGGCATCAGATTCATCAGCACGTCCCAGCAGGAAAGCCCATGCCGCCCGCCGTGAAAAATTTCACGGGTCAGGGAGGGGCCGTATCTGGCGTTTACCTGGTAAAACCCCTTTGACCAGCGGAGCCGCTGATCCCAGGATTGGTGGAATACGGTGGGTTGCTCGTCAAACACCATGGCGCGGTCGCAGTAGCCGATGGAACGGCCGCGCACCGCGCAGTTGGCGGAAAATTCGATATCCTCTGTCAAAAGATGGAACGGCCAGCCGCCGTTTTCCCGAATCAGACGATCTGAGACAAAGAAACCGGTCCCTCCCACGGTGCAGTTCAGCCCGAGAATGCTGCGGGGAAAATTCAAAAAGCGTGACTGCCGCAAAAACCAGATGGAATATCCAAAAACCAGATGGAATATCCGGCGGAGATCCAGTTGGAACTGAAATTTTTGGAGTTCCGATAGCATGTGATGGCATCATAATGGCCGCGGTCGTAGGTCTTGTTCATTTCCGAGACAAAGTTTTCATCCACAATATTGTCCGCGTCAAAAATGAAATACCCCGCGTAGCCGCGCTGGTTTTTAGTGCTGAGGATCCGGTGAAACAGAAAATCCAACGCATAGCCTTTGCCGACTTCCGCACGGTTTTGACGCCGGATTACCACGGCGCCGGCAAGTTGGGCGGCTTCCGCCGTGGAATCGGTACAGTTGTCCGCCACCACAAAGATGTCCAGCTTATCCTCCGGATAGTTCTGCCGATGCAGACTCTGCACCAGTTCGCCGATAACGGCTTCTTCGTTTCGGGCGCAGATGACTGCCGCATAGCAGTGATTTTTCCGGGCCTCCGGTTCTGCATAACAGATCTTATGGCAGAGTGCGACAATCAGATAAACAATTCCATAAATGACGGAAACGGCCAGAAGAAAAGCGAAAAACACATTCAAAATGTTTAGCAGAATGAGCATGGCCGGCGCTCCTTTTCAAAGAATCTCGTTTTCATTATAAACTTTTGCATAAAATATGCAATCATTTTCTGGCAATAACCACAAAAAAATTGTTGTATTTTGGAAAAATAAGCGGAACGCCGCGAACAGGGAATTTCTCTGTATTATATCGGGGTATTTGCCGTTTTCCCGCCTTTACAGGCGGAAAAAAGTATGATATTCTTAAAAAGCAAAGCTTTTTATCCTATTAAACGTTTTATTTCTGCAAACAGTCCAATCGGGCGCACGACTCCACAAAATCGCGCGTTCAGATCAGGAAATGGAGGGAAAATCCGTTCAGTTCACGGTGCGGCAGTGTGGAGACCTGTCGTAATGCGGTGCGCCAGGGGCGGCTGCGAGGCGGATGATGCGGAGGCGGGTTCGCCGGAACTGGAGCGTATGGCAACTGTATCGCTGAAAAACATCGGGAAAGTTTACCCCAACACGGAGAGGAAATCCCGCAGAAAGGGCGGGGCGGAAAAATCCGCGAACCTGCAGATTACGCCGGAGGGCGTAATTGCGGTGCGGGACTTCAATCTGGAGGTTGCGGACAGGGAATTTATCGTGCTGGTCGGCCCTTCCGGCTGCGGAAAATCCACCACGCTGCGCATGATTGCGGGTCTGGAGGAAGTCTCAGGCGGGGAACTGCGGATTGACGGAAAGCTCGTGAATGACGTGCCGCCGAAAGATCGGGATATTGCCATGGTATTCCAGAACTACGCGCTGTATCCGCATATGACGGTATATGAGAATCTGGCGTTTTCCCTGAAGCTGAAGAAAGCGCCGAAAGAGGAGATTGATAGGAAAGTACGGGAGGCCGCGGCGATTCTGGATATTACGGAATATCTGGATCGCAGGCCCAAGGCGCTCTCCGGCGGACAGCGCCAGCGCGTTGCGATTGGCCGCGCCATCGTGCGCGATCCAAAGGTTTTTCTGATGGATGAGCCGCTGTCCAATCTGGATGCCAAGCTGCGCAACCAGATGCGCGCGGAGATCCTCAAATTGCGCCAGCGGATTGATACGACGTTTATCTATGTAACGCACGATCAGACGGAAGCCATGACTCTGGGCGACCGCATTGTCATTATGAAGGACGGCGTGATTCAGCAGATCGGGACGCCTCAGCAGGTGTTCGATCACCCCGCCAACCTTTTTGTAGCGGGCTTCATCGGGATGCCGCAGATGAACTTCTTCGACGCGGAACTGGTGCGCGATCCGGACGGTCAGTATGCGGTTGACTTGGAAAATTCCCATGTTGTGCTGTCCAGGGGAAAGCAGGCGAATCTGAAAGCGCGCGGCGTGGAGCCGCAGGCTGTGACGCTGGGGGTGCGGCCGGAGCATATCCTGTTGGCAGGCGAGGGCGATAACCGGGTACACGGCATCGTAGATGTGTCCGAGATGATGGGCTCCGCCGTGCATCTGCATCTCAGCGCCTGCGGCCGTGATACGATTATCATTGTGCAGACTATGGATTTGCAGGGGCCGCGCAGCGTGAATTTCGGCCCGGGGCAGAGCATTGCGTTCACCTTTGGCGGCAATGTCGCCCATGTATTCCATAAGGACACCGGTTTGAATCTGGAACGGTGACGAGCGGCAGGAAGAGTCCGGGCAGACGCCCGGACTCTTTCCGACTGATTGGCCGCCGGAATTTTTCAGATTCTCTGAAGCGCGGAACCCGGAAAGTGCTTTTATCCTCCGGAAATTTCCCCAAATCGCGGAAAAATTTTAGAAAGGGGATGAAATTTGCCGCTGAAAGCGGTACACTATACCGGATTGGAGGAACGAAATGAAAAAGGAACAGCTTTTAAAAATATTCGACTGGTTCCGCGCGAAGCCTTTCCGGCTCAAAATGCTGCGGGCACTGAACCTGCTGTGTACCGGATTTACTTATGCCGCTTTCATTTTCGTCGTGATCTGGCTGACGATGAAGCGAAGTCCGGCAGTCATTTGTCTGGTGCTGACCTGCGGTGTTTCTTTTGTGGTGCTGAGCGTTTTCCGCCGCATTCTCAACTGGCCGCGGCCCTATGAAGTCTATGAGCTTCCACCGCTCATTGACAAAGACACGCGGGGAAATTCTTTTCCCAGCCGTCATATCTTTTCCATCTGCGTGATTGCCACCTCCATGCTGTACATTCTCCCGCCGCTGGGGGAAGTGCTGCTGGGAATGGCGGCGGTTCTGGCGGCGGCGCGGGTGCTGTCCGGCGTTCATTTTGTCCGAGATGTGGCGGCCGGTGCGATTCTGGGTATATTTTCCGCAGTTGTGGGGTTTACGCTGATGCCGCATTAAAAAAAGAGAACCGCCGAGGGGCGGTTCCCATTTTTATACGATCATCATCTTCTGAAGCCGATCCTCCCGATAGAGCTTTGGATTGCGGATCGCTTTTGCGTATTTCCGATAGTCGGTGTTCCACGGCGCATAGGCGCTGCTGCTGCGGTGATCCGGGAGCGCAAAGTTTCTGTGCAGATAATTCCCCAAAAAGTCGGAGACTTTTTTGCGCCGCGGTAGTTCATGTGCATGCCGCCGTCGGCGGAATCCGTTTTCCAGTTGATTTTGCGCCGCATTGCCGTGTTCAAGTCCATATAGGGAACGCCGCACTGCCGCGCCAGCTTTTTGATGGCGTAATGCCTGCCGATGCTCCAGCTGGAACGGTCGGGAATCGAGAGCAACACCACATAAGAGCCGTGAGTTTCGCACAAGTCAACACAGCGGGCCAGCTCTTTTGCGCAGTATGGATTGATGGGCGTGGGCTTTTTGTAGCGTTTGCTGTAATCCTGACTGCCCTCGCAGGGGACGGTATCGCCCCGGAGCAGGTAGCCTTTTGTGACGGAGCGGAGCGGCGCCCCGAGATTCAGAAATTTTACGGGGCTAAAATTCCGATGGTAAATGACCAGCGGAAAAATCTGCCCCAAAAACGTCCGTACGATGCTGTCCAGCACCTGTGCGTTGGTACTGTCGCGATACAGATCGCCGACTTCCAGAAAGACGACGCGGGGACGCTGCTTTTTGTAAATCTTTTTTAGATATACGTAGGTTTCAAAGATCCGCTGGGATGGTTCGCCCCAGGCATAACCCGTGTAGCCGTACTGCTTCCACCATTCCAGCGGCGCCACGGAACTGTATACGTCGCTGGTGCCGATGGCCAGTACGTCAATGGTATTTTTCGGCTCTTCAAAAAAACAGGAGGTGGAGTGGTTCAGCATGGGATCGCGGTTGCGATCCAGCGAGACGGAGAGCCAGGAAAGCCCCTCCAGGATCAGAACCAATACCAAAGCGAACGAGAGAATCTTGCAGAGCGGGCGATGTGCCGAATAAAAATTTTTCATAGCGTGTACCCTCAAAACTGTGCATAGATGAAGTCAACCGCGCCGAAGCCGGGACCGTAAGCGCCGGCAATCACGACCAGAAGCACGGCGGCAATATAAATTCCCCAGCGGACGGAAATCGGTTTGGCGGCAATGCTTCCCCGTATGCTGACGCCCCGTTCCCGGTACAGGCTGACCAGAAAAACCAAAACCGCGCCGCCGCCGGCAATCAGGGCCTGTCCCACGGGAAGCCCCTGCTCCCTGCACACCTGCGCCAGACTTCCGGCATAGGGGCGGAAAACGGATAAGAACATCGACCATGCCGTACCCAGCGAGTCCGCGCGGAAAATCAGCATACCCAGATTGACCAGGACGAAGGTGCGGAGAATCTGGAAAAGGTGGTAGCCTTTTTGTGCCGGGCTAAGCCGCAGCGCCTGCCGTACCCGCACGAAAGCGGGTTCCAGCAGCAGGCCCATGGCGGTAATCGCGTAGTAATACAGACCGTAGCAGACGTATTTCCATGCTGCGCCATGCCAGATGCCGTTGCCGAACCATACTGCCAGCAGAGCAATCAGAGCGGAGACCGTGGAGGCGTAATAAGCGCTGACGTGCTTGCGGCTGTGGGCGCTCAGCGCCTGAAGCGGGCGGCTCATGGACAGCGGGTAGAAAATGTAGTCCCGCAGCCATGCGCCCAGCGTAATGTGCCAGCGGCGCCAGAAATCGTTGACGGAGATGGAGAAAAAGGGACGGCGGAAATTTTCCGGCAGGAAGATGCCGAATAACTCGGCACTGCCTCGGGCAATGTCCACGCAGCCGGAAAAATCCATGTAAATCTGAAAGGTATAGACGATTACGGTGAATATCACCACCCCGCCGCTGTAGGTGCGGTAATTTTTAAAGATATTGCCCACAAACTGATCCAGCCGATCCGCCAGCACGACTTTTTGAAAAAGTCCCCAGACAATCAGCTGAAGGCCGAAGCAAAAGGAACGGTAGTGAAACGAATGCCCCTCCGACACCGACTTTCCCAGCTGGCTGTATCGGCAGATAGGGCCTTCCGTGATAACGGGAAAAAATATCAAAAACAGGAGCAGTTTCCAATAATTGGCCTGCGCGCGGCAGACGCCGTTGGAGACGTCCGCCACATAGCTGACCGCCGAGAGCGTGTAAAACGAAATTCCCAGCGGCATCAGCAGGCGAAGCTGCGGAATCTGCGCGGACGCGCTGAGATGACGGAGCAGCAGATTCAAATTGCCTGCGGCAAAATTAAAATATTTCGTGAAAAACAGAATGCCGAACGCCACACAGCACAGCGCCGTCAGCAAATGGCGGTTCCGGGTTTCCGTGCGGGCTTTCAGCGCTTTTCGCGCCGCGCGCTCCAATTCCGCCTTTTTATTTTTAAAATCTTGGCGGTTCCGGTCAATCCGCAGGGTTCCGAAATACAGGGGAACGGTGGTCAGCGGGAGCACCAGAATCAGCCATCGGCACGAAATCCAGTAAAATACCCCGCTGGCCGCCAGCAGGACGATCCAGCGGTGTTTCAGGGGAACCAGATAATAGCAGAGAACCGTGGCTCCGAGAAACACCAGGAGGTACAGCCAGGAATTGTATTGCATAAACGCTCAGTCCTCGTCCAAAACCTGCTCAACCATCGCGCAGATCGTTTGCGCGGAGCGGAAATTTTCGGGTTTGATGTACGGAAGTGTGATGGAGATGTCAAATGTGCTGTTCAGCTCGGAAACCAGCATCATAATTTCCAGAGAAGCCAGAATATGCCCCTCAAACAGATTGTCCTCTTTGCGATAGTCCACGCCGGGTTTAATATCTTCGAGAATTTTAATAACTTTGTCCAGATTTTCCATGTTCTTTGCCTTCATCCTTTTTTAGATTTTCTTTTTCTTCGCGGTAGGTTGCCTTTAACTGCTTTCGGTCGATTTTTCCATTGGCGTTGTAAGGCAAAGCACCCATGCGGATGACCTTGTTCGGAACCATATATTCCGGCACGCGGTTCCGCAGCGCGTTGATCAGAGCCGATGGATCGGCGGTGCCCTGATAGAAGAGGATCAGGCGATCCGCCTGTTCGTCATAGATGCAGGCGCACAGCTCCACGCCGATGGACGCGACGGCGGCAGCTTCGATCTCGCCCGGCTCGATGCGGTAGCCCATGTGCTTAATCTGACAGTCCCTGCGGCCCAGATAGCGCAGCTCACCCTGCGCGTCCCGCTCCGCCAGATCGCCCGTGCGGTAAATCACTTCCGGATAGGCGGAATTCAGCGGGTTCTGCACAAACGCGGCGGCGGTTTTTTCGGGGTCGTTATAATAACCGCGGGCCAGTGTTGGACCGGAGACGCAGATTTCACCGCGGTCGGCCTCCCGGTCGTTTTTATCCAGCAGGAAAACGCGGCTGTTCTCGCAGGCGCGGCCGATGGGCAGGGATTCGCTGCCGGTAAAGACGCGATCCACCACATAATAGGTGCAGATATCCGTGGCTTCCGTGGGGCCGAATAGATTGGCGTACAGAAGGTCCGGGAAATGCCTGCGCCAATAGTTCAGTTGGTTGACCGGCATGATTTCACCGGCAAACAGCACTTTTTTCAAGTACCTCGGCTTGTCGTAGGCGAAGGTGTCCCAGTGTGCCACCAGGCACAGCGCCGACGGCACCCAATAGATTGTGTTCACGGCATACTGGTTCATATAGCGGATCAGCATCATGGGAAAAGAGAACAGCTTTTTCGGAATGATCTGCAGCCGGGCTCCGGTGCGGAGCGAACTGTACAAATCGGTTACGGACATGCTGAAATAAAACGGCGTCTGGCTGCCGAACACGGTATTACTGTCGATTTGAAACGTGTCGATGACCCACTGCGTATAGGAAATCACCGCCCGGTGCGTAATCACCGCCCCCTTTGGCCGGCCCGTGGATCCGGAGGTATAGAGGACATAGAGCGGATCGTTTTCCGTCATATCCTGCCGTATGGAGAGCAGAAAATTGTCGGAAATCGGTTCTTCCAGCGCGGATTCGTACGCCACCTTTTCGGTGTTGCCGGAGACGATCTGCGCCTTGTCCATATGGGCTCTGTCCGTCAGCAGCGCCGCCGGATGCAGCGTCTCAAAGATCTTCAAAATCCGATCGAACGGAACCGAAGAATCCAGCACGGCATAAAAATTTCCGCTGTAGGCGACGCCCAGCATGGCTGCCGCGCACTCCGGCGATTTATCCAGAAGGATGGCGATGGGCCGTCTGCGGAATCCCATGTTTCCCAAGCGGCAGCCCACGCGCTTGGCATGCTGGAGAAGCTCCTGATAGGTCAGCTTGGCGTCTCCGTCGGAGAGCGCAACCTTGCCGGGATACTGCTCTGCGGCCGCCTCAATGTAAGAGAGTATGTTTTTCAAATTTTATCCGCCTCCCGTGGTTCAAAACCTCTTGCTGCCGCAAGGGCGGCTAAGCCGGTTGATTGTATCATCGTATTAGTACAATGAGTATAATGCGCCGTTCATGGAATGTCAAGCATTCTCGAAAAGAACAGGAGACGCGCGGCATCCCAAAGGGGGACGGCGTGGAAAATGCAATTTGCGCTCAAGAAGAATAACGATGCAGGGCAGTTGAAATCTTCAGAAATTTCTGATATTTTAGATGAAATGCGCCGAAAAAAGTTCCTCTGCCGGGGGAAAATTTAATTACGCACGATCACAAGAAAAACTCCTGCAAAAAAACCATGAAATGAAGGCGCTTGGAGGAGGGAAAATATATTTCTTTCTGCGGCAAAACGGCATTCCGCCGAAAGACGGCCCGATTTTGCTGCTTTTGTATTTTGCGGTCCCTGCCCCAGCCTCCCGGCTTCGCCGATGAAAAGGGGGATCCCCTTTGTTCGCCGCCGCCGATCGCGCGGAAACGACAGAATTTTGCCGCGCTTGATTTTTCGGGCTGCCCGCCTGCAGGAAAGAGCCTGGTGGGCGGTCTGCTGTGGAACCTGGCGGGTGCCCAACGGCCGTTCCGCCGGGGCACGCTCAGCTGCGCCCCCGGGCACAAAGCCCGTGCGCTTCGTCCTTCCGGCAAAAGCCACGAGGCGCGTACCGCCTGTTCGGCCTTACTTTCTCCGTTCTTTTATGAAAAAGCCCAGCGCATCTTTCAGCCGTTCGATTGCCTGGCGCGGTTCCGCGTTTTTGCGCTCCGGCCCGCACTCCCGCTGGCGTTTGGATCGATGCGGGTGTCCGCTGCCGGTAAATGCGGCGTCCCCCCAGCGCTTCCGCTGCCTCCGCCAGTCCGCCAGCGTATAATAGGGAATTCCCAGCTGCTCGGAGGCGTTTCTCACGCCCACGTCATCGGACAGGCGTACCGCTTTTTTTTTAAATTGTTTGTCATAGGTTGCCGCCATGATTCCTTCACGCCCTTCCTCTTTCAACGATCCCTCATTATTCAGCATTTTCCGGGTAAGCCCCGCCGCCCTTGGCCGGAGAGGCGCCGTGTCCCTGAGCCGAGCGGCATTTTTTCTTCAAAGGGCATGGCGGATGTATGCTCAAATTGCCCGCGTACGGCAAGAGGGATGCCGCAAAAAGCGTTTCTGCGGGATACCTGCAGTAATTGAACGGGAGAAACCACGAAATTCTATGGTTTCTCCCGTTTTTCATCACTTTCACACCGGCCGCTTCAAAATCATCTCCTATTGCAGCGTCCGCCGCACGCTACCCGGCCCGTCATCGGACGCGCGTCTCGCGCCTGACAGGGATTATGCCATGAAGCCTTTGAGAATGCGGTCCTCCGCTTCTTCTTCGGTCAGGCCCAGCGTCTCCAGCTTCAAAAGCTGATCGCCGGCAATCTTGCCGATGGCGGCCTCGTGAATCAGCTGCGCCTCGGTGGAGTACGCGGCGATTTCCGGCACGGAGCGGATTTTAGCGCTGTCCATGATAATGGAATCGCACTGCACATGGCCAAAACATTTGTTATTGCCCTGTACGCAGGGCTTGAAAAGCTGCGTGGAGCGATCCCGCGCCACGGAGCGGGAGATTACGCGGCCTCTTGAATTTTCACCGTCCAGAACAATATCCATGTTGGACTCCGCCGTCTGATCGCCGTGGGTGAGCAGGCGCTCCATAATCACGGCTTCGGCGTCCTTTTTGCAGACGATCTTGGTATAGCGTCTGGTGGAATCAATGCCGCCGATTTGGCTTGTATCCATTTGAATGGAGGCGCCCGCCTCCAAATAGACGATGGTTTCCGGGTTCATAATTCGCCCGCCCCTGCCGTCGCCCTCGCCGTAGTGCTTTTCCACATAATGTACATGGGAGCCCTCCCCCACGTAAAATGTATGCACGCCGTCGTGCCGGGAGGTCTGGTCGCCGCAATTGTGGATGCCGCAGCCCGCGATGATGTCCACATTGCAGTCCTTACCCACGTAGAAGTCGTTGTAAACTTTTTCTTCAATTCCGGGTTTGGTGATAATCACGGGAATGTGGCAGGACTCACCCTTTGTGCCGTCTTTAATGTGGAGATCGATGCCCGCCTTGTCGGTTTTCTCCGTCACCTGGATATGTTCCGTGCTCTGAATCCCGTCGCACCCGCAGTCTTTGCGGATATGGAATGCCCCCACGGGCTTGCCGACGAGATCCGCGATTTTCTCCAGAAGCTCCCGATCCACTTCGTTGTCCATCATCAGCAGGCACTCTCCTTTCCAAGCACCGGGCAGGAACCCAGTGTATCGCCCAGAATCTGGGGCAGAATTTCCTGCGCGGAGCCGCGGCGCTGAATGGTGCCGCCGCCCACCACGATTACCTCGTCCGCCAGGGAGATAATCCGCTCCTGATGGGAGATAATCACCATGGTGGCTTTGCCCTTCCGGTGAATCTGCTCGAAGGTTTTCGTCAGGCGGGTGAAGCTCCATAGGTCGATGCCCGCCTCCGGCTCATCGAAAATCATCAGCGCGGAGTTCCGGGCGAGGATGGTGGCAATCTCAATGCGTTTCACTTCGCCGCCGGAGAGAGAAGTGTCCACCTCGCGGTCAAGATAGTCGTTGGCGCACAGGCCGACCCGCGTCAGATACTGGCAGCAGCGATCTTTGGAGAGATGATCGTCGCCCGCCGCGATGGTCAGCAGATTCCGGACGGTAATGCCCTTAAAGCGCGCCGGCTGCTGAAAACCGTAGCTGATGCCGCGCTTTGCGCGTTCCGTGATGCTCAGATTGGTTACATCCTCGCCGTTCCAGAGGATCTGCCCGGCAGTGGGCCGGACAAGGCCCATAATGATCTTGGCCAGCGTCGTCTTGCCGCCGCCGTTGGGGCCGGTCAGCACCACCAGCTTGTGTTCGGGAATGGTGAGTTCGATATCGTTCAGGATGCCCAGTTCCCCGCCCTCGTCATGAACAGAGTAACTGATATGTTTCAGTTCCAGCATATTATGGGGTTCCTCCTTTGTCAAAACGCGGAAAAGATTGCCGTAACTATTTTAATATAGCAGAGTATCCCCGGAAAAGCAAGATACCACACTCTTTCAGTAAAAATTCAGCGGCTTGGAGAATCCGCGGCACCAGACGGGAATTTACCGCATAGGCTGTCAGGAAAAGGAGGGTTGCCGTTATGGAGGAAAAATCGCAGGATCCAAAGAATTCCGCTCCCTATGACTTCCGCAAATTTGATCAGATCTGGAAACGCGTGTCTCCCAGCCTGACACCGTACGCCGGCGCGGCGGCGGCGATGGAGCTTCAGGCCGACCCGGTTGATACGCCGGATCCGGAGACGTCCGAAGCCGGCGTTTGCTGTATGGGCGCCGCCGCTGGTGAGATGTTGAATATACTGGAGGGCTTTATCGAAGATGAATTGTCCGATCACCGCTATTACATGGCGCTTTGCCGTCAGGCACCGCCCGCGGCGCGCCAGACGATCCGCTCAATTGCCCGGAATGAAGCGGAACACGCGCGGACGCTGCTGGCAGTCTGCTACTTAATCACCGGCCGCTGCTATCAGCCGTCGATGAGTTTCGATCGCATTTACATCGGCCCCTGGTGCCCCGCCCTGCGGGAGCGTTATCATGCGGAGACCTGCGGCGGGCTGAATTATCTGCGCGCGGCGGAGAGTACCTTGGATCCCTGTCTGGCGGAAATTCTTAAACGCCTGTCTGAGGAGGAGTACCGCCACGCCCGCGATCTGACCCGTTTGCTGGCCGTTTCCATGTCCGATCCCTGCAAAAACAGATAAAAGAGACAAATCCTTGCTTCTCCGGCGAGGATGCCGTCGGTATTTGAATTTTTAAGGGACACAATTTGAAATTTTTTGAATTTATGAAACAAATTGTTGTTCTGCATCGTCTTTATTAAAGGCGGGATGGTTGTCCGTATGGCCATCCCGCCTTGCATTCTGTATTACCTTAAACGGAAAGAGGAAGATAAGATCATGAAGAAATCCCTGCGGCTCCTGTTGATAACCGTGGCCGTGTGCCTGACGCTGACCGTTGCCGCCGCCGCCCAGCAGACCAAGCTCATTGCCCTGACCTTTGACGACGGCCCCAGCAACGTTTATTCCCCTCAGGTTCTGGACATCCTGAAGGAAAAACACGCAAAAGCCACCTTCTTTTTGGTTGGGAAATGGCTTGACGGACACGAGAAAGTCGTTGAGCGGGAGATTGCCGAGGGACATCAGATTGCCAATCATACATACCAGCACAAGCGCCTGACACGGCTGAGCGATCAGGAGATTCGCGACGGTGTTGCGCAGACCAGCGAAAAGCTTACCGCCATCACGGGACAGACGGGCTTTATGGTTCGCCCGCCCTACGGCGCAAGGAATCCCCGCGTAGCTGCCGACGTGGATGCGCCGATTATTCTGTGGAGCGTGGACGCCGCCTCCGGCAAGCAGGTGTGGTCCGGCCAGCTGGTGAAAAACATTCTGGCAAAGGCCGGCGACGGCGGCATCGTTCTGCTGCACGACACCACGCAGGCCAATGTCAACGCGGTCGGCCCGGTCATCGACAAGCTGCGGGCGCAGGGGTATGAATTTGTCACCGTACAGGAGCTGTTCCGTCTGCGGGGTGTGACGCCGCAGAATCATGTCATGTATAAATCCGTAACCAATTCCGATCCCCAGCGCTTCAATGAAAAAAATCTTAAATTTCACTGGGCGTACCCCGCGATTCGGAATCTCGCCGCCAACGGCTGTATGTCCGGCGATCGGAGCGGCTGGCACCCCAACCGCTATCTAAGCCGTGCTCAGGCGGTTACGGCGCTTTGGCGCGCCTGCGGAAAACCGGCCTCCTCCGCCAGATATTCCTTCTCCGACATCCCCGTCAGGGCCTACTGTGCGACCGCTGCGGCATGGGCAAAACAGAACGGCATTGTCCGCGGGGAGCGCGGCGGAAAATTTATGCCCAGAACCCTGGTGACCCGCGAACAGGTTTATGCCATGGTTTCCAGGGTTGCCGCAGCGCAGGGAAAGACCGCCGCCCGCACGGAGACGCCCGTCTCCTATCTCGACGACGATCGGATTGACTCCTGGGCGCTGAATTCCGTGAAAACCCTCCGCGAGATGGGGTTCTCATCCAAAAACGATGTGGAAATTTTCCGCCCGAGAGACTGGGCGACCCGCGCCGAGGCAGCCGAACTGCTGAATTGGTATCAGACGCTGGCAGACTGAGCGCGCAGACGGCGCTTCCCAATCCGGGAGGCGCCGTTTTCCGCGCTCAGGATTGATTCGGCGGCCCGGAAATGATAGAATGATCTCATCTTAAAAGCCAGTGAGGGGGGGAACTGCGGGTGCTTGGACTTTTACGGGGAACTGTGAACCTGTGTCCCCACGACCAGGAATGGAAGCCTGCGGCGGCACAGACCATCCGGCAGCTGCGAGAAATTTTCGGATCCGCCGCAGAAGAGATTCAGCAGATCGGAAGCACCGCCATTCCCGCAATTTCCGCCAAGCCCATTCTGGACATTGCCGTGGCGGTGCAGAGTTTTGAATCCGTAATGCCCCTGCTTCCGGCGCTGGAAGCGCGGGGCTTTTTTCACCGGCCGCGGGGCGATTCCGCCGGACAGATGCTGTTTGTCTGCGGAGATTTTGCGGCGGATACGCGTACGCACCACATTCACGTTGTAAAATTCGGCGGCATGGAGTGGCGCAATTATCTGAATTTCCGGGATTATTTAAATGAATTTCCGAAAAATGCACGGAAGTATGAGCAGTTCAAACAGGCGCTTGCAGAGCGTTTTCCGGAGGATCGGGAAGCTTACACCGCCGGAAAGGCGGAATACATCCGGCAGATTCTGCGGGACGCGGCGGTGTGGTTTTATCTCGGAAAAACCGTAACCGTGACCGTCGATCGCCCCTTGGGATTTCTCCACAATTCCGGCGGGTATTCCCTCGTCTACCCGTTGAATTACGGATTTCTGCCCGGCGTGATCGGCGGGGACGGAGAGGAGCTGGACGTCTATATTCTGGGAGTGGGCCGCCCGCTGAAATCGTTTACCGGCAGAGTGGTGGGCATTGTCCACCGCCGGGATGACGAGGAGGATAAGCTGGTGGCGGCCCCCGACGCTCTCAGACCAAATCAGGCGCAGATTGCGCGGGCGGTTCATTTTGCAGAGCAATTTTATGACAGCTGGATTGAGCCGCTGTACTATAAGTAAGTCCTGCGGCGCGGTTGTTTACAGGATGGTCCGCGGCTGCCCGGAATTTTTGCTGTTTCTGCAAAGCGCTTTCCGCAGATGGAGCTTTCCGAAAGGGCATATGGAGCCCGGCGAGAGTGAAACGCAGACGGCGCTGCGGGAAATCCGGGAGGAGACGGGCATGCGGGTTACTCTGCAGGGCGGTTTTCGCGCGGAAATGCACGATGCAGTTCCGCCGCGTTCGACAAGACCGTGGTTCTTTTTCTGGCGGAGGCATCCGGGACGCCCGCTGTTTCGCAGGATGAAATTTCCGCGTTCCGCAGGGCGTCCGCCGCAGAGGCGCGCGCCCTGCTTCCCGGCGGCTGCGGGCAGGCTCTCTGCCGGGCGGAGGAAGCGCTGGAAAAATTGTCGGGCACCGCTGGAAATCCCCGTCCCATTCCCTTCAGGGAAAACGGAAAGGCTCTGGACTCATAGGGCTTTTTTAAGGCGCCGCGGCGCGCGGAGAGAAAACTATTCGCGGGAATTGCCGAAGTGGCTGCACCTTTAGAGGGGTGATTTTGCATATTCGAGGAGCGGCGCGCGTATGTTTGGATGGGAATGAGTCAAAAGGAGTGACGGTATGGACGAACACTATCCCTACATGCTGCCCGCACTGGACTATGAATATGACGAGCTGGAACCCGAGCTTTCCGCCCGCACACTGCGTTTTCACCACGATCGGCATTTTGCGGCGCATATTGAAAAACTGAACGGCCTGCTGCGGGACGAACCCGCCTATCAGAAGTGGCCGTTGGAAAAGCTCTGCCGGGACTGGACGGAGCTTCCGGCGGAATTTCGGCGGGGAGCGGGGAACAGTGCCGGCGCGGTTTTTAATCATGCGCTCTACTTTGCCAATCTTGCCGCCACGCCGGTTTCCGCGCTGGCTCCGCCGCTGGACGGGGGAATCGCCCGCGCTTTTGGTACGATGGATGTTCTGGAAAACGCCATGAAGGCAGCGGCGCGGATGCATTTCGGTACGGGCTGGCTCTGGCTGTGCGCAGACAGGGACGGTGATCTGTCCGTGTGCTGCACCGGGGGAGAAACTACGCCGCATCCGCTGCATCCGCTGCTCTGCTGCGATTTGTGGGAACACGCCTATTATCTGGATTATCAGGATCGTGTGTGTGAGTATTTCGACAACTGGTGGCTTCTTGTGAACTGGCCGCGGGTTTCGGCGGCATATGACGACTGGCTTTCCCGGCGCCTTCCGGTTCCCCAGCCGTAAAACAAAACTGCCCGCACAGCCAAAGAGAGGGCGGAAACGCCCCCTCTTTTTGTGCGCTTTTGACGGAAAAACAGATTGACAGAAAAAAAAATTTAAGTTAAAATAAAACGTCAGAAGCATGGTGCAGAGAAAGGAGCTCTCTATGAATCTGCTGCTGACCGGCGGTGCCGTTTATGTGGACGGAGGATTAATTCCGTCGGATCTCTCCATTTCCAATGGACGTATTGTTTCCGTTTCCCCGGATCTTCCCCGGGATGGTTTTTCCGTGATTCAAGTGAATGATTGTTTTATTTTTCCAGGTTTCGTTGATGTGCATGTTCATCTTCGAGAGCCTGGATTTTCTTATAAGGAGACCATTGCCTCCGGCACGGCCGCGGCGGCCGCGGGCGGCTATACGGCGGTGTGCGCCATGCCGAACCTGAATCCGGTGCCGGACAGCCGCCCGCATCTGCGGGCGGAGCGAGAGGCCATTCGGCGGGATGCACGCATTCACGTCTATCCCTACGGGGCGATCACGGTGGGACAAAAGGGCGGGGAACTGGCGGATCTTGCGGGCATGGCGGCGGATGTGGTCGCCTTTTCCGACGACGGGCACGGCGTTCAGGAGGATACGGTGATGGAGCGCGCCATGGAACGGGCGAAGGAATTGGACAAGCCCATTGTGGCGCACTGTGAGGTCAATGCCCTGCTGCGGGAGGGCGGCTGCGTTCACGACGGGCGCTGGGCGCGTGCCCACGGCTTTCCGGGCATCTCCTCCGAGAGCGAATGGCGGATGGTGGAACGGGATTTGAAGCTGGTGCGAAAAACCGGATGCCAATACCATGTCTGCCATGTTTCCACCAAAGAGAGCGTGGAGATGATTCGGCGGGCCAAGGCGGAGGGGCTGCCCGTAACCTGCGAAACCGCGCCGCACTACCTGCTGCTGTGTGAGGACGATTTGCAGGATGAAGGCCGGTTTAAGATGAATCCGCCGGTACGGTCCGCATCGGATCGGGACGCGCTGCTGGCCGGCATTCTGGACGGAACCATCGACTGTATCGCCACCGACCATGCGCCTCACTCCGCCGGGGAGAAGGCAAAGGGGCTGCGGGGCAGCGCTTTCGGTATTGTGGGGCTGGAGACCGCATTCCCGCTGCTGTATACAAATCTGGTGGAAACGGGAATCCTTCCTCTGTCGGTGCTGGCAGAGAAACTCTGCGTAAATCCCCGGCGGATTTTTCACCTGCCGGGCGGGACGCTGGCACCGGGGGAGGCTGCAGATTTGACGGTGATCAACCCTCGTTCGCCTTATGTCATCGACCCCGCCGCATTTCGCTCCATGGGCCGCGCCACACCGTTTGCCGGTTGGCAGGTCAGCGCCTCCGTCGCCCTGACGGTCTGCGCCGGCGAAGCGGTGTACGGAAATCTGGACAACGGAAAGGAATAGCCTATGGAAGAAAAAATTTTCACGCTGGAGGGTTCCCGTTCCCTGACCCGGGATGTGTGGGAGCTGACGCTGTCCGGCGACGCCTCCGCATTTGTCAGGCCAGGCCAGTTCGTCAATCTGGAGCTGCCGGATAAATTTCTGCGCCGTCCCCTCTCCGTTTCCAACTGGACGGACGGCGGTGTGCTGCTGCTGGTGCGCGTGGTGGGCGCGGGAACGGCGGAGCTGGCTGCCTCCGCGCCGGGGACGCGCTTCCGTCTGCTCACCGGGCTTGGCAACGGCTTTTCTCCGGAAGAACACGGGGAGCATCCGATTCTGGTGGGCGGCGGCATCGGTCTTGCGCCGCTGTACGGCCTTGCCCGCCGCATGGTGGGCATGGGACTGGCGCCCACGGTGGCGTTGGGTTTCCGAAGCGCGGAGGATGTGTTCTATGCGGAGGAATTTGCCGCGCTGGGCTGTCCTCTGTTTCTTGCCACGGAGGATGGGTCGCTTGGCACAAGGGGCTTTGTGACGGACTGTATCCGCAAGTTCGTACCGGAATGCGACTATGCGTTTGTCTGCGGTCCCATGCCGCAGCTGCGGGCGGTGTATGCGCTGCCGCAGCTGCGGGGCGGCCAGTTCAGCTTTGAGGCGCGGATGGCCTGCGGCTTCGGCGCCTGTGTGGGCTGCACCATTGAGACGGAAAACGGCCCCCGCCGGGTGTGCAAAGACGGCCCGGTGTTTCGGAAGGAGGAGATTGTATGGTGAGCCTCGCGGTTTCGCTGGCCGGCGTGGAGCTGAAAAACCCGGTGATTCCCGCCTCCGGGACCTTCGGCTATGGCCGGGAGTTCGCAGAATTCTATGATCTGAATGTGCTGGGCAGCTTTTCTTTCAAGGGAACCACCGGCGAGGGGCGCTTCGGCAACCCCCAGCCCCGCATTGCGGAGACGCCCTGCGGAATGCTGAACGCCGTGGGCCTGCAAAATCCCGGCGTAAACGCGGTGATAGAGAGGGAGCTTCCCAATATCGCAAAAATTTTCAACGGCCCGGTAATTGCGAATGTGGGCGGCTTTTCGCCGGAGGAATACGCGGAAAACTGCCGCAGGCTGGAGGAATGCGCACAGGTGGGGCTGCTGGAAGTGAATATCTCCTGTCCCAACGTCAAGGGCGGCGGCAAAAATTTCGGATCCGATCCGAAGAGCGCGGCGGCGGTGACCAAAGCGGTAAAGGCGGTGACAAAAAAACCGGTTTTCATGAAGCTCTCACCCAACGTGACGGACATTGCGGAGATTGCCGGGGCCTGTGCCGACGCGGGGGCGGACGGCCTGTGTTTGATTAACACCCTGCTGGGAATGCGGATTGACCTGAAAAGCAAACGCCCGCTGCTGGCGAACCGCACCGGCGGATTGTCCGGCCCGGCAATTTTTCCGGTGGCGGTGCGGATGGTGTACGAGGTGTACGAGGCGGTGCGCCTGCCGATTATCGGCTGCGGGGGCGTCTCCTCGGCGGAGGATGTCTGCGAACTGATGATGGCGGGGGCCTCGGCGGTAGAGGTCGGGGCGGCAAACCTGCGGGATCCGTGGGCCAGCAAGAAAATTGTGGAAAGCCTGCCCGCCGTCTGCAAGCGTCTGGGCGTTTCGGACATCCGGGAACTGACCGGCGCGGCGCATCGCTGAGCGCGAAACGATGAAGAAAGGGGCTGGATTGATGAGTGCAAAAGACGTGATTATCGCGCTGGATTTTCCCACCGGGGAGGAGACGCTGGCATTTTTGGACAGGTTCCCCGCCGGGGAAAAGCCTTTCGTGAAAATCGGCATGGAGCTGTTTTATGCCGAGGGCCCGGAGATTGTTCGGAAAATCAAGGCGCGGGGGCATCGGGTTTTTCTCGACCTGAAGCTCCACGACATCCCCAACACGGTGCGCCGCGCCATGGCGGTGCTGAGCCGGCTGGATGTGGACATGGTGAATCTTCACGCAGCCGGTGCGTCCGAGATGATGCGCGCCGCGCTGGAAGGGCTGACCCGGCCGGACGGCACCCGGCCGATGCTGCTCGCCGTGACGCAGCTGACCTCCACGGACTCTGCGGCACTGAAAAACGAGCTGCTGATTGAAACGCCCATGGCGGAAACGGTTCTCTCTTATGCGCGGAATGCCGCCGGGAGCGGGCTGGACGGCGTGGTCTGCTCCCCGCTGGAGGCGGCGGAGGTCAAGCGCGCCTGCGGGGATCAGTTTGTCACCGTGACGCCGGGCATCCGGTTTGCGGACGGTGCCAGGGGCGATCAGAAGCGCGTCATGACGCCGGACCGGGCGGCGGAAAACGGCTGCGACTATCTGGTGATGGGACGGCCCATTACGCAGGCCGGCGATCCCGTGGCCGCCTATCGCCGCGCCCTGCGGGACTTTCTGGGAAAATAAATTCTGTCCGCTTTGCGGACAGGGAATCAAGGAGACGGAACAACATGAGTACAGAACGTGAGATTGCCCATGACCTGCTGTCTATCGGCGCGGTTTTTCTGCGCCCGGACGAGCCCTTTACCTGGGCGTCCGGCATCCACAGTCCCATCTACTGCGACAACCGCCTGACGCTGACAGCGCCGCAGGTGCGGTCCGCTGTGGAGAACGGACTGGTGGATCTGATCTGCCGATACTATCCGGAAGTGGAGATCCTGATGGGGACTTCCACCGCCGGCATCGCCCACGCCGCTATCTGCGGCCATCTCATGGGCCTTCCCATGGGCTATGTCCGCGGGGGGCGCAAGGATCATGGCCGGGGGAACCAGATTGAGGGCCGGCTGGCGCCGGGCGCCAAGACGGTGGTGGTGGAGGATTTGATTTCCACCGCCGGAAGCTGCGTTGAAGTGGTGAATGTGCTACGGGACGCCGGCGCGGAAGTGCTGGGCGTGGCGTCCATTTTCACCTACGGTTTGCAAAAGGGCGTTGACCGCCTGGAAGCGGCGGGGGTTATCAACCACAGTCTTTCCAACTTTGACGCGGTGTGCGAAGTCGCCGCGGAAGAGGGGAAAATCCGTCCGGAGGACATCGCGCGGCTGAAACGGTTCCGCGCGGACCCGTCGGACGAGAGCTGGATTCACGCGTAACGTAAGGAGGAGATTGCTATGTCTGAAAAAAGAAATCTGATCAGCATCACGGATTTGTCGGTGGCGGAAATCCACGAACTGGTGGCCACAGCGGAGGATATTCTGAAAACCCCCGCCAAATATGCCGAGGTTTGCCGGGGCAAGCAGCTTGCCACATTGTTCTTTGAGCCGTCCACCCGTACCCGGCTGTCCTTTGAGTCCGCCATGCTGGCGCTGGGCGGACAGACGCTGGGCTTTTCCGAAGCCATGAGTTCTTCCACTGCCAAGGGCGAAACCGTGGTGGACACCGTTCATACGGTGAGCTGCTACGCGGACATCATCGCCATGCGCCACCCCAAAGAGGGCGCGCCCTACGCCGCGGCGCAGCGCAGTGAGGTGCCCATCATCAACGCGGGCGACGGCGGGCACAACCATCCGACCCAGACCCTCACCGACCTTTTGACCATCCACCGGGAAATCGGACGGCTGGATGACTTTACCATCGGTTTTTGCGGCGACCTGAAGTTCGGCCGCACGGTACATTCGCTGGTGGACGCCCTGTCCCGCGAGAGCGGCATTCACTTCGTGTTTATCTCTCCGGAGGAACTGTGCCTTCCGGAATATATTAAGGAAAACACGCTGAAAAAGAACGGCCTTCCCTTTGAGGAGACCGACAGTCTGGAAGCCGCCATGCCCGGGCTGGATATTCTCTATATGACCCGCGTACAAAGGGAGCGCTTTTTCAACGAAGCGGACTATGTCCGCCTGAAGGACACTTACGTCCTGACGCCGGAAAAGCTGGTTCCCGCCGGGAAGAACATGGTGATTCTGCATCCGCTGCCCCGTGTGAACGAAATTTCCGTGGCAGTGGACGACGATCCCCGCGCCGCGTATTTCCGCCAGGTGCGGAACGGAAAGTTCATTCGCATGGCGCTGATCATGAAGCTGCTGGGACTGCGCGCGTAAGAGAAGGGAGAGAATAGTATGAATATTGACAGCATTCAGAACGGTGTGGTTCTTGACCACATTCAGGCCGGAAAGAGCATGCAAATCTACAAGTACCTGCATTTGGACGAGCTGGACTGCCAGGTGGCCATCATCAAAAACGCCAAGAGCGGCCGTATGGGCAGGAAGGACATTCTCAAAATCGACTCCCCCATGGATCTGGATTTGGATGTGCTGGGCTACATCGACCCGGATATCACGGTGAATATCATCCGCGACGGCAAGCGCGTGGAGAAAAAACACCTGGCGCTGCCGAAAAAGCTGGTCAATGTGATCCACTGTAAAAATCCCCGCTGCATCACGGTGGCGGAGCCGCAGCTGGATGCCATTTTCCTGCTGAGTGATCCGGAAAAACGCAGCTATCGCTGTGCCTACTGCGACGCTGAAGAGCAGAGATAATCCCCCCAATTTAGGAAAGAATCCCGTTTTTTATCTGCCTTGCAGATAAAAAACGGGATTCTTCTGTAAAAAATTGAAGATTGTTGCAAATACACTATCTAAATCCGCAAAATGTGGTAATGTAAAATGGATCCAGACATTCAGTGAAGGGGGCCGGCAAGCATGGAAATGGAATCGATCTGCAAGTCGTATTTTATCAAAGAGCCGGAACTGGATTATCAGCGCGCGGAGGAAATCGGGCAATTCCGTTTTGGCGCGGAAGCGGTTTACATTCGGGGATTTCCCAAAATCCGTTATCTCCCGCTGGCTGCCCTTCAAAGGGCCTGGGTACAGAAGAGCGCGCTGGTCGTGGGCGGGAGCCGCGGATCGGAAATCGCGCTCTACGTGCTTCGCGCGCAGTATCAGGGCGGGCCGACGCAGAATTTCACGTTCAGCAAAAACGAAGACGCACAGCGCGCGCTGCAGCGAATGCGAAAGCTGAATCCCTCGCTCCCCGGCGCGCCTGAAAATACATAAAAGGGCGGCACGAAGACGGAAACGCCTCCGTGCCGCGTCGCATTGGTCAGTCAAAGTTTTTCTGAACCGGGCGAAACACCCGGGATACTTCCCGGATTGCCTGCGAGGGCTGAACCGGCTTGGACAAGACGCTTTTCACAAGCGAGTCGGTTTCATACAGGGAGTGATCCCTGCAGAAAGACAGCAGGACGACAGGGCAGTTCCGCATTTTTGGAATCCCGTGCAGCCGCTGCAAAATCGTGCAGCAGCTGAGAATCTGTATTTCGGTATCCAGCAGGATGATGGAGATTCCGTCCTGGTAGCGCAGGATCATGTTCAATGCCTCCTGCCCGTCGGCAACCTCCAGGATCCGGA
>JBFLFX010000009.1:0-31636 GCA_041859815.1 Dysosmobacter sp. | reverse complement strand
TTTGAAAACCAGTAAGCTGAAAATGATTGCGCTGGGTAACAGCGACGTCCCCGTGGGCAGCTATTCCCTGCAAGTTCTGAAATCTCTCGGGCTGGATGTCGCCGCCATGGAAAAGGCCGGGAAAATCACTTACGGCTCCAATGTCAAGGAAGTCACCACGCAGGTGGATCAGGGCACTGTGGACTGCGGCATCATCTACGCAACCGACGCTTACTCCGCACAGGCGGCGGGAAGCAAGATGGAAGTCGTGGCAACCGCCACGCAAGATCTCTGCAGTAAGGCTATCTATCCCGCAGCCGTGATGAAAACCGCCGACAGCACCGCCGCCAAGCAAACCGCCGCCAAGGCATTTCTGAAATTCCTGCAAACGGATGCCTGCGGCGCCATCTTTAAAAAGATTGGATTTACCATTGTGAAATAACAGGGAACCTGTTACACTGAAAGCCGGGGAATTCCCGACTTTCAGCGTACTCATCCTCCCTGAAGCGAGGTGTTCGTTTTGGACTGGTTCCCCCTCTGGAATTCCCTGCGGATTGCCGCGATCTCCACAGTCGCGGTATTCTTTCTGGGGCTGTTTTTCGCCCATACGATTGCCCGGCTGCCCCGCCTTGTCAAGGGGGTGCTGGACGTCGTGCTCACGCTGCCTCTGGTTCTGCCTCCCACGGTGGTGGGCTGGCTGCTGCTGGTGGTACTGGGGCCGCGGCACCCTTTCGGCATATGGTTTTTGCGGGTGTTCGGAACCCGTCTTGTAATGACCTGGTGGTCGGCAATCTTCGCCACGGTGGTCGTCTCCTTCCCGCTGATGTACCGCACCGCCCGAGGTGCGTTCGAAAACTTCGACGGCACGCTGGCGGATGCCGGGCGGACGCTGGGGCTTTCCAACACCTATATTTTCTGGCGCATTCAGATGCCCTGCTGCCGTTCCGGCATTCTGGCGGGCATGGTGCTTGCTTTTGCGCGGGCGCTGGGCGAATACGGCGCCACCTCCATGGTGGCGGGCTATACGCCGCTCCACACCGCCACCGTCTCCACCACGGTTTACCAGCTCTGGCGTACCAACGATGACGCCGGGGCTATGCGCTGGGTGCTGATCAATCTGGCTCTCTCCGCCGTCTTTCTTCTGACCATCAACCTGCTGGAAACGAAGAGCGTCGGAAAGGCAGGCAGGGCATGAGCCTCATTGTAAACATCCGCAAACGGCTGGGCGAATTTCAGCTGGACGTGCAGCTGCGGGCAGAGCATGAAACGCTGGCGCTGCTGGGCGCTTCCGGTTGCGGCAAAAGCGTGACCCTCCGCTGCATCGCGGGAATTTTAAAGCCCGACGAGGGACATATTGAACTGGACGGCACCGTACTGTTCGACAGCGCCGCCCGCGTCAACCTTCCGCCGCAGAAGCGGCGTATCGGCTATCTTTTTCAGCAATATGCGCTCTTTCCCCACATGACTGTCCGGCAGAACATCGCCGTCGCCGTAAAGAACCGGGCAAAGCGCGGCGCCGTCACGGCGGAAAAACTGCGGCGGTTCCATCTGGAGGACGCCGCGGACAAGCTGCCCCGGCAGATTTCCGGCGGCCAGCAGCAGCGCGCGGCGCTGGCGAGAATTTTTGCCTCCGGGCCCGCCGCAATTCTGCTGGACGAACCGTTTTCCGCGCTGGACAGCTATTTAAAGTATCAGCTGGAAACTGAGCTCTACGACACGCTGGAGCAGTTTCCGGGCTCTGTGCTGTGGGTCTCCCACGACCGCGGCGAAGTCTGGCGCAACTGCCCCCGGGTTTGTGTGATAGATCGCGGCAAATCCTCCCCGGTGGACTCCACGCGGCATCTTTTTGAAAGCCCGGAAAGCGAGCCTGCCGCGCGGCTCTCCGGATGCAAAAACTTTGCGCGGGCACTTCCGGACGGCGAATCCGTCCGTCTGCCGGAATGGGGCATCACGCTGTGCTGCGGCAGAACCGTCCCGCCGGAGATCCGCACCGTGGGCATTCGCTCTCACCATCTTCTTCCGGCGGCGGCGCCGGCGGAAAATACGATTTCCTGTTTTGTGATCCGAACCATTGACGACGTGTTCGGCACCATTATTCTCCTGCGGCCGGAGGGTGCGGCTGCCGGCGCGCCCCTGCTCCGCATGGAGCTTTCCCGGAAGGCATGGAAGCCTTGGGCCTCCGCGCAGCGCGTCATCGTCCGCGTCTCTCCGCAGGATATTCTACTTTTGAAATAAGGGAGGAATCCACAATGAATTATAAAGCCGCCGTCCTGACCGTCAGCGATCGCTGCTCCCGCGGGGAGCGGGCCGACGCCGGCGGGCCGCTGGTCGCGGAGATCCTGAAAAGCGCCGGATATGAGGTCATTTGCTCCGATCTGGTGCCGGACGACCGCCCGCAGATTGAGCTTGCCTTGCGCCGTCTGGCCGATCAGGCGCGGGCCGACTTAATTGTCACCACCGGCGGGACGGGATTTTCGCCCCGGGATGTGACGCCGGAGGCCACCCTCGCCGTCTGCAGCCGCATGACGCCCGGGATTCCCGAGGCCATGCGATCCGCCGGTATGCAAATCACGACGCGCGCCATGCTGTCCCGGGCGCAGGCGGGCATCCGCGGAAACAGCCTCATCCTCAACCTGCCGGGCTCGCCCAAGGCCGCCAGGGAAAATCTGGAAGCTGTCCTGCCTGCGCTGGCGCACGGGCTGGAAATGCTCTCCGGCGCGCCCGCCGACTGCGCAAAGCTGCGCGACTGATCCAATTCCAAATTTTATCCAGAAAAGGGGCGCGAAACCGGGGATTTTCCGGTTCCGCGTCCCTTTTTCCTCTGAGCGGGATTTGCCCTCTTTCGCAGGGATTACAGGTGAACCCAGCCCGGATGGTACAACATCGTCCACGCCAGGGCGAACATCACAAGCGCGGCGCAGACAATCACAAAGCACAGCAGCATGGCCACCCAGTCATACTTCAGGCGCTCTTTTTTTCGGGAGCCCAGCAGCACCTCCGCGCCAAGGCTGATCAGGCCTCCTGCGCTTGAACTCATCGAAAACTTCATCCAGATCAACGCCCTTGTAAACCAGAAGCCGGCGACAGTTTCAGCATCCATCGGAAGTCCTTTTCGGGGTAAAACAGCGCCAGAATCATCACAATTCCCGCCGCCACCAGAACCCATCCAAGGGTGAAAGTACCAATCCGGCGGACAGGCGCGTTATCGGTTTTCGTGCCTGTCTCCGTCGGTGGAGACGGGCTTGTCTTCTCCGCAGTTTTCATCCGAATGCACCTCCTCTTTCCCCTGCACAGGCGGTTTAAACGCATCAAAATCCTCCGGCACAGGCTCCTCTTTTTTTCTTCTTGGGCCGCGGATAAACCAAACGCCCAAGGCAATTATCAGTGCTGTGACGATCAGCCGGGGCAGATAATAGCCGCACAATTCATACGCCCACTCCGGCATCACATTGTAAAAATGATCGCTGATCATATCGCAAAGCGCAAGGACCCCCACAATGATCAGTGTCCAGCCCACCGCCTGATAGCGTTTTTGAAATTTATTTTTTCCCCAGTTAACGGACTGGAAGAGGTATTCGTCTGGATTCCGTGCAACCTCTTCATCCGTCTGTCCGCGCAGATTATAGCTGTCAAAAAACGCATACAGCCAGACCAGCGGCAGAAATACCGCCAGCTCGCCGAAGTTCATCAGGATCGCCGCCGCGATAATGAGGAAAAATATGGTCAGCAGGGATAGTCCCCGCTTCATATATCCCTGATACATCTCGCCGCAGCCTGGAATGCAGGAGCTTAAAAAAAGCCTGAATCCGCCTTTTCTTTTCATCGTCTTCTTCCCCCCTTGGATGTGGGCAGCGTGTTGTTGCCGTCAAAGAAATCCCATACTTTGTCAAGCTGGGAAAATGTTCTTTTATTGGCCGCGCTCCAGCGCCTCGGCCAGCCGGAAAGCTGCCGGGTCACATGGCTCTGCCCTGCGGGCAATCTGGGCCGTCCGGCTGCCGGAAGGCCCATGCTTCCCCACAGGGCGGCGATCATCACGATCACGGCCGCTGCCGCCGCCGCGTATCGGTTGGCCATCAAATGTACCGTACGCAGCCGGATTCGCTTTTTCAGCCGCGGTTTGCAGCTGTGCTCCGGGGAGAGCAGTACTCCTTCCGTCATCATCGCCGCGTACCGTTCCAGACAGCTGTCGCAATAGGACAGGTGTTCCGAAATTTCAAGACGGCTGAGCTCCGGCAGTTCCGTTCCCCTGGCCAAAGCATTTAACGCCTCGCCCGTCAGGTGCCCGTCAGAATGAAACAGGTTCATATTCCGCCCTCCTTTTCATTTCTTCACGCAGGATCTTCTTCCCCCGCGCCAGCTGTGTATGAATTGTTTTTACCGGCCTGCCCAAGGCCAGCGCCGCTTCCTCCGGCGTTCGCTCCCGCAGCAGGCACAGCTCGCAGACCGGCTGATACGGCTGGCGCATCTGATGAATCAGCTCCGCGATCTCCGCCGCTCCGCCCAGCGAACACACCACATCCTCGGCGGGCGGAGAATGCTCCCCCTCCGGCATGGTATCGTCACCGGGCAGAACTGTGTGCCTCTGGTATGCGCTTTCCAGGTAATCCTTCGCCTTGTTCATTGCAATCCGCGCAAACCACTGTTTTTCGTATCCGCCCGGAAGGGAGTCCAGGTGGAGATACGCGGAGAGAAAGGTCTCCTGGGTCAGATCCTCAGCGGCAGAAGGATCCCGGAGCATCCGGCAGCAGATCGTGTAAACCAGCCGCTCGTACTGCTCCACCAGATTGGAAAATTCTCTGTTTTTCTCTCTGTTCACCGACCCGCTGCCGCCTCCCTTCATCGTCCGACACCTATCAATACGAAATCAAAGATCCTTTTTCTTCAATCCGTCAGCTGCCGTGAATTTTTCCGTCTCACCGTTGCATCGCCGGACACCGTGCGTTAAAATGAAGAAAACCAATTTACTCCAAGGAGAAAGAGGATTGACATGAAAGAAACTGATCGCGTGCCTCCCATGAAAATCATTGCCCATATCCGCAGCGACTTCCCGGAAAAGTTTGGGATTCCGCGCCAAAGCGGCCTGGTAGAAGCGCTTCGCGCCAGAATCGTCTTTATGCCGGAATTCCGCAGCCCCGACGCTCTGCGGGGAATTGAGGGCTTTTCCCATCTGTGGCTTATCTGGGAGTTCTCTCAGGCAATCCGGGACACCTGGTCCCCCACCGTCCGTCCGCCGCGTCTGGGCGGCAACACGCGCCTCGGCGTGTTTGCCACCCGCTCGCCGTTCCGCCCCAACCCCATCGGACTGTCCTCCGTCCGGCTGCTGGGTATGGAACGGACGGAAAAGGAGGGCACGGTGCTGGTGGTTGGCGGTGCGGACATGATGGACGGTACGCCGATTTTCGATATTAAACCCTACGTCCCTTATGCCGACAGCCATCCCGGCGCTGCGGGCGGCTTCACCGACCGCTCCGCGGAGTTCCTGCTGACGGTGCATTTTCCGCCGGAACTGCTGGCGCAGGTGCCGGAGGCAAACCGCCCGGCGCTGCTGGGCGTGCTGGAACACGATCCCCGTCCTCCCTACCAGTCCGACCCCAAGCGGGTCTACGGGCTGGATTTTGCGGGATGCAGCATCCGCTTCACCGTGGCGGACAAAATCCTCACCGTCCGGGAAGTCACGCCCGCATAACCGCGCTCTTTTTATTAGTTGTACCCGATCCTCCGCAAAATGTCAAAAGGGAGGCTTTCACCGTGGAACTGCACATCGCTATCTGTGACGATGAGGAAAAACAAGTCGCGTTTTTGTCCGATCTCGTGCACACTTGGGCAAAAAAGCGCGGCTGCGCCGTACGGGTGGACGGTTTCTCCGGTGCGGAGAGCTTTTTCTTCCGCTATGACGAGGATAAGTCCTTCGACATTCTGCTGCTGGATATTGAGATGGGCGGTATGAACGGCGTAGATCTGGCCCGGGTAATCCGGCGGGAAAACCGGGAGCTTCAGATTATTTTCGTCACCGGCTACATGGACTACATCATCGACGGCTACGATGTGGAGGCGCTGAACTACCTGCTCAAACCGGTGACAGAGGAAAAGCTGCTGGCGGTTCTGGATCGGGCGGCGGAGCGCCTGGCACACCGGGAAAGCGCGCTGATGCTGGAAACCGGCAGCGAAACCGTGCGGCTGCCGCTGTACGAAATCCGCTTTCTGGAAGTGCGGCAAAACTATGTCACCGTCCACGCGGAGGAAGCCTACACGGTAAAGCGTTCGCTGAGTGATCTGGAGCAGGCGCTGGACAACAGCTTTTTCCGCACCGGCCGGTCGTTTATTGTGAACCTGCGGTATGTGAAGAAGATCTCCCACACCGCCGTTCTGCTGGCGGACGGCGCGTCCATTCCCCTGTCCCGGGGACTGTACGACAAGCTGAACCAGGCCATCATCCGCTATTTTTAGGGAGGGCGCCATGCTTTCATTTTTCTCCAAACTGATTGACCGGCGCATCGCCGCCTATCAGTCCGATCTAGTACAGACCCACTACGACGAGGTGGAAAATATGTACCGGAAAATGCGGGGCTGGCGGCACGATTTCCGCAATCACCTTCAAATTCTTAAAAGTTATGCCGCCAGCGGCGATTTGGATGCCGTCCGCAGATATCTGGACGAACTGGACACGGATTTCGCCGCCGTGGATCCGGTGGTGAAAACCGGCAACAAAATGACGGACGCCATTCTGAACAGCAAAATTTCGCTGGCGCGCTCCAAAAACATTCCGGTAACGGCGGACGCCCATGTCCCCGTGGCGCTGGCCACGGCGGAACTGGATCTGTGCATCATTCTGGGCAACCTCTTCGATAACGCCATCGAGGCGTCTCTGGCTCTGCCGGAGGGAGAGCGGATGATCCGGGTTTACATGGAGATGAAAAACACCCAGCTCTACATCTCCTTTACCAACCTGACCGCCGCCGGAAAGCAGCGCGGAGAAAACGGCCGTTTCCGCACCACGAAAGGCAGCGGCCACGGCTTCGGCCTTGTCCGCATCGACACGATTGTGGAGCGGTACGGCGGCTACCTCAGCCGCAACAGCGAAGACGGCGCGTTCACCACGGAAATCCTGCTGCCCCAGTAAACCTGCAATTCGTCCCCGCTGATGCGCAATTCGTCCCCCGTTTGCGCGCCGGCGGGGATTTTCTGTTAGAATCCCAGTAATGAAAGGAGGCGGTCGCATGGAACCCTCCCAAAAGCCGCGCTACGGCGTGTGGAGCAACACCCGGTTTATGATCTCACTGGCGCGGAGATTCTGCGTCAGCGTGCTGGTTCTTCTGGTTTTTCAATCTCTCACTGTGGTTGCGGGCAATCTGCTGGATCTTTACGTGGTACCCTTTATTCTGCGGGTGATTGAAAGCCGGGGCGGTCTCTCCCGCCTGCTGACGGTCATTCTGCTGTTCACCGCCGGAGAGGTCGCGGTGGGTGCGGCCAAAAACTATTGGGACGCCAACACGCTCTTTGGCCGTGTGGAGCTTCGCATCCATCTCATCAACGACTTGCAGAGCAAATTTTCCATGACGGCTTATCCCCACACGCAGGACCCGAAATTTCTGCAGTGGACAAAATCCGTAATAAGTTCCTGTGAAGGCAACTCGCAGTCGACGGAGGCGGTCTGGAAGACGCTGGGCGAACTGCTGCAAAACGGTATTTGCTTTCTCATCTACATCCTGCTGCTGACCACGCTGGATCCGGTGATCATGCTGGTGACGCTGGGAACCGCCGTTGGAAGTTATTTCATCAGCAGTCACATCAACAGCTGGGAATACCGCCACCGGGATGAAAAGGCGGCCATTGAGCGCCGCATGGAATACATCGGTACCAAGAGCGAGGATTACCGGCTGGCCAAGGATGTCCGAATCTTCGGCATGGAGGGCTGGCTGCGGGAAATCACCGCCAAGACGCAGAAGCTGTACGGAGATTTCTGTCTCCGCCGGGAGAAAAATTACCTGCTGGCGGATGCCATTGACGCAGCGCTGTCCCTGCTCCGCAACGGCGTTGCATATTATCTGCTGATCTCCCTGACGCTGAAAAACAATCTCAGCGCGTCCAGCTTTCTGCTCTACTTCACCGCCGTGGGCGGCTTCACCACGTGGGTCACCGGCATTCTCACGGGCTGCACCACGCTGCGCAAGCAAAGTCTGGATCTGTCCTCCCTGCGGGAATTTCTGGATGCCGGGGAGCCGTTCAAATTTGAGGACGGCACGGCCATCGAACCGGATCCCGCCAAACCGTATCAAATTGAGCTGCAAAACGTCTCTTTCCGCTACCCCGGCGCGGAAGCGGATACCCTGCACGGTATCAATCTCACCATTCACCCCGGTGAAAAGCTGGCGGTGGTGGGACTGAACGGCGCCGGCAAAACTACCCTGATTAAGCTCATCTGCGGCTTCCTCGATCCTACGGAGGGCCGGGTGTTGCTGAACGGGCAGGACATCCGGGAGCTGAACCGCCGGGATTATTACCGCCACTTCTCCGCCGTGTTCCAGAAATTTTCCCTGCTGGCAGCCACGGTGGCGGAAAACGTCGCCCAAACCGACGAAAATATCGATATGGCGCGGGTACGCGACTGCGTCGCCCGGGCGGGCCTGACCGAGAAAATCGAATCGCTTCCCAAACAATATGACACCCATCTCAATAAAGCCGTTTTTGAGGATGCCGTGGAGCTTTCCGGCGGCGAAACGCAACGGCTGATGCTGGCGCGCGCGCTGTATAAAAATGGCCCGATTCTGCTGCTGGACGAGCCCACCGCCGCCCTCGATCCCATTGCGGAAAACGATATGTATCAGCGCTACAACGAGCTGACCGCGGGCTGCACCTCCGTCTATATCTCCCACCGGCTGGCCTCCACCCGCTTTTGCGACCGGATTCTGCTGATTGCGGATCACGCCATCGCCGAGGAGGGTACCCATGAAGAGCTCTTGGCAAAGGGCGGACGCTACGCGGAGCTTTTTGAAATTCAGCGCCGCTACTATCAGGAAAGGGAGTGTGAACGGGATGAAAAATGACGGTACGCTCTCCCGGCGGGAAGCCGCCGCCCTGAACCGGCGCGGATTCCGGCTGATGTGGAAAACCACGCCCGCCGCGTTTACCTCCACCGCGCTGGCATCTGCGGTAAAGGCGCTGACGCCCTACGTTGCCATCTATTTTTCCGCACGGCTCATCAGCGAACTGGCGGGCGGGCGCGACGTAAAAACGCTGACGCGCCTCGTGCTGATTCTGCTCGTCAGCACCGCCTGCCTGACATTGCTGGGTGCGGGGCTGACCCGCTGGAAAAACGCCGCCCGCGCCATAGGGGAATTCCAGGAACGGAAAATTTTCGCCGATAAAATTCTCTCCATGGATTTTTCTTCCGTGGACGCGCCCCACACACAGGATCTGCGCTCTCAGATCCGGCAAAACGAAAACTGGTCCGGTCGGGGGCTGGCATTGATTCCGGAGCAGTTTGAAAAGCTGATCACCGCCGTGTTCCAAATCGGCGGGGCGGCGGCGCTGTCCGTCTCCCTGTTCACGCGCCGCGTTCCCGCCGGCGGCTCCACGGCATGGCTGAATGCCCCCGCCGCCGCGATTGGAGTGGTGGCGCTCATGGTCGGCGCCACCCTGCTCTCCCCGGCTCTGATGATCAAATCCGATTCCTTCTGGGCAAGATACGCAAAGATGGCGACCTATGGCAACCGGATTTTTGGATTTTACGGATTTATGTCGTTTAAGAACATCGACGAAACCGCGCCGGATATCCGTATTTACCGACAGGATCTTATCTGCCGCCGGAAAATGCTGACAGAAAATGTGTTCAACACCCATTCCCCCATTGCCAAAGCTGCCCGGGGTCCCAGCGGCGCTTACGCCGCCGCGTCCGGCGCGGTGTCAAAGCTCTTCCTCGGCGTCATCTATCTCTTCGTCTGCCTGAAAGCGTGGGGCGGCGCGTTCGGCGTGGGGCTTGTCACCCAGTATGTCAGCTCCGTCACCGCGCTGTCCGCCGGGCTGTCCGCGCTGATTGAAAACATGGGCGAGATGCGGATCAACGGCACTTTCCTGCAAATCGTCTTTGCGTTTCTGGACATTCCCAACGAAATGTACCAGGGCAGCCTGACCGTGGAAAAGCGCAGCGACCGGAAATATGAGGTGGAGTTCCGCAACGTCAGTTTCCGCTATCCCGCTGCAAATGATTACGCACTGAAAAATATCTCCCTGAAATTTAATATTGGCGAGCGGCTGGCGATTGTAGGGCAGAACGGCTCCGGCAAAACCACCCTGATTAAACTGCTCTGCCGGCTCTACGACCCGACGGAGGGGGAAATCCGGCTCAACGGCATCGACATTCGCAAGTACCGCTACGACGAGTATCTGCACATTTTCTCCGTGGTGTTTCAGGACTTTCAGCTTCTGGCGTTCCCATTGTCGCAAAACGTGGCGGCGCAGGCGGCGCCGGATGCGGAGCGCGTCGCCCGCTGTCTGGACGAGGCCGGCTTCGGCGAACGGCTCTCCTCCCTGCCGCAGGGACTGGATACGCCGCTGTTCCGGGACTTCGACGAACGCGGCGTGGAGGTTTCCGGCGGCGAGGCGCAGAAAATTGCCATCGCCCGGGCGCTTTACAAGGACGCGCCGTTTATCGTACTGGACGAACCCACCGCCGCGCTGGATCCGGTTTCCGAGGCGGAGATTTATGCCCGGTTCAACACGCTGATTCAGGATAAAACCGCCATCTACATCTCCCACCGGCTCTCTTCCTGCCGGTTCTGTGACCGCATCGCGGTGTTTGACAAGGGGAACATCGTGCAGTTTGGCTCCCACGATGAGCTGGTTGCCGACGAGGGCGGCAAGTACCAGGAGCTGTGGAATGCGCAGGCGCAGTATTACACCTGAGTTTTTCTCCCAGGATTTCATTCCCCCACTCTCCGCGGCCTTTTCCAGCCGCGAAAACGGGACGCCGATCCAAATGGATCGGCGTCCCGTTTTTTTCCGTCCGATTCTCACAGTACTCTGGCGCAGGCAATCGCCCGGGCGCCGGCGCCGATATGGCAGCAGATGCTGATGGGCAGCTGAGAAAGCTCCACTTTCCTGTCCGGGAACAGCTCCTGCACCTCGGCAAGCCATTCTCTTCCGTCTTCCTCCAGCCCGGAATAGGCGGCAAACAGCGCCACCTCCCTGCCTGCGAAGCGGGTGGCCAAATCCCGCCGCATGGCTTCCGCCATCACGGATTTTGCCTGTTTCATGCCCCGCGCTTTTTTGAACGCGTCCAGCTTTCCGCCCTGAATCTGCAGCACCGGTTTAAGGTTCAGCACCGTGGCCATCGCCGCGGCGGCAGCGGTGACGCGGCCGCTTTTTTTTAGATGTTCCAACGTACTCACCGCAATGTAGATGCTGGCGTCAAGGCTCTCCTTTTCCAGAATTTCCTGCACCTCGGAGGCCTTCTTTCCCTGTTCCAGCAGTTTGCGGGCGTCCAGAATTGACTGCATCAGCGTGACGGAAATTCGCTGATTGTCCACCACAAATACCCGGCCGGGATAGTCCATTGCCAACGCCTTCGCCGTCTGACAGGATCCGCTGAGCGCGGAGGACATGGGGAAATGCAGTACCGCCTCATGCTTTTTCAGAAGTTTTTCCCACAGCCGTACAATCTCACCGGGAGACGGCTGCGAGGTAGAAACCTCCGCGCCCTCTGCCAGCTTCGCAAAAAATGCCGGGGCGGGGCAGTCTCTCCCCTCCAGATACTGTTTCCCGTTAATCAAAAACGGCATGGGAATCAGGAAAATGCCCAGACGTTTCGCCTGATCTTCCGTGATGCCACTGTTGGTGTCGGTGACAATTGCTGCCGATTTCATGAATGATTCCTCCAAATTAGAATGTTATTCTAATTTTTAATATAGCATACCCCGTGCTGACAAGCAAGAGGATTTGTGATAAACTACGAAGAGAGCTATGTTTTTCCATATTTTCCGGGGGTTGCGGGGCAGGCGCCGCCGCGTTTGCACAATGCAGCCCCCGGTACATGTTTGAAATCTTTACGAGGTGAGGCCCGTGAGCGGCGTACATTACCACTGTTCCGAAAAAACGCAGCAAAAGCTGATGCAGGCGGTCATTCGGCTGGCGAAGGAGAGAAGCTACGAAACCATTACGGTGCAGGACATCTGCTCCGCCGCCGGTGTATCCACAGGCTCCTTTTACCATCAGTTCCGTTCCAAGGATGAGTTGGTTCATGAGGCGTATCAGAACGTGGACTGGCTTCTGACGGAGGAATTCACGGCGGAATCCAGCCAACTACCGCCGCTTCAGGCGCTGGATCGCCTACTGCGGCTGTACGTTTCCTATGTGCAGGACTCGGTCGGCCTGATCATCGCCCAGTATTATCAGGTGCTTTTAAAAAATCCCAACGTGCCGCGATACGATCCCGATCGCCCTTACTGCCGGGAAATCCGGCGCCTGCTGACGCTGGCCATCAAGCAGGGAACGGTTTCCGCGCAGTATGATCCGGAATACCTTACTTGGTCGGTCATGCGCCTAGTGCGCGGGCTGCTGTTTGACTGGGTGATTCAGGGCGGCAACTATAATTTGATGGAACGCTATGCGCTGGATTATACGATTCTGGTGCGCGGGCTCTCCCCGGAGCAGACCGACGCACAGAAAACAGGGGATTGAGCAATTGCCCAACTCCCCTGTTTTTTATTCCCCTTCCGGGCCCCGCACGATTTTGTAATAAGCCTGCGCGGTTCCCAGGTAAACCAGTGCGTAAATCACGGCAAACACGCCCAGTGTTCCCAGCGTACAGAGCGCAAAGAGCCGGATATTCGTCAGGGAAAACAGTGCCAGCATCTTGGAAATCATATGAAACGCGCCGAACACATGAATCCCCGCAACCAGCAGCGGCAAAAAGAACACCATGAGGACCTGCGACTGAATGGACTGGCGCACTTCCCGGCGGCTCATGCCCACCTGCTGCATAATCTCAAAACGCCGCCGATCCTGATAGCCCTCCGAAATCTGCTTATAGTAAATGATCAGCGCTGTTACCAGCAGGAACAAAATCCCGAGAAACAGGCCGAGGAACAGGAAGCCACCGTAAAACGCCAGCATCTGCGTCTGCATAATCTGCCGGGAAATGCAGACCGCGCGGCCGTCAACGACCTTCTGAAGCCGCCTGCAGAACTGAATCTTCTGAGAATCCGTCCCATTCAGGTTCATGAAAATCTCATAGGCGACATTTGTATGCTTGCTTTCCAGTGCCTGATTCCACTCTTTCAGCACCGTATCGTCCGCCACCACCAGATACTGGAATTCCGTAAGCACCGTGCCGCTCCGCTCTTTCACTGGCACGGACTTCATACGCTTTGCAATGCGCCACTGCCGATCCGCAAAAGTAAAGGTATCCGGCATCCGCGTCCCCACGCTGCGGCACAGCACTTCCCCGCTGCCCAGGGAAACCGGCTTCCCCGTCAGGCGGGTATACTCCGCGGCCGTCAGCACAGTAATCGCTTGAGCGTCATTGTCTTTCGTCCCCGGAATCAGCTTCCCGTTTTGCAGCACCGCAGGGAAAGACAGGGTGGTTTGGTCGGCAAACAGGGTCGCCTTGCGGCCAAACGCTGTCACCGCGCGTTGGACATCTGTGCGAAGCGCCTGTGTTTCCGACGCGTCCGCACCGGACATGCTGAGATAGACGTCCGTGGGGTACATGGATTTCAGGGACTCCTCCATCCCGATGTGCAGGCATACGGAGGTGGACACCGTCACCAGTACCATAGTGCTGAGAATGCAGATGTTGGCAAGTCCCCGGGCATTCTGCTTCATCCGGTAGATCATGCCGGAAACCGCCACGAAGTGCTTGGGCTGATAGTAAAAGCGCTTGTTGGCGCGCAGGCGTTTGAGAATTACCACGGAACCCGCGGTAAACAGGCACTCCGTGCCGATGATCACCAAAATTACCGCCAGGAAAAACCAGACCAGCGCCTGCAGCGGGTTTTTCACGGTATTGGCAATGAGATACCCCGCCGCCAGCGTAATAAAACCAACGGCGGCCGGCACTTTCCGGGTTTTTGGCTCCCGCTCTCCCACGTCGTCGCTGTGCAGCAGTTCGACGGGATTTGACAGGTGGATGCGGAACAGATTCATCACCAGCGCGGTGAGGAAGATCCCTGCGAACAATACCGCCGTATACGCCAGCCCTCTCCTGCTGACGGAAAATCCCATCTGTACCTTGAAGTTCAGCATCTTCAGCAGAAGCAGCAGAATCAGTTTGGAAAGCAGGATCCCCAGCGCCAGTCCGCCCAGAATGGAAGCGCCGCCCAAAATCGCCGTCTCACAGGACAGCAGGCGGGCAATATGCCGCTTTTCCAGCCCCAGAATGTTGTACAGCCCCAGTTCCCGCCGACGGCGCTTCATTACGAAGTTATTGGCGTAGAAAATAATATAGACGGAAAAGAACGCGATTACCGCGCAGCCCAAATCCAGCAGAAGCGTCAATTCTGCCGCGCCGGACATGGTGGAAATCATGCGGTTCGTGGCAAGATACACCATGATATAAAACATCGCCGCGGTACCCATACAGGCCAGCAGGTACGGATAATAAAACTGCCCGCTGCGCAGAATCCCCGTCAGCGCCAGGCGCGGGTAAAAGCCGGACTTACGCATGGGCTTCACCGCCCTGCGCCAATACCGTCAGAGTATCGGAAATTTTGGCAAACAGCTCCTCCGTTGTCTGAGAGCCGCGATACAACTGATGATACACCTCGCCGTCCCGCAGAAACAGCACGCGCTTGGCATGGCTCGCCGCCTTGACGGAATGCGTCACCATCAGAATTGTCTGGCCGGATTCGTTCACCGCGCCAAACAGCCGCAGCAGCGCGTCGGACGCTTTGGAGTCCAGCGCGCCGGTCGGTTCGTCCGCCAAAATGATCTGCGGGTCGGTAATCAGCGCCCGCGCCACCGCCGCCCGCTGCTTCTGGCCGCCGGAAACCTCATACGGATATTTTTCCAGAATGTCGGTAATACCCAGCGTGGCGGCAATCGGCGTCAGGGCCTTGTTCATAGAATCGTAATCCCCGCCGGACAATACCAGGGGCAGAAAAATATTGTCCTGGATGGAAAAGGTATCCAGCAGGTTGAAGTCCTGGAACACGAAGCCCAGATTGTCCCGCCCGAAACGCGGACAGCTGCCGCTCGGAGATGTCGCCCAGCTTCCGCCCGGAGAGAATTACGTCGCCGGAGGTGGGGCGATCCAGCGCCGCCAGCATGTTCAGCAACGTGGTCTTGCCGGAGCCGGATTCCCCCATGATGGCGACATACTCGCCCCTGTCCACGGAAAAATTCACATTGTGCAGCGCTTCCACCTGATTGCCGCCGAAGCGCGTGGTGTATATTTTTTTAAGATGACTGACTTCCAAAAGTGCCATAGTGAGATCCTCCTTTTTCTGTCGTCATCTTATCATGGATCCGGGGGGGCAGCCATCGATTTCTCTAACAATCCGCGCTCGTTTCTTATAGTTTTGTAAGATTACTCCACCACCTGCGCGCTTCCGCTCAGGGTCAGGCGCACCAGCGTCCCCTCGCCCAGCCGGGAACTGACGGTGATGTCGTGGCCCAGCTTTTCCAGAATCCGGCGGCAGAGGTACAGCCCGATGCCGGTGGCCTTTTTGTCCTCCCGGCCGTTATAGCCGGTAAAGCCCTTCTCGAATACCCGGGGCAAATCCTCCTCCCGGATGCCGATGCCGGTGTCCGCAATCACCAGCGTTTCCCCGTCGCCGTAAATACGGATGGCTCCGCCTTTCGGCGTATATTTCAACGCGTTGGAGAGGATCTGGCCCATTACGAACGCCAGCCACTTCTCGTCCGTCAGCACTGTGCGCCCGGTCTGGTTGAATTCCAGCCGGATTTTTTTCGCGATAAATACCCGGGCGTACTTCCGCACCACCTCCCGTACAATGCCGTCCAATTTGCAGTGCCGCAGCACATAGTCCGTAGTATCGCTGCCGAGACGCAGATAGGACAGCACCATCTCCACATACTCCTCAATTTTCAGCAGCTCCACGCCCAACGCGTCCCGATCCGGCGGATTCTCCTGCAGCAACAGCTGCGATGCCGCAATCGGCGTTTTAATCTGGTGCGCCCAGAGCGTATAATAATCCATCATATCCTGCCGGCTGTTCTCCGTTTCCGCCGACAGTCGCGCGCGATCTGCCGCCACGGCCCGCAGCAGCGCCTGATAGTCCGCCTCCAGCGCGGAGGACGGCTCCGGAAGCTGAAAGGACGCCTCTTCCACGTTTTGCAGCATCCGCCGCAGGCGGCGGTGGCGGCGCACAAACCGCGCATAGCCGATAAAGAAGCATCCGGCGCCCGCCGCAAGGCACAGGGCGCCCGCGTAAGCCACCGCCTCCACCGGCAGATCATACAGGGAGAACACCGCGGCAAAAATACCCGTAAAGATCGCCAGGATCAGGATGATGCCGCCCTGCCGGCGCAGGTAGATTCCCAGCATGTTTTTCCCCACCTTATCCAATCAGATAGCCCGCGCCTTTTTTGGTACGGATAAATTCCTCATCCAATCCCGCGGCAATCAATTTTTTCCGCAGGCGGTTGACATTGACGCTGAGCGTGTTTTCATCCACAAATTCATCGGACTGCCAGAGTGTGTTCATCAATTCTTCCCGGGTGACGATCCGTCCCCGGTTCTCCATGAGAAGCCGCAGAATCCGCAGCTCATTTTTCGTCAGTTCCACCCTTTCGCCGTTGGCGGACAGCGTGCCGTCCGAGACATTCAGCACCGCGCCGCCGTATTCCAGCAAATGCGACGGCGCGCCGAAATCGTAGGCCCGGCGCAGCAGCGCCTGCACCTTTGCCGCCAGAACCGCCATCTCAAAAGGCTTGGCGAGAAAATCATCCCCGCCCATGTTCACCGCCAGAATGAGGTTCATGTTGTCGGACGCGGAGGAGAGAAACAGGATCGGCACCTTGGAAACCCTGCGGATTTCCCCGCACCAGTGATAGCCGTTGAAAAAAGGCAGGGAAATATCCATCAGCACCAGCTGGGGATCGAACGCCGCAAATTCGCTCATCACATGATTGAAGTTTTCCGCGCAATACGCCGTGTAACCCCAGCCCTCCAGATACTTCCGCACCGCGCCGGCAATCACCGCATCGTCCTCCACAATCAAAATCCGGTAGCTGTTCACCCGCCGTCCCTCCCGTCGCTTATTGCGCTTATTGTACCACATGACGCGGATCAATTCCAACCGGCCCGCCCGAAAAACATCTTTGCCGTTCTTCGGCTCCGCGGCACGGAGCTGAAAAATTACCGTTGCATTTTTCGGTACACCGCTCTACAATGATTCATAGATAATTTGTATGAGCAAAAACTGACGGGAAACGGAGGATATTATCATGAACAACGTAATTGTCAATGCAATGGGCGACGCATGCCCCATCCCCGTGGTGAAGGCTACCCACGCTCTGCGCGACATGAAGGAGCCCGGAACGCTGGAGATCCATGTGGACAATGAAATCGCCGTCCAGAACCTGAACCGCATGGCTTCCGGCAACCATTTGGCCGTGAAGTCCGAAAAAATCGGCGAGGGCGAGTACGTCGTCACCATGGATGTCAAAGAGCTTTCAAAGCCGGCGGCGGGTGATCAGCCCGCAACATGCTGCACACCGGACAGCCGCGGCAGCTTTGTCGTCGCCGTGGGCGGTGCAACCATGGGGCAGGGCGATGAAAAATTGGGCAAAACCCTGATGAAGGGCTTTCTGTACGCCGTCAGCCAGCTGCCCGAGCTTCCGAACACCATCCTGTTTTACAACGGCGGCGCGCATCTGACCGTGGAGGGTTCCGACTCTCTGGAGGATTTGAAGAATATGGAGGCGCAGGGCGTGAAAATTATGACCTGCGGCACCTGTTTGAATTTCTACGGTCTGACGGAGAAACTGGCCGTGGGAGAGGTCACCAATATGTATTCTATTGTGGAGACGCTGGCCGGCGCGTCGAAAGTAATCCGGCCGTAATGATTTATCTTGACAACGCTGCCACTACGCGGAAAAAGCCGCCGGAGGTGGCGCAGGCCGTGCTGGCCGCTCTGAACAGCTTCGGCAACTGCGGGCGCGGCGCTTACGGCAGCGCGCTGGACGCCGCCCGGGTCATTTTTGACACCCGGGAACGTCTGGCAAGGCTGTTCGGCTGTCCGCAGCCGGATCACGTCTGCTTTACCTCCAACTCCACCGAGGCGCTGAATATTGCGATTGCGGGGCTTTTCGATCCGGGCGATCATGTGATTTCCACCGATCTGGAGCACAACTCGGTTTTGCGCCCGCTGTACCGGTTCCGGGCACAGGGCGGCAAGGTAAGTTTTGTCCCGGCAGATGAAAACGGGCGGATCGACTATGCGGACTTTGAAAGGCTGATGCAGCCCGATACCCGGGGCATTGTCTGTACCCATGCCTCCAACTTGATTGGCGACGCAGTGGATATTGCGCGGGTGGGCGCGCTGGCGCATGCCCACGGGCTGCTGTTTGTGGTGGATGCGTCCCAGACCGCAGGCGTATTCCCCATCGATATGGCGGCGCAGAATATTGATGTGTTGTGTTTTACCGGGCATAAAAGCCTGATGGGGCCGCAGGGCACCGGCGGCCTCTGCGTTGCGGACGGTGTGGAAATCCGTCCGTGGAAAGTGGGCGGAAGCGGCATCATGAGCTACTCCGAAACGCAGCCGGACGCCTACCCCACCCGTCTGGAAGCCGGCACGCTGAACGGCCACAGTATCGCCGGACTGCGCGCCTCGCTGGAGTATCTGGAAAAAATCGGCCCGGACACCATTCACGCCCATGAGGACGCTTTGAGCCGCAGATTTTACGAGGCCGTCCGGGTATTTCCCAACGTCCGGGTTTACGGAAACTTCGCGCAGACGCTCCGCGCTCCCGTAGTGGCGCTGAACATCGGCAGTCTGGACTCCTCCGAGGTATCGGACGAGCTCAGCGAGCGTTTCGGCATTGCCACCCGCCCCGGTGCCCATTGTGCGCCGCGCCTGCACAAGGCCCTGCACACCGTGGATCAGGGCGCCGTGCGTTTTTCCTGGGGTTGGTTCAACACGGAAGAGGAAACGGATTCCGCCATTGAAGCTGTCCGTACGCTGGCAGAGGAAGCGATGGAAGATGCGTAAAAAGCAGCCCAAATGCGTCGTGACATTTCCCACCACCACCGGCGCTATGGCCATGGAAAAAGCCTGCAGGGAAGAGGCGGTTCCGGGTCGTCTGATTCCGGTTCCCCGCACCATTACCGCAGGATGCGGGATGTGCTGGGCCGCGCCCGCAGAAAGCCGGGATGCCGTAGAGGAGTTGGTTGTTCGCCGGAAACTGATGATCGACGGGCTATATGACATTCTTTTATGAATTAGAAAAAACGGCGCCGCTGGCGAATTTCGTCAGCGGCGCCGCCGTATTTTATGCGCTCAGCGATACCGCTCCGCCAGTTCCCTGAAAATCGGCAGGCTGCGGAGAATCATATCGTAGGAAACGCAGGTGCTGATACGGAAATAGGCCGGAACGCCAAAGTCGCCCCCTGGCACCACCAGCAGATTCTTCTTTCTTGCCGTGTCGGAGAAGGCCTGGGAATCCCCGCCGGGCGCCTTAATCAGCAGGTAAAACGCGCCTTCCGGCCGCACGCAGTGATAGCCGTAGGCTGTCAGCTCTTCGTACAGCTTCCGGCGGTTGCGGTCATACGCCTGCAAGTCCGGGCGGACGGCGGCGCACTGTGCCGCCACAATCTGCTGCAGCGACGGCGCGCAGACATGGCCCAGCGTTCTGGCCGCGCCCGCCACCGCGTTCATCAGATTGTCGTGATCCGCGGCGGTGTCCGGAATGCAGACGTAGCCGATGCGCTCGCCGGGCAGGGACAGGGACATGGACCAGGAGTAACAGATCACGGTATCGGGGTAGATGGCGGGAATAAACGGCACTTCCACGCCGTCATAAACCAGCTCCCGATAGGGCTCGTCGGAAATGATATAAACAGGATGTCCAAATTCCCGGCTTCTGCGGGTCAGCAACTCTGCCAGCCCGCACAGGGTCTTCCGGGTGTAAACCGCGCCGGAAGGGTTATTGGGGGAATTGACGATCACCGCCTGTGTATGGGGGTTCAGCCGTTTATCGAGTTCCTCCAGACGAATCTGGAACGAATCGGTGTCCGCGGGGACCACTACGAATTTCACGCCGTTTCCCTCCGTAAAGGGGCGGTATTCCGGAAAATGCGGCGCAATCGCCAGGATTTCCGCGCCCTCCACCGCCAGCGCGCGGACGGTGGAAACCAGCGCGGGAGCCGCGCCGCAGGTGAAAAAGAGATCCTGCGGGCGGATAGCGGCGTGGAAACGTCTGTTCAGGTCATCAGCCACCGCGCTCTTTGCCTCCATGGATCCGGAAGCCGGGGTGTAGCCGTGTACCGTCAGGCTGTCCCGATCCCGGACGGCCGCAATAAACGCCTCGTTGACCTGCGGCGGGGACGGAATGGACGGATTGCCCAGGGAATAGTCGTAAACATTCTCCTTTCCCACCACGGCAGCCTGTCTGAGCCCGTATTCAAATAGCTCCCGGATGCAGGAACGGGTTGCACCCAGCGCCCGCATACGCTCTGAAACCATTGGCTTTTCCTCTCTCCTCTCAACAATATTATGAAAGTCACCGCTTGTTGGATTTTCTCCAGATATGCTGCTTTTCAGCGGCGGCGATTAAGGCGTCCCGGAAATCCGGGTGCGCAATGGAAACCAGCATCTCCGCCCGCTCCCAGGTGGTGCGCCCAGCCAAATTCACCACACCGTACTCCGTGGCCAGAAAATACGCCTGGCTGCGGGGATCGGTCACGACATCGCCGTTGAAGGTGGGCAAAATACGGGAATGCCGGACGCCTGCCTTGTCCGTAAAGGCAGAAGTCATGCAGACAAACGCCTTGCCGCCCCGGGACATGGCGGCGCCGGTCAGAAAGTCCAGCTGTCCGCCGGTACCGCTGATCTGGCGGGTTCCCGCCGTCTCGGCGCAGACCTGCCCGTAAAGGTCGGCGGAGATGCAGCTGTTGATGGAAATCATGTTGTCCATCTGGGCGATGATCTCCGGGGCATTGACATACTCCAGGGGACAGGCCGCCACGCCGGGGTTTTCATCGATCCAATCGTAGAGTTTCTGGGTGCCAAACGCCATGCCCAAAAGGCCGCGTCCCGGATACAGTGTCTTTTTCCGGTTGGTCAGCTTGCCGGCTTCCCACAGATCCACGTAGGCGTCGGAGCAGAGTTCCGAGTGCATCCCCAAATCCTTCAGATCGGATTCCGCCAGCATTTTTCCAATGACGCCGGGCATTCCGCCAATCCCCAGCTGCAGGGTTGCGCCGGAGGGAATATAGGGCAGAATCCGGCTGGCAATCGCGGTGTCCTCCTTGGTGGGCGGCGCAATGGGAAACTGCGGCAGTTCGGGGTGGGGCCCTTCCACCACATAATCCACCTCTGAGATATGGACGGTGTTGTTAAAGCCGCCGTAAATCCGGGGCAGACGCTCATTGACTTCCACAATTACGATATCCGCCTTTTCCATAATGCCCCGGGCAACGCCGGTTGCGCAGGAGAGGTTAAAATAGCCGTGTGCGTCCATGGGGGTCACGGACACCATCGCCACATTCACCGTCAGGAAATGGCGGTAATACGACACCACGTTGCGGAAAATCATGGGAATAAAATTGCACAGCCCCCGGTCGCACAAGTTGCGCTCGTACCCGGAGCAGTGCCAGGTGTTGTAGTAGAAGTGCTCCCGGGAGGGATCGCACTCCGCCACCTGAATCGGCCCGAAAATCAGGTTGCCGCGGATTTTCACATCCGTCAGCTCATCCCTGCGTTTTGCCAGCGCCCCATCCAAGAGAATTGGGAACCCCAGGTTGGTGGTATAATCCACCCAATCCCCGTTTTTTACCACCCTGACGGCTTCCTCGGGCGTGCGGAGCTTTTGATGGTATTGCTCAAATATGTTCATGCCGCGTACTCCTCATCTCGCGTTTTCCCGCCCGGCACGGTACGCTTTCAGATTCAATTCCACAAATTTTTCGGGAACGGTCTTCCGGATCATCTGCTCCCAGTCGATGTGATCCATGCCCAGCGCTCTGGTCATGGCGCCGAAAAGAACGATGTTCATGCACTTTGCGCTGCCCAGCTTCAAAGCAATCTCCGCCGCTTTCAGCGTATAGCACTTAAAGTTTCTCTGCATGGCTTCGAGACAGCCCTCGGGATACTGGCACAGTCCCGCCGCGATGGTGGACGACGGCATGGCGTAATCGTTGATCACCGCGATGCCGTCTGGCTTCAGGAAATCCGCATAGCGGACGGCCTCCATTTTTTCAAACGCCACCATGATATCCGCCGCGCCCTTGCCAATCACGGGGGAATAGACTTTCTCCCCCCAGTGCACCTGTGTGGAGACGGAACCGCCGCGCTGGCTCATACCGTGGACCTCGGACATTTTCACATCGTACCCGGCCTCCATCAGGCCGTTGACCAGCACCTTCGCGGTCAGGATCGCCCCCTGGCCGCCCACGCCGACCAGAATCGCACTTTTATTTTCCATGATCTCAGTTCTCCTTTCTGGAAATGGCGCCCATCGGGCAAACCTGCGCGCAGACGGTGCAGCCGACGCACTGGGTCGGATCGATGCTGGACTTGCCGTCCCGCATCATCACCGCAGGGCATCCGACCTTCAGGCACTTCCTGCACCCGATGCACTTCGCGGGATCCACCGTGCATTTGCCGATGTCATGCTTGATGCGCTTTATCAGCAAGCAGGGACGGCGGCAGATGATGGCGGCGGGCTTTTCGGATGCCAGCGCGTCGTTTACCGCCTGCTTCATGGCGGCCAGATCCTGCGGATCGACGATAATGACATTTTCAAAGCCGTAGGCGTGCAGCACATCCTCAATTTTGATGGCGGCGGCAATCTCGCCCTGCAGCGTAAATCCGCTGCCCGGATTATCCTGATGGCCCGTCATGGCGGTGATGTGGTTGTCCAGCACCACGGGAATCATGTTGCCCTTGTTGTAGATAATCTCCGCCGCGCCGGTCATGCCGGAGTGGAAGAACGTGGAGTCGCCCACCACGCCGAACACCTTTTTCTCCGTACGCCCGGTTACTTCAAAGGCTTTTGCCATGCCCATGCCGACACTGAAGCCGCCGCCCATGCAGACGCAGCTGTCCATCGCATTCAGCGGCGCGGCAGATCCCAGCGTATAGCAGCCGATGTCGCCGGCAATGACGAAGTCCCGGCCCATCTGCGCCATGGTGTAGAAAAATCCCCGGTGCGGGCAGCCGGGACACAGCGCGGGCGGACGGGAAACCGCCTGCACGCCTACGTCCGTAGTCCTGGGCTTGTCGCCGAAAACAGACTCCCGCAGCCGCTGCGGATTCAGTTCATAGAGGTTGCTGATTTTTTCTTTGCCGATGCAGGGAATGCCGGCAGCCTTGATCTGCTCTTCCATAAAGCCGTCCAGTTCCTCCACGACATACAGCGTCTCCACCTTGGCAGCGAACCTGCGGATCAGGGCCATGGGCAGCGGGAAGGTCAGCCCCAGCTTCAGGAAGGACGTGTCGGCGGGAAATGCATCTTTGGCGTACTGATAGGCGACGGAAGCCGTAACCACACCGATTTTTCCGCCGTTGAGTTCCATGCGGTTCAGCGCGCAGGTATTGCCGTACGCCTCCAGCGCGGCCAGATTTTTCTCCAGCTTGGCGTGGTTTTTCACGGCGTTTGCCGGGGAAGAGATGTACTTGGAATTGCGGGCATAGGGAAGCACCTTCGCCTCCTCCCGCTCGCCGAAAGTGACCAGACTTTTGGAGTGGGAGACGCGGGTGGTGGTTCGGAACAGCACCGGCATGTCAAACCGTTCGGAAATATGATAGGCTTCCCTCATAAAATCCTTGCACTCCTGGGAATCGGACGGCTCCACCATGGCGATTTTGGCGTGTCTGGCATAGTAACGGTTGTCCTGCTCGTTCTGCGAGGAGTGCATGCTGGGATCGTCGGCGGTGACGATGACAAAGCCGCCGCCCACGCCGTTGTAAGCGGCGGTGAACACCGGATCCGCCGCAACGTTCAAACCGACGTGCTTCATGGCGCACAGACTGCGGACGCCGCCGATGCTGGCGCCGTAAGCCACCTCCGTGGCAACCTTTTCATTGGGCGCCCACTCACAGTATAGGTCGTCCTTATATAACGGCAGATTTTCAAAAATTTCCGTGCTGGGAGTCCCCGGGTAAGCGGAGCAGACCTTCGCTCCGGCCTCATAGGCACCGCGGGCAATGGCTTCGTTCCCGGTCATCAGATGGCGTTCCATACTGATTCCACCTTTCCTTTTTCCAAATTGAACGGCACTGGGATTTCCCCTGTGCGGATCTTCATCTAAATTTTACAAAGTCTCTTGCAAAAATTGAAATATTTATTTACAATATCACTATAAGTAAAATAAATAGAGAGAAGGCAAGGAGTTTCCCATGACATTGACACAGGTACTTTACGCATTGGAAGTTGCCCGCTGTCAAAATTTTTCCAGGGCAGCGGAAAATCTGTATCTTTCGCAGCCGGCGCTGTCCCTGCAAATCAAGAAGCTGGAAGGGGAATTGGGATACGCGCTGTTTTCCCGGACGCCGCAGGGCATTTTTCTGACGGAGGTCGGGCAGAATTTTTGTGCCCATGCGCAGCCGGTAGCGGAAGCCTGGCGGCATTTTCAGGAGGAGATCGGCGTGCAGAAGCCGTATTTTCACCGCCTGCGGATCGGCATGGGCTCCCGGGTCTACTCCAATGGGCTATTTCAGGAGGTCGTCCGCTTTTTTGACAGCCATCCCGAACTGGAGGTCACTTTCATCACGGAGGCCGGACAGGATTTTCTCGCCGGCCTGCGGAGCGGCGCGCTGGATCTGGCTCTGGACCGAATGCCACCGGACAATCTGATGCGGGACCGCAAGCTGTATTTCCGCGCCAGCCTGATCTGTGAACGGCAATGCGTCCTGATGTCGTTCAACGATCCGCACAGCAAACTGAAAGGGCTTTCCTTTCCGGATTTACAGGGCTGCACCATGATGTCGGGGCTGGAAAATTCCATGGAGGATCGGACGCTCCGGGAAACCTGCCGCAAGCACGGCATCACCCTCCGGCGCATCTATCATTCCGACGGAATCGACACCAATATGCGCCTTGTCCGGGACGGCAGCGGCGTGATTTTGGGACCGGAGTCCTTCGCGTCTTACTTTGGGGTGGCCGCCGTGCCGCTGCTGCCAAAACAGGTGGTCTGTCTGAACTTTATCTGCCTGCGGCAAAATGCCGACCGGCCGGAAATTCGTTTGCTCTGCCGCCATTTGCAGGAAGTCTGCCGCAAACGTCTGGAGTCTGAGCAGAGGGGGATCTGAAAATCATGGAACTTTGGGATCTGTATAATGAGAACCGCGAAAAACTGCGCGAAACCATGGCGCGGGGCATACCGGTTTCCCCGGGAACCTACCACCTGGTGGTTCACGTCTGTATCTTTCACCCGGACGGGCGGCTGTTGATTCAACACCGCCAGCCCTTCAAGTCCGGTTGGTCGGACTTCTGGGATCTCACCGTAGGCGGTTCCGCCGTGGCGGGGGAAACCAGCCGTCAGGCGGCGGAGCGGGAAGTAGGCGAAGAAATCGGCTTTCCGCTGGATTTGACCGGTGTCCGCCCGGTTCTGACGGTGAACTTTCCGCAGGGCTTCGACGATTTTTATCTTGTCTGCAAAGCCCCCGACATCACCGCGCTGCGCTTACAGGCGGAGGAAGTAAGGGAAGTGCGCTGGGCAGCGCTTCCTGAAATTCTCTCCATGCGGAAGAGCGGTATTTTCATCCCCTATCAGCCCGATTTTTTAAAGCTGCTCTTTGCGCTGAGCGAAAATGCGGCCCTGTTCACCGCGCCGGACACTTCCGTCCCTTGTCCGGACTAAAAAACATATGCGAAAAGCGGCCCCGGAATCACATGATTCCGGGGCCGCTTCCGCGTGCCGAAAAAAGCTCTGCGCCCTGCTGCGCAAGTTTTGAAAACCTGCCGGCGGTCAAAACCGCCGGAGCCCTCAGCAGATCCGCGGAAGAAGTTCTCCGCCCGGCCTGGGCAGCAGCGTCTGTGCGCCCACGGCGGTGGTCATCACCACTTTGCCCGCCATTTCCGCCGTCACCTCGCCGATGACGGCGGCATTCCGGGAATAGGGGCACTTCCGCAGCGTCTCCACCAGCACGGATGCTTCCTCCTTGGGGGCAAGCACCACCAGACGGCCCTCACAGGCAAGATACAGCGGCTCCAGGCCCAGCATTCCGCACACACCGCGCACCGCGCCGTCCACGGGAATCTTTTCCGCGTCCAGCCGGATGCCCACCCTGCTCTGCCCCGCAATCTCGTAAAGCACCGTGCCCACGCCGCCCCGTGTGGCATCCCGGATGACGTGGATATGAGGCGTCGCCTCAAACAGCTTCTCCACGGTTCCCCACAGCGGCGCGCAGTCGCTCTTTACATCTGCGTCAATACCGAATTCGTTCCGCGCCAGCAGAATCGCGCAGCCGTGGCGTCCGATATCACCGGTGACAATCACCGCGTCGCCGGGACGCGCCAGAGCGCCGGAGGTGTGTGCTTTCTCCATCACCCTCCCGATACCGGTGGTGGTGATAAACACATGATCCACCTGCCCGCGTCCGGCAACCTTCGTGTCGCCCGCCACAATGCGGACTCCCGCCTCTTCGGCGGTTTTTTCCATGGCGGCGGCAATCTCCTCCAGCTTGTCCAGAGGAAACCCCTCCTCGATGACGAAAGCGCAGGAGAGGTACAGCGGCTTCGCGCCCATGCAGGAAAGGTCGTTCACCGTGCCGCAGACGCTGAGCTTTCCGATATTGCCGCCGGGATATTCCCAGGGCGAGACGATAAATCCGTCGGTGGTAAAAGCCAGACGGCCCTTTTCCACGTTCAGCACCGCCGCATCGTCGGCGGTGAAGTCCGGGTTGGAAAAATGCGTCCTGAACACACGGTCAATCAGATCCGCAGTCTGTTTTCCGCCGGCTCCGTGCGCCAGCGTTACGGTATTATCCATTTTCGTTTCCCCCATATTGATAGTATGCCGCGCAAGCGCCCTCGCTGGAGACCATGCACGCGCCCACCGGATGCTGCGGCGTGCAGCCGGCGCCGAACATTTTGCAGTCGTTGGGACGGCACTTGCCTTGCAAAACCTCGCCGCAGCGGCAGGCAGGATTGCCGTGCCCGGTGATCTTCGGAATCCGGTGGCGCAGCCGCGCGTCGTACGCCTCAAATTCCCGCCGCAGCTTCATGCCGGAGCCGGGGATCATGCCCAGCCCCCGCCATTCCGCATCGCAGGGCTCCATGACCTCCGCCACCAGTTTCTGCGCGGGGAGATTGCCCTCCGGCCGCACCACTCTTGGATAGCAGTTGCGGAAAAACGGCTTGCCCTCGCCGGAAAGCCGCAGCGTTACCGCCAGCGCCGTCAGCAGTTCTCCCGCTGTAAATCCCGTCATCACGCCGGAAACGCCCTCCCCCACCAGCGCCTCACACACCGCCGTTCCGGTGATGGCGTGGACGTGTCCGGGATAAAGAAATGCATCCGCGCTGCCCTTCAGCGCGGCGTAAGCGTTGGGCATGGTCTTGTTGGAGGTGAGCAGCGAGAAGTTTTCCACACCCTCCCGCGCCGCCCGCTTCACGGCAAGGCACGCGCCGGGGGTCGTCGTCTCAAAGCCCACCGACAGAAACACCACCTGCTCTTGGGGGTGCTCCTTTGCATACTGCACCGCATCCACCGGCGAGTAGACCGGCCGAATCTTTCCGCCCTTTGCCCGCGCGCCGGCAAGGCTCATCTCCGTGCCGGGGACGCGAATCAAATCTCCGAAGGTGCAGATCACCGCGCCGCGCTCCAGCGCCAGAAACACCGCTTCATCGATAAAATCAATCGCCGTGACGCACACGGGACAGCCCGGGCCAGAGATTAAATCGATCTGGGGCGGCAGCAGCTTGCGGATGCCCAGTCGGAAAATTTCGTGGGTGTGCGTTCCGCAGACCTCCATAATCCGCAGCTTCGGCCCCGCGTAGGAGGTCACAATCTCCCGCGCCTTTTTGATCTGTTCTTCCATCACAGCGTCTCCATAACCTTTTCAGTCTCGCCCTCATCGGTGTCCGTAATCTTCGCAATGGCCACGCCCGCATGCACCATCACATAGTCGCCCGGCTCCAAATTCTCCAGCAGCTCTGCGGAAACCTCCCGCTTCGCGCCGGAGGCGTCCACCAGCGCCGTGCCGCCGTCCACCTTCACAACCTTTGCCGACAATCCAACACACATCTCGTATTTCCTCCGTTTTTCCGGCGTCTCCGCCGGTTTAGTTTTTATGACACATCCGCGCGGCCGCCGCCACCGCCTGCCCCAGCGCGATGCCGCCGTCGTTGGGCGGCACCAGGCTGTGCAGCAGCACGGTGAAGCCCGCGCGCCGCAGTTTTCCGGCGCAGAGCCCGGTCAAAAGCCGGTTTTGAAACACGCCCCCGCTGAGCGCGCAGGTATCCAGCCCCGTCCGGCGGCGAATCTCCTCCGCGCCGGCGGTAATCTGATCCGCCAGAGAAACGTGGAATCCGTATGCCAGCTTCCCGACGTCCTCCCCCGCAATCCGCCGCTCCGCAAGAACCCGTATCAGCCTCTCCGTGGGCAGACGGAACAGCCCGCTGTCCGGCTCCACGCCGCCCTCCGGCAGCAGTGCCTCCAGATTCTCCGGGTGGTTTTCCGCCCATGCCTCCGCCGCAAACTGGAGGGACACGGAGGCTTCGCTCTCATAGGTGGACGCCCGCCGAATCCCCAGAATCGCGCTGGCCGCATCGAACAGCCGCCCCGCGCTGGTGGAGATCACGGCATTGATCCGTTTCTCCGCCATGGTCTCCTGCACCCGCGCCTCCTGCGGCGAACAGAGACGCAGCGCCTGCATGACTTCCGCCGCCCGCTCCCGGTAAACAGCGTGGAGCATGGCCGCGGCAATCCGCCAGCCCTCCCGGGCAGACACGTCGCCGCCGATCTGCAGAAACGGGCGGATGCTGCCCAAGCGGGTATAACCGCCGTAAGACGCCCTGAAAAATTCGCCCCCCCAGATTGTGCCGTCCGCACCGTAGCCCGTTCCGTCAAAAGACACGCCGATGACCTCCCGGGACACGTCGTTTTCCGCCATGCAGGAGATCACATGGGCGTAGTGGTGCTGTATCCGGATTACCGGCAGTCCCAGCTCCTCCGCCACCATCACCGAATTGTACCGCGGATGCAGGTCGCAGGCAACCGCCTGCGGCTTTGCCTCCAGCAGCGTCTCCAGCCGCGCGACGGATTCCCGCAGGGCGTTCACCGTCCGCACGTCCGCCAGGTCGCCCACATAGGGTGAAAGGTAAAACAGGCCGTTTTTGCCGATGCAGAACGTGTTCTTCAGCTCCCCGCCGATGCCCAGCACCTGCCCCGGCAGTTTCTCGGAGAGCAGAAACGGCAGCGGCGCATAGCCCCGGGAACGGCGAATCATGTAGGGCTTCCCCTCCAACCAGTCCGTCACGGAGTCGTCCGCCCGCAGCCGGATCTTCCGGTTGTGGGAGAGGATGACGTCGCAGAAGCCCGCAATCTGCTGCCGGGCGTCCCGGTCGTCCCGGCAAATCGGCGCACCGGAGACATTGCCGCTGGTCATCACCAGCGCGTCCGTCATCTCCACGCCGTCGTCGTAGTCGAACAGCAGCATCTGGATCGGCGCGTAGGGCAGCATGACCCCCACGTTGGGATTGTCCGGCGCGACCTCCCGGCAGATCCGTCCGCCGTCCCGCTTCCGCAGCAGCAGAATGGGCTTCTGATACCCGTCCAGCAGTTTCGCCTGCTCCGGCAGAATCCGGCATTCCCTTCCGGCGGCGTCCAGATCCCGAAGCATCACCGCGAAGGGCTTTCCGGGGCGGCTCTTCAGTTCCCGCAGGCGGCGCACCGCCGCCGGATTCGCCGCGTCGCAGCACAGATGAAATCCGCCGATGCCCTTTACGGCGGCGATTTTGCCGTCCATGACGGATTTGCGGACGGCGGTGATGGCATCCCGGCCCCGTTCTTTCCTGTTCAAAAGATAGACTTCCGGTCCGCAGTCGTTGCAGCAGACAGGCTGGGCGTCATAGCGCCGGGTCTGGGCATGGGTGTACTCCCATGCGCATTCCGGGCACATGGGAAATTCCCCCATGCTGGTGCGCTCCCGGTCGTAGGGCATGGAGTCCATAATCGTCACTCTCGGCCCGCAGGCGGTACAATTGATGAAAGGATGCAGATACCGTCGGTTTTTCGGATCGAACAGCTCCGCTTTGCACTTGTCGCAGGTGGCGATATCGGGAGAGACGAAAATGTCGCCCTCCTCCCTCTCGCTCTCAATAATGTCAAAGCGCGACCTGGGCGGTTCCATGGTATCTTTCACGTCGATTTTCAGCACTGCCGATCGCTCCGGCTGTTCCTCCCGCAGAATCCGCAGGAATTCCGTCATCGCCTCCGGCTTTCCCTGCGCGTGAACCTCCACGAAAGATCCCCTGTTGGCGACGCTCCCCGTCACGCCCGTGCGATCCGCCGCGCGGCTGACGAAGGGGCGGAATCCCACGCCCTGCACAATGCCGTACAGCCGGATTTCCCTGGCCGGTATGAGATTGTCTGTTCGCTCTTTTGTGATCAAGCCGTCTCCACCAGCCTTCCGGACACCGCAAAATGCGGAAAGTCCCAAAATTCGCCGGAGAAATCCGGCAGCGCCCGGCGCAGCGTTTCATCTCCGATCACCACATCGTAACGGCCCTTTTTTACCGCGCCGGCAAACTGCCCCTCGTCCGTCAGGCGGAAATCGGCGGCCCGTTTCAGCGGCTCTTCCAGCAAGAACCATGTGGCAACATCTATTTTCACCTCCGGCGCGGCACGTTCCAGCGCGGCGCGCAGCGCGTTGGCGGCAACCTGCTGATGAATCACCAGCACCCGCTTTCCGGCAAGCTCTCCCGCCCGATGAACAAGCCCCTCCGGCAGCAGCGGAAACGCCGCGCCGTAGGGCGTGCCGAAGGTTTTTTGCAGGTATCGCGCGGCCTTCAGCCCGGCGGGGGCAATCACCAGATTCCTCTCCGCCTGCGACGATCGGCGTATTTGCTCCAGCCCCGCGCCCATGCCGTAGCACCGGACGTCCTTCCAGTGCCGCTCCGTCAGTGCCTCCTGCAGGCTGTCCGCAGCAACGCGGCTCAGTTCCAGCGGCGTCGCGCCGAGGACGCCCAGCGTACCGGGTATGACCGGAAACCGTTCCGCCGCAAAGGTACGGAACAGCTGATCATAAGCCGCTTCCTCTCCGGCGTCGTAATAACCGGTTCCCTTCGTCTCCACCGCCAGCACCGGCAGGCCCGTGCGCCTTTCGCCCATCCGCCGCAGCGCCCGGAAATCCGTACCGATGACGGCGGGAACGGGCGTGCCCACCAGCGCGGCAAACGATACGTCCAGCTCCGCCGCCGCATCCTCCAGTTTGGCAATCAGCCGGTCGTCCCGGCCCAGAATCGCGTCCATATCCCGGAGCCCCGCGCTGAAAATCGCGCTCTTGCGGAAAAACCACCGGGGCTCGTC
>JBFLFX010000008.1:0-31232 GCA_041859815.1 Dysosmobacter sp. | reverse complement strand
ATGGAAAAGCTGATGCATGAGCCGATTATGCCGATGGCGCCCAAGCCCTCTCAGTACGGCATCGATCCTTCTCTGGTACGCAAGAGAGTCGCCGAGCTGCCGGGCATGGTTTCCGTGCGGCTGCAGGAGCTGTTTCCCGACCTGCCCGACGTCATCTACCCGGGCCCCGAAGGCTCCCTGGACAAATTATACGAGGTTGCCAAGGCGGAGCTGCGCAAGGTGGACATGAGCATGATCAAGCCCGATCAGTCGGTTAATGTCCTGGCCTCCCACCACGGCTTTACCCTGTTCGGCGGCCAGCCCTACGCAATCCTTCTCAAGGCCATCCGCGACGTGGTGATCGAAAAGACGGGCTGTAAGAACATCCGCCTGCGGGCCGGCGTGGGCATGCGCTTCCGTGAGACTGAGGAGTACATGAAGCGCTATGGCCTGGATACCTATTATGAGGGCAAGGTCAAGGGTGTCGCCCCCGTGGATGAGGGCATTCCCATCGAGACGGAAGTGGGGACGCTCTATGGCCTGAAGGCCGTGTATGACGCGGACTGGATTATTCATGCCCACCACACCGACGTGCGCGAGGTCCATTTCCACCGTCAGATCGATAAGGCGGTTAAGCCCTTCGGCATGTCCTATGCCCGAATCGAAACCCGTTCCACCTATCATCAGAATCTGGGGCCCCGGGCGGCCAACTTCACCGCCCGCGCCATTTTCGAGTCCAAGCTCGTACAGAGCAAATTTGCCTTTGCGGCCTTCCTGAATGTCGGCCCCCACGGCGTTATCGGCGTGGATGCGGACAATGACCTCTATAAGGTCAACGACCGCGCCACCTTCATCGGCTGTCAGATGTACGGTAAAATTATGACGCTGTTCGGCGAAGTGGACAAGTGCATCGCGGTGCTGGACTTCCCCTGCCCCGTTCCCTACGTGTTCTCCGCCGGTGTCATCTACGCCAACTTCTGCGGCGCCAACACCGATCTGTACGACATGGAGGGCACGCCCCTGCCGCCTTATACCTGGTATACGGAGGCTTTCTACGCTAAAAACGGCAAGCCGCTGCTGGACAGCATCCCGCCAATGAATCCGGCCATCCGCATGTGCGTGCACAACTACTCCTGGACCGGCTATCCCTCCGCGTTCTTCTCCGAGCACATTCCCACCGTCGTTGTGGGTGCGGAGCAGGCCAAACTGTTTGACACCGAGCCGATGAACCTCAAATACATGGATCACGCCGTCATCGCCAAAACCACCGAGGGCGCCATGGACTTCGCCTACAAGGTTACCGGCACCGACAAGGTCATCATCTTCGACGGCGCCATGGGCGGGCTCAACTGCTCTAAATCCCTGGCCAGACTCCTGATCGACCGGGCTCCCGCCGTCAGCGAACGCGTGGAGAAGGAGCTGCTGCCCAAGTGGTTCCGCCAGCGCGGTGTTGACATGTCCGTCCTCAACCGCCTTAAAAAATAAAGAGGACGATCTTGTGAAATTTGTGAATGTGAAATAGGAATAAGAGGAGGAGTTTCTATATGAAACTTTTTGAAAGGGGGCCCGGGTTCAAATCTGGTCTTCACGACCTTCCCGGACACCTCAACGGCAGCACCATTGCCGCCGGTTTGATTTCTTCCGTTTTCGGATGCACCGGTCCTGCGCTGGTCGTGATCAGCGCCTCTTCCGCCGCAGGTTTTACCACGGCTGACACGGTTACCTGGATCTTTGGTATCTATGTATTCGGCGGCCTTCTCGGCATGCTGCTGGCACTCTACTATAAAATACCGATTTCCGGCGCTTATTCCATTCCCGGCGCCACTCTGATGGGCGCGGCTCTGGCCGGCTACACGTTCAATCAGGCTGCCGGTGCGTTTATCATCGCCGGCGTGATTGTGCTGATCATCGGAATCACAGGCTTAATCGGGAAAATATTGAAATTTCTGCCTCTGGAGATTGTCATGGCGATGGTGGCAGGCTGTATGCTGAAATTTGGCATCAATATCATTACCTATACGCAAAAAGACATTGTCATCTGCGGTTCTGCCATTCTGGCATTTTTCATCATTCCCCGTATTTTCAAAAAGTTTCCGGCTGTGCTGGCCGCGCTGGCCGTTGGCGTGGTTGTCGCCTTGCTGACGGGTGGCTTTTCCGGCAATAATATGGGCAGTGTTTCCTACATTGCGCCGCGGCTGATTAAGCCCGCTTTCAGCGGCTCTTTGATCCTGTCCTGCTCGATTCCCCTGGCCGCGCTGGTAATCGGTGCGGAAAACGCTCAGGCAATGGGCGTTTTGAAAGCACAGGGCTACGATGTCCCGGCGAACGGCATGACTGTCGCCAGCGGCATCGGCGGTATCGTTTCCGGCCTGTTCGGCGCACACAATGCCAATATTGCCGGCCCCATGACCGCCATCTGCTCCTCCGATGAAGCCGGTCCAAAGGAGGGCCGCTACGCCGCCTCTGTTGTGAACGGCATTACCTTCGCGGTTTTTGGACTTGTCGCCTCCTATGCAATCGGTTTTGTCAATCTGATTCCCATCGGCTTGACCTACGTGCTGGCAGGCCTCGCCATGATCAACGTCCTGATTCAGTCTTTCCGGGATGCGTTTAAATCCGGAAAGTACAAGGTCGGCGCATTTTTTGCCCTGATTGTGGGTGTTTCCGGCATTTCCCTGCTGCACATCGGATCTGCTTTCTGGGCACTGGTTTTCGGCGTTGTGGTCTCCCTGATCTGCGACTATAAGGATTTCAGCGGAAAACCCGCCGCCGTCGCAGCCGCCAATTAAAATATCAGTCTATTCACATGCACCGGCAATGGCACCGCGGGTATTGCAGAGAACTTGGCTTGTAATATCCGCGGCTGCTGTTTTCAGCCTTTTCTGTAAAATTTTCCTCCATGCCGCTGCGGCCGGCAGGGCCGAACGGCAGGCCGGCCGTGTTTTGCGTGCGCCGGAGGGGGGCGCTCTGCCAAAGGAGGAACCATCGTGTTGGAACAGATCGAAGGAAGGCTCGCCGCTCTGCGGCAGGTCCTGCGGGAAAAGAATTTGGATGCAGCTCTGATTTACGATCATGAGAACCTGCTTTACTTTACAGGCGCTGTAGATCTGGAGGGTTCCGTCCTGTGTATTCCCGCCTCCGGGGAGGCGGAACTTTTCTGCCCCGCCATGGAAACCCGCCATATCCGGGAGAGCAGCGGTGTGAAAACTGTTACGCCGTACAACTTTCCCTGCGCGAACGAAAGCGTCAGCGCGGCCAAGTGGGTGGCGGCCCTTGGCAAAACGGCTCCCAGAGTGGGCTTCACCCGATATTTTGTTACGCTGAAAGACTACCTCTGCCTGCACCAAGCGGTACCGGGCATGGAGGTGTGCGACATTGCCACGGACTGCTATCGGATTCGGTCCGTTAAAAGCGCGGAGGAGATCGCTCTCATTCGGCGGGCTGCGGGAGCTCTGCGCGCCGGTATGGACGCGGCCGTGCAGTTTGTGCGTCCAGGCGTCAGGGAGTGTGAGGTTCTGGCGGAGGCGGATTACGCCATGCGCAGAGCCGGCTCCCAGGGCGCGCCCTTCCGGATGCAGGTGCTGCGCCATGATCGGCAGATGCTGATGCATCCCTTCGCCGGGGACTGCCTGCTCCGGAATAACGAGCCGGTGGTCCTCCATCTGGGGGCCTCCGTGGACGGGTATGTGGCCAAGATGTGCCGCACCGTCTTTCTCGGCGAAGTGCCGGAGGAGACCCGCGCGATTTATGCCGCGCTCCGGGAGGCCCAAAAGGCCGCCGTGCGCATTTTGAGGCCCGGCGTCCTCTGCGGCGAGGTCTATGATGCGGCTTACGGCTGTCTGGAGCGTTTGGGCTACGGCGGGATGTGGATTCCCTATGCCGGCTACGGTGTGGGCATCCGCCAGTCGGAATTTTACCCCGTCATTGAACAGGGAAGTAAAATACCCCTGGCGGAGAATATGGTGATCGACCTGCTGCTGCCCACCGTCTTTAAACCGAAATTCGGCGGTCCCCGGATCACGGACACCATCCTGATTACGGCGGGCGGGGCCGAGTACCTCTCCGACTACAGCAGGCAGGAGATCGTCAAACATTTATAAAGCGGGGCGTGTCCGTATTCTGAATACAATGGATTCCGTCCCAGAGGAGTAACAATCATGTCAGAGCAAAAGATTATGAAAACCATGGACGGCAACGAGGCGTGTGCCACCGTTGCCTACCACTTTACCGAAGTTTCCACCATTTTTCCCATCACGCCATCGTCTCCCATGTCGGAGAAAGTGGACGAATGGGCGGCGGCCGGGAGGAAGAACCTGTTCGGCCAGCCGGTGACGCTTGCGGAAATGCAGTCGGAGGGCGGCGCTTCCGGCGCGCTTCACGGCGCAGCCGAGGCCGGTGCCCTCGCCACCACGTTCACCTCGTCCCAGGGACTGCTGCTGATGATCCCCAACCTGCACATCATGACGGGTCACCGGATGCCGGCGGTGTTCCACGTAGCGGCCCGCTCGGTGGCCACCCACGCCAACAATATCTTCGGCGACCACCAGGACGTGATGGACTGCCGGGCCACCGGAGCCACCATGCTGTCCTCGGGCAGCGTACAGGAGGTCATGGACCTGACCGCCGTGGCGCATCTGACCACCGTCCGGACCCGGGTGCCGTTCATTCACTTCTTTGACGGCTTCCGCACCTCCCACGAGATCCAGAAGATCGAGACAATCGATTTGGACAGGGTGGGCGCCCTGCTGGACCGGGACGCACTGGAGGCGTACCACCGCCTGGCCATGAACCCCGAGCATCCCCTGATGCGCACCACCGTCCAGGGTCCGGACGTCTATTATCAGTCCCAAGAGGCCAATAACTCCATGTACGAGGCCATTCCCGGCATTGTGGAGGGCTATCTGGGCGAGATCAGCAAAATTACCGGCCGGGAATATCACATCTTCAACTACTACGGCGCACCGGATGCGGAGCGGGTTATGGTGATGATGGGTTCCGCCTGCGAGGCTGCCCGGGAAGTGGTGGACTATCTGCGGGCGAAGGGCGAGAAAGTCGGCCTGATGCAGATTCACCTGTACCGCCCCTTTGACATGGCCTTTTTCCTGAACGCCATGCCCAAAACCGTAAAGGCCGTCGCCGCCATGGATCGGTCTAAGGAAAGCGGCGCCATCGGCGGGCCCGTCTATCTGGACATCTGCGCCGCCTTCTCCAACACCGCGAACGCGCCCAAAGTCTATGGCGGCACGTACGGTCTGGCCTCCAAGGACGTGACTCCCGCCCAGCTCAAGGCCGTGTTCGATAATTTGGCAAAGCCCGCGCCCAAGAACCATTTTACCATCGGCGTTATTGACGACGTGACCTTCCGCTCCCTGGACGTACGGGAGCCCCTGATCACTGAGCCCGCCGGGACCGTGTCCTGCAAGTTCTGGGGCCTGGGATCCGACGGCACCGTTGGCGCAAACAAGAACAGCGCCAAGATCATCGGCGATCACGCCGGAATGTACACCCAGGCCTATTTTGAATATGACACCAAGAAATCCTACGGCATCACCAAGTCCCACCTTCGTTTCAGCAAGTCGCCGATTCATTCCACTTACCTCATCAAGGCGGCGGATTTTCTGGCCTGCCATGTGCAGTCCTATATCGGCCGCTACGACATGATCCACGAGGTTCGGGACGGCGGTACCTTTCTGCTGAACTGCTCCTGGAGCGAGACGGAGCTGTCCGGCAAGCTGCCCGGCGACGTAAAGAAGTACATTGCCGACCACAATATCAGCTTCTACATTGTGGACGCCAACCGTCTGGCCCGCGAGCTGGGCTTGGGCAACCACGCCAACATGATTTTGCAGGCGGCGTTTTTCCGCCTCTCCAAGGTAATGCCGGTGGAAGACGCCGTGCGGTACATGAAGGAAGCCGTAAAAAAGACCTATGGCAAAAAGGGTGAAAAGGTCGTGGCCATGAATATGGCGGCGGTGGACGCCGGCATCAACAGCCCCGTAAAGGTTGCGGTGCCGGACGACTGGAAAAACGCGGCGGACGAGCGTACCGTAGACGAGACGCTGCCGGAGGTCGTTAAGAAAATCGTCATCCCCTGCAACCGTCAGCGCGGCGACGACCTGCCGGTCAGCGCCTTTATGGGCCACGAGGACGGCACCTATCCCACCGGTACCTCCAAGTACGACAAGCGCGGCATTGCCCAGGCACTGCCTGAATGGGATCCCAGCAAGTGCCTGCAGTGCAACCTGTGCTCCTACGTCTGCCCCCATGCCGTCATCCGGCCCTACCTGCTGAATGCGGAAGAGGATAAGGGAGCCCCCCAGGGCTTTGTTTCCGTGCCGGCTAAGGGAACCGACGGCTTGCGCTTCAGCCTCCAGGTCAGCACCATGGACTGCACGGGCTGCGGCAGCTGTGCCGGCGTCTGCCCGGCCAAGGACAAGGCTCTGGTTATGAAGCCGGCTACCGAGGCCATGGAAGATACCACCGACTGGGACTACGCCCTGACTATCAGCGACAAGGACGGTGTTTTCCCTGCCGACACCGTCAAGGGCAGCCAGTTCCGTCAGCCGCTGGTGGAGTTCAGCGGAGCCTGCGCAGGCTGCGGCGAAACCCCCTATGCCAAGCTTCTCACGCAGCTCTACGGCGACCGGACCTACTGGGTCAACGGCGTGGGCTGCACACTGGCGTGGGCCGGCGCATTCCCCTCCCTGCCCTACACCAAGAACAAGCAGGGCCGCGGCCCCGCCTTCTACGGCACCCTGTTTGAGGATCAGGCGGAAAACGGCCTGGGTGTGTGCCTGGCTGTGAAGCAGCGCCGCGCCAATGTCCGTCTCCGGGCCCAGGAGCTGCTGCCCCTGGTGGCGGAGAAAGCTTCCCTGGCCAAGGCCATTCAGACTTGGCTGGACTCCTTTGAGGACTTCAACCGCTCCGACGCGGACAGCGCTGTTCTGGCGGCGGAACTGGAACGGGCCTCTCTCACCGGCCGCGCCGGTGAGCTGGCGGCCGAACTGCTGCTGCATAAGGATCAGCTGTCCAAGAAAACCGTATGGCTCTTCGGCGGCGACGGCTGGGCTTACGACATCGGCTACGGCGGACTGGATCACGTGGTGGCCTCCGGGGAGGACATCAACATCTTCGTGGTGGACACCGAAGTCTACTCCAACACCGGCGGACAGGCGTCCAAGGCCACGCCTATCGGCGCCAGCGCCAAATTTGCCGACGGCGGCAAACGCACCCATAAAAAGGATCTGGGCCGTCTGATGATGACCTATCCCAACACCTACGTGGCCTCCGTGGCCATGGGCGCCAACCCCGGCCAGCTGCTCCGCGCAGTGGGCGAGGCCCAGCGTCACAAGGGCCCCTCCATCATCATTGCTTACGCCCCCTGTATTTCCCACGGGATCCGGGCCGGCATGAACAACGTCCAGGCCGAGATCAAGAAGGCCGTGGACTGCGGTCTGTGGCCTCTGTACCGCTACAATCCCGATCAGGCCGAAAAGCCCTTCAGCCTGGACTATCGGAAGCCCTCCCGCCCCGTCACCGACTTCTTCGACGGTGAGGTTCGCTACTCCTCCCTGAAGCTCAAATATCCCGAGACGGCGGAGCGGCTCTTCGCACAGGCCCAGAAGGACGCCGACGACCGTTACACCATCTATCGCAAGTTGGAGAAGAGCTACAACGAAATCTGAGTTCCGTCGCTTTTTCCCTGTGCCGCAAGGCTCCGAAACCGTTTCGTTTCGGAGCCTTGCGGGCTTTCAGAACCAAAATATATAACACCGTGTATAAAAAGTATTTTATAAAAAAACAACCCCTTGGGGGGCTTGTTGCAGGGATAATATACTATTATTATATGTATATTAAAACTTTGCCTCCTGTATCAGGAAACAAAAGACTTTGTGTGATTTGGAAGGACGATGACAATGCATATTCCTGACAACTACCTCAGCCCCTCAACCTGCGCTGTGATGGCGGCGGTTATGGTCCCTGCATGGACTGTTTCGATTCGGAAGGTCAAACAGGAGCTTCCCAAAGAAAAACTGCCCCAGCTGGGCATCGGTGCCGCATTTTCTTTTCTGATGATGATGTTTAATGTCCCAGTGCCGGGAGGTACTACCGCCCATGCTGTAGGAGGAACACTGATTGCCATTTTACTGGGGCCATATGCTGCCTGTATCTCCATATCCACCGCATTGCTGCTGCAGGCGTTGCTGTTTGGAGACGGTGGAATTCTCGCATTTGGGGCAAACTGTTTCAACATGGCATTTGTTCTTCCTTTTACCGGATACTTTATTTACAGACTCATCAAAGAACACGTAAAAACACAGCGGGGAGAATATCTCGGGGCTGTACTCGGCTCCTATTGCGGGATCAATCTGGCTGCCCTGTGCGCGGCGGTTGAGTTCGGCATTCAGCCGCTTCTGTTTACCAATGCGGCGGGACAACCTCTCTACTGCCCCTATCCCCTGGGAATTTCCGTTCCGGCCATGCTGATTCCCCATTTGACTTTCGCCGGGCTGGCCGAAGTTCTTTTCACTGTTTTCATCTACTCTTACATTCGGAAGGTGTCCCCGGGCATGGTATACGAGAACGGCCAGAGGCGGATGAAGCCAATTTTTGGACTGATCGCCGTCCTGATCTGCTTGTCCCCCTTGGGCCTGCTGGCTACAGGGACCGCTTGGGGCGAATGGGGCTCCGATGAAATCGCCTCTGTTGTCTCCGGAGGCAAAGCATTGGGCTATGTGCCGGCTGCCCTGAAGAGCGGCTTTAATTTCAGCGCCCTCCTGTCTGATTACTCCGTGCACGGATTGCCGGAGGTCGCCGGATATCTGATTTCTGCCGTGGTGGGGGTTGCTCTTCTGGTGATCATTTTTAAAATAGCGAGCAGCTTTGCGCGGGATAAGGCTCAGGCGTTCTGACGGGAAGAAATTTTCATTCTTTCCGAGCGGCAGAGCAGCAGCCGGGATAACCGGGCCTCCGGGCGGCCCTGCCGTCCCGGCTCCCGCGGCCCTGCTTGAAAAATCGCCGCGCTCATCCGATCGCCGAATTTTGGGTTGGGCTTCGTTGATTTCCTTACTATAAACCAATGATGCCTGCTGAAATGCGCCTTGCCCAACGCAAAATTCGTCAGATCAGCCAAACACGTCGATTTTTCAAACAGGGCCCGACCTTTTCGGCAGCAGACGCCGAAGGCCGAAATTTGATTCCAACGGCGGAGGAAATTCTATGCCAGAATGGCTGACGCAAACCGAACACTATGTTCCCCTGACGGACAAGGACACGTTTATCGACCGCAGTATTCTGTCCTTTTTAAAGCTGCTCTCCAAAATCCGCTCCCAGAGCGGACTGGAACGGGATCTGCTGTGGGTATCCCCTTTTTTCAAACTGCTGGATACCCTGTTGTTTATTGTCCTGCTGTCGGTTTCCCGCAACTTTTCCTATGTCTATACGATGCTGGCCTACGTCATGGTTGTGCTGTGCCTGCTGCCGGGCGAATCCATCCGAAGAGTGCTGCCGGGCAGTCTTTTGGCCACTCTGTTTGCCGCCGTGATCCTGATTCCGGCGGCGCTGGCCGGGAACCGCTACAGCGCCGTGATGATCCCGGTGAAGGTATTTGTCACCATCACCGCCGTCAACATTCTCTCCGTCTCCACCCGTTGGGATCGGATTACCGGCGCTCTGAAACGGTTTCACACACCGGACCTGTTTATCTTCGTGCTGGACATCACGATCAAATACATTGTGCGTCTGGGGGAGTTCGCACTGGAGCTTCTTTACGCACTGAAGCTGCGGTCCGTTGGGAAAAACCGGAGGAAATACAGCTCCGTCGGCGGCATTGCGGGGACACTGTTTCTCAAGTCCCGGGAGATGTCCGAGGAGATGTATCACGCCATGACCTGCCGGGGTTTTACGGGGGAATACCATATTCATGATCGGTTCCGTTTCACGGCGGCGGACGGCGCGGCTATCCTAATCAACGCCGGAATGATCCTGCTGTTTTTCTATCTGCAGGGCAGGAGCTGAAAGATTTTCCCGGAATCCGGGCGATAAGGAGCGACCCTGATGATTGAACTCACCGACGTGTGCTATTCCTATGAGGGAAATTTAGCGCTGGACCATATCAATCTGCACATCGAACCCGGGGAGTCCGTCTCCCTGCTGGGGCCCAACGGCAGCGGGAAATCTACGCTGCTTAAAGTGCTCAACGGCCTGATTTTCCCCCGCAGCGGCGCGTATCAGTTCTGCGGCGAGGCCATCACGGAGAAGGCGCTGCGGGACGCAAAATTTTCCAAGTCCTTTCACCAGCGGATCGGCTTTGTATTTCAGAATTCCGAGTCCCAGCTCTTCTGCTCCAACGTGTATGACGAGGTGGCCTTCGGCCCCCGCCAGATGGGGCTGGATGAGGCTGCAGTGGCCCGGCGGTGGGAGACTGTCTCTCTTTTTTGAAGCTGGAGGGCTTTGAGACCCGGCAGCCCTACCATCTCAGCGGCGGCGAGCGGAAAAAGGTCGCCATCGCCGCGGTGCTGGCCATGAATCCGGAGGTGCTGGTGCTGGACGAGCCCATGAATGGGCTGGATCCCCGGACGGAGCGCTGGCTGGCCGCGTTTCTGGTCGATCTGAACCGGGCGGGCAAGACGATTCTTACCTCCACCCACAATTTGGAGCTGGTGCAGGAGATCTCCCGCAGGGCGGTGCTGTTTGACGAGTCCCACCGCATCGCGGCGGATCTGGAAACGGCGCGTCTGCTGGACAATATCGCGCTGTTGCAGCGGGTCAATCTGGTGGACGAATACTATCATAAGCACGAGGGCAGCGGCCACAGCCATTTTCATATGCACAATTACTGAGCCGGAGCGCGGCGCATGAACACGCGCACCGCCGTTCCGGGCGGGGAATGGGGAGCGGCAATTCTTTATGTTGCAGGCTGGGCAATGCGGCCTGTACGTCCCTGCCCCTGCCTTTTTTACTCGTCCAAAGTTTTACGGGCCTGCCGTGCCGCCATCGCCTCCCTGTATTTGATTGGAGCGGAGTGTCTGCCCGCCGCTTTCACCAGAAGGCGCACCTCCGGTCCCGGGGCGGTGATCATCTCCGCGGAGGCGTGATATGCCGCAAATCCCTCTTGCCCCTTATCCGCGCCTTTTCCCGGGAACCGGAGTAAGCGGTACTGATTTTTACAATACTGGAGGCTTTTTGATGCGTTTCAATCCCACCCGCTCCGCCCTGCTCCTGATTGATATGGAAAACGGTTTTGTGAATCTCGCAGGCGGGCACTGCGTCCGGGGAGCGGAGGCCACGGTTCCGGCCTGCGCCCGGGTACTGGAGCTGGCCAGAGCGAAGGAAATCCCCATTTTCTTTGTAAAACGGATCTACCGTTCGGACGGCAGCGATGTGGAGCTCACCCGCTACGCGGGATGGAAGGCGGGAGGCCGGGCCTGCGCGCCGGCGTCCGCCGGACCCAACAGTGCCCAAGCGCCGGCGTCCCTGCGGCCCCGCCCCGGCGACTACACCATCGTCAAGCCCCGCTGGAGCGCCTTTTTCGGCACAGAGTTGGATCTGATCCTGCGGCGGCTCGGAATCCGCACCGTGATTTTAGCCGGAACCACCACGCCTAATTGCATCCGCACCACCTGCTACGATGCCATCGCGCTGGAGTATGCCGCCGTGGTGCTGACCGACTGCTGCTCTTCACAGACTGAGGAAATTCAGCGGGTAAACCTGGCGGATATGGAGCGGATCGGAGCCGTGCTGATGGACAGCGTGTCCTTTGCCGCCTATGGTCCGGGAACGGTGCCAGACCGCTCCGCCGTCATTCGGGCGGAGATTGAGGCCGGCGACATAAATCCGGAACCGTTTGAAAACGCGGGAAACGGCTCCGGTTGGACAGACTTATGGTAATAGAACGCCTTGAACTGCCCCCGCGCCATTGAAAAAGAGCTGCCGGCTGCAAAACACAGCCGGCAGCTCTTTACTCTGTCCCGCCCAGGAGCATCTCCGAACACACAGATTGCCGATTCCGCGAAAATCCTGGCTCCTGTTTGAAAAATCGCCGCGCGCATCTAATCGCCGGATTTTGTATTGGGTTACGTTGAATTTCTCTGCCATAAACCGATGGTGCCTGCGGAAATTCGCCTTGCCCGACGCAGAATTCAGCAGATTATCCAAACAAGTCGATTTTTCAAACAGGGTCTGGGCGGAATGGCCGCATTAGCTCCGCCCGACACGACGGGGTGATCCGGTAAAACTTTTTTGCAGATTTCCGGCGGCAAAGAAGACGGGAATCTCTGGGGTGCCGTTCTCTTCCGTCCGGAGAGAGCTGTTAGAAAGCAACTCTGCGCCGATGGCGATGAGTGCCCTGCTTACCGTTAATCCCCTGTTCTCACAGGTATCCGGGTGTCTCATCCGCGGGCCCGCCGTTTTAAAGGCCCTGCGGTTCTCTTCCGCCTTCCGGCGGCCGGGAACCGGAAGATTGGCGTGGCTTTTGAAGAAACTACATAGCCGCCATCTCTCCGTGATTGATCAGGGAGAGATGGCGGCCGTACTGTTACAGTGTGGCGGCGGAAACCGGGTTCGGAGCCTCCGGCGTGACCGTGGGATCGAACCGGCCTTTCACCGTGCCCCGATCCCCAACTTTTGATGCAGGGCCTCCGGCCCGTCGTACTGGAGAAAAAGCCGCATTGCGGCGCTGGACTTATTGCTCAAATCGCTCCGGCAGAGATGCGGCCCGCAGGGAGCTCCGCGGAACAGATCATGCCCTCGGACACGGAGAACGACTCCCCCTCCGGCGGAGTCCTTTTATGCGGGTACAATTACAGATCATCGGCATCCTGCACCGGTATTTCGCGGGGATTTGCCGGACGGCCTGTGTAACTTCCCTGCGGATCGGCCCTATCCGCCTGAGTCCGACCGATGGGATTTCCCGGGGTTTTCGGTTTCCCGGAGCGTTTTTTCTCCCGTTTTTGTTTCATAACGCCGCCTCCTGTCCGCGGCAGCTGCCGCTGCGGACAGTATGGCGGGAAGGCCGCGCGGCTATGCATGCCGCCTGGGTTTTAACCGGAGGAGCGCCGCGGCGGTGCCAGCTGTGGGCGGCCTTTTCGGGGAAACTGCCGCCGTGAAGTTCCCCCTGCGGCCCTCATGCGTCAAATCCGTGGGGATGCGAGGAATGCCAGTTCCATGCGGTTTTTAAAATCGCGGAGAGGCCGCCGTATTCCGGTTTCCAGCGCAGGATCCTCCGCGCCTTTTCAGAGGAAGCTACCAGGCGGGCGGGATCCCCGGCGCGCCTGGGCGCGATCTCCGCGGGGATGGCGCGCCCCGTGACGCGCCGGGCTTCTTCCAGAACCTCTTTTACGGAGAAACCGCTTCCGCTGCCCAGGTTGAATACGTCGCTTTTTCCGCCGCCGGACAGATATTGCAGTGCCAGAATATGCGCCTGTGCTAAATCGCAGACGTGGACATAGTCCCGAATGCAGGTTCCGTCCGGCGTGTCGTAATCGTCGCCGTAAATGAGAAATTTTCCGCGCTGTCCCGCCGCCGTCCGGAGGATCAGAGGGATCAAATGCGTTTCAGGGGCGTGCGCCTCGCCGATACTGCCGTCCGGCTGCGCGCCGCAGGCGTTAAAATACCGCAGGGCAACAAAACGCAGATCGTGAGCGCCGGATGCCCAGTACAGCATTCTTTCAATGGCCAGCTTGGTTTCCCCGTAGCAGTTGGTGGGAACGGTGGGATCGCTCTCCCGAACGGGGCAGGACTGCGGCTCGCCGTACACGGCGGCGGAGGAGGAAAACACCAGCTTATCCACGTGATGCGCCGTCATGCTTTCCAGCAGGGAGCAGGCGCCGCAGACGTTGTTGTCGTAATATTTCAGGGGATTCCGCATGCTCTCCCCCACCTGGCTGCTGGCGGCAAAGTGAATGACGCCGCCAATGGGCTCCGTCTCAAAAATACGATCCAGAAACGCACGATCCCGCACATCGCCCTGATAGAATTTTGCGCCGGAGGGAACCGCCTTCCGAAAGCCGGTGGTGAGATTGTCTGCTGTGATCACCCGGTACCCCGCGTCCATCAGCGCAAGCGCCGTGTGGGAACCGAGATAGCCGGCACCGCCCAAGATCAGAACTGTCATGCGATTACCTCCTGAAATAAAAGTAGAAAATAATACGAAAAGCAATTAAAGTACCGTTCCACCCACGGGTCGAATCCGCACAAAATGACAGCACCCCGTGCCGAAAACCGCCTCCATCCCGCGCCGAAAGTCCTTTTTCCGGTCGAATGGGACATATGCCTGGATTGTACCGGCAAAGCCGCCGCCGTGTACCCGCACAGCGCCCCGGCCGCCCAGCAGCCGCCGCGCCAGCGCAATGGCGACGGGAAGCGGCTGCTCTGCGGGGCGGGCCGCACAGGAGAGGTTTTGCAGATTGCGCGCGGAAGATTCTCCGGATCGGTTGACAAATTCCAGAAAGCGTGAAAAATCTCCCTGCTCCAAAGCCCGCGCCTCCTCGCCGGCCAGCGCGTTGTCGGTAAAGAAGTGGACGGCGCGCAGCACGGCACGGTCGCCGACGGCTTCCCGCAGCGTGGGCAGACAGCGCCAGAAATCCGCTTCCTCCACATCCCGGAGGGTTTCCCTGCCGAAAAACGCCGCCGCCTGTTTCATTTCACCGGGAATGGCGGCGTATTCCGCCGTCAGCTCCGCGTGGCTTGCGCCGGTATTGACGATGCAGAGCGCGTAGCCTGCCGCGGCGGGATTGCAGGGAATCCGGCGGATGACGGGGCGGGCCGCCTCTTTAAAATCCACGGCAATGCTGCCGCCTGCGGCACAGGCCAGCTGATCCATGAGGCCGCAGGGTTTTCCGAAAAATACATTTTCCGCATACTGCCCCACGCCGGCGATTTGCAGCGCATCCGCTTTGCCGCCGCAAAAAAACGTGTTGAGAATGGTGCCGAGAAGAATTTCAAACGACGCGGAGGAGGACAGCCCGGAACCGCTGGGAACGCTGGAGGCAACGCAGGCATGAACGCCCCCTGCGGGAAACCCGGCCGCCTGAAATCCCGCTGCGACGCCCCGCACCAGCGCGGCGGAGCTGCCGCGTTCTTCCGGCCGGGGCGAAAGGCGCTCCAGATCGACGGTAATTTCCGGGTATCCCTGCGAGCGGATGCGGATATGCCGGCTGCCGTCCGGCGCGGCGCAGGCGACGGTATCCAGATTTACGGCGGCGGCAAGCACGCGCCCGTGTTGATGATCGGTGTGGTTTCCGCCGAGCTCCACTCTGCCGGGAGCGGAAAAGAACCGGATAGAATCATCGGCGCCGAACCGGTGCCGGTATGCGCGCAGGAGGGCTTCCAGTCGGTTCCGGGCTTCTGCGAGATCGGATTCCCCGTCTCCGTAAACCGCGTGCAGTTTGGAAGCCGGAAGTTCCCGCCCAAACAGATGCCGCCAGTCATCTCTCTCTTCCACAAAATTCCCCCTCCGCCGTGTTTATGGACAGAATAGTCAACTTTCAGAGAAAAGTCAAGGAGGAAATACGCTGGGAAAGAGGGGGCGGCCCGCTTTTATCTGGGGCCCCCCCCCTCTTCGCTGGATTATGAGCATTCCCGACAGCGCACCCAATAGGTAATGCAGTCTCCGCCCCCCCCATTTTGCGTACGGTGCTGTTTTTTCGCTTCGATTACGATGGAGTCTCCGGCCTCCAGCCGGTATTCCACGCCGTTCAGCGTGAGAAGCAGCGTTCCCTGCAGCACGGTGCACAGCTCGGAAAACGCATGCCGCCAAGTCATGTCCTCCTTCGGCTTTCCCGGATGAATGGTCAAAATCATGCCGGAAATCCGGCCGTCGTTAAATTCAATGGAATCTGAGGACTGCAGGTATTGAGGATATTCCCTGTGCCGCATTTCCCCGCGGCGTACGACGACCTTTCGTTTGCAGCGTACCTCCGACCGAAGCAGATCCGCACTCGTTGTGTCCAGCGCGGCGCAGATGCTGTCGAGAGAGGACAGCATCGGGCTGGTCGCGTTCCGCTCAATTTTGCTGAGATAACTGATGGAAAGCCCCGTGTGCTGAGCCAGATCCCGCAGCGTCAATCCTTTTTCCTTCCGTCGGCGTTTCATGCTTGCGCCGATGTTCCTGATGTTTTCTTGCATAATTTCAAAACTCTTTTCGGCTATTTTTATTAAAATTCATTTACTTTTTGTATAATTTTAACATTTTCCCGTATAAAGTCAAGATCTTTGCCGGAAAAGATCCGCGCGGAGAACGGTTAAAATTCCCGCGTAGACTATGATGTACAAAAACAAAGCTCATATTTGTAGAATTCGCTGATTGCTTCCTGGGAAATCCGATGTAAGATAAAATTAAAAGATTTTCTGAAAATGAATTTAATATCATTAAAAAAGAATTGTAAAATAGGGCACGGAGGGACGGCTATGAGTTTGGATGAGGAGAAACGTGCGGCGCGGATGGATGCCGGGCAACTGTACATCGGAAATCTGAACACGGTGGAATTTGACCTGAATCTGCCTGTGAGGGGCGGCTGCGGATCGGATATTGTATGGAATTCGGAAAATCTCTGCTTGCTGGCCAACGACGGCCGCGTGACAAGGCCCGCTTTCGGACAGGGAGATCGGGATGTGATGCTCTGCGCGGAGATCCGGAACGGCCGTGCCGTGGAAAGCCGCAGCTTCCGCGTCCATATCCTGCAAAAAAAAGCGCAGAAAAAAATTATAAAGCTCTTTCCCGTCCGCCTGACCGCCGCAGTCAACACGCCGGCTGTCTTGCCCAGCGTCGTTATTGCGGAAACGGAGGACGGCGGCGCGGAGGCGTGTCCCGTAACCTGGAAGCGCGGGGCGGAGCGCCGGTTTTCCGCTCCCGGCACTTATGAGGCGGAGGGCACGGCGGAGAGAACGGAACAGCCGGCGCTGGCGATTCTGGAAGTGCGGGAAACCCGGGAGCCGGAGGGGGAACTTCCCAAACCTGCCGCTGAAGCGCTGACGGGTGCCCGCTTGGAAAAGGGCGGCCCATTCCGCGCGGCACAGGATCGGAATTTTGCATATCTGCTCACGGTGGATGACGATCAGATGCTCTATAATTTCCGCTTTTCGGCGGGACTGGACACAAGGGGAGCGCCGGAAATGAAAGGCTGGGATGCGCCGGACTGCCAGCTTCGCGGGCATACCACGGGGCATTATCTCTCCGCCCTTTCGCTGTGCTACGAGGCGACGGGCAGCCCGGAAATCGCCCGGAAAGCGACCTATATGATTGCTTCGCTGCGGGAGTGCCAGGAAAAATTCTCCGTGACAGAGGGATTTCACAAGGGGTTTCTCAGCGGTTATTCCGAGCGGCAGTTCGATCAGCTGGAGCGGGGCGTCCGCTATCCGGAAATCTGGGCGCCGTATTATACGCTGCATAAGATTCTCGCGGGGCTTCTGGACTGCCACCGGGCATTTCGGTCGGAGCCGGCGCTGCAAATCTGCAGGGAACTGGGACTGTGGGTGTATGAGCGGCTTTCCCGGCTGACACGGGAGCAGCGCTCCGCTATGTGGTCCACTTACATCGCCGGGGAGTTCGGCGGCATGAACGAAGTGCTGGCACGGCTGTACCAGCTGACCGGAGAAGAGAGGGATCTCGCCGCTGCCCGGATGTTTGACAACGATAAACTGCTCTATCCCATGTCCCGGAACATTGATACCCTGAACGGCATGCACGCCAATCAGCACATCCCGCAGATTATCGGCGCGGTGCGGATGTACGAGGTGACCGGCAGGCCCTATTATCTTCGTGCGGCGAAGAACTTCTGGAGATTTGTGACACGGGATCATCTCTATGTTATCGGCGGCACAGGGGAGGGGGAGATGTTCCACCGGCCCCGCCGGATCGGCGGGCTGCTGACGGATCGCACGGCGGAAACCTGCGCGTCTTACAATATGCTGAAGCTGACGGCGGAGCTGTTGCGTTATTACCCGGACAGCTCCTATATGGATTACTACGAACGGACGATGGTCAATCATATTCTCTCCAGCGGCGAACAGCGCCCCACGGGCGCCAGCACTTATTTTCTGCCGCTGGCGCCGGGCTTCCTCAAAAAGTATGAGGATGACACGGAAAATTCCTGCTGCCACGGCACGGGACTGGAAAATCATTTCAAATACGCCCGGGCGGCTTACTATCACACAAGGACCGATCTGCTGGTCAATCTCTATCTGAACTCCTCCGTCCAATGGAACCGGATTTCTCTGACGCAGCGGGTGTGCGAGGAAAAAGACTGCATCCGCACCACGCTGACTCTGTCCGGAGAGGGCGGCTTCCGCCTGCGGATCCGCCGCCCGTACTGGTGCGTGGGAGATCCGGTCTGCCGGATCAACGGAGAGGCCGCCCTGCCGAAGGAGGAGGACGGGTACCTTACCTGGACACGGATGTGGAAAACCGGCGACACTGTGGAATGTGAATTTCCCTGTGCGCTTCGTCTGGAGCCGACGCCGGATTACGCGGACAGAGTCGCGGTTTGCTGGGGGCCTTATGTGCTGGCGGCGCTGAGCGGCAGCAGGGAATTTTTGCGCCTGCACAGCGCGGATCATCCGCTGCGCGAAATTTTCGCTTCCGGCGCGTCCGAGGCGGAATTCCTGCTTCAGCCGGCGGGAGTCCGCTTTGTACCGCTGTGCCGCGTCCGGGACGAGCGCTATCAGGTTTATGTTCTGCGCTGAAAGCGCAAATTGAAAAAATGCCGGGGTTCGGCGGAAAGGGGCGTCCATGGAACGGAAAACGGGAGGACAGATCGTGGAATCCGGCGGGGCGATTCTGGGGATGGAGCTCGGCTCCACGCGCATCAAAGCCGTCCTGATTGGGCCGGACGGCCTTCCCCTCGCGCAGGGCGCGTATCATTGGGAAAATCGTCTGGAGGACGGAAACTGGACGTATCCGCTGGAGGAGGTCCGGCTTGGGCTGCGGGCTGCTTATGCCAGCCTTGCGGCGGACGTGAAAAGACGGTACGGCACGGAAATCCGGCGTCTTGCGGCGGCGGGTGTCTCCGCCATGATGCATGGCTATCTGGCGTTTGATGAGTGCGGAAAGCTGCTGGTTCCCTTTCGCACCTGGCGGAATACCAGCACCCGGCAGGCGGCGGACAAGCTGACCGGGGCGCTGCGGTTCAATTTTCCCCAGCGCTGGAGCGCGGCGCACTTGTATCAGGCAATTTTAAACCGGGAGCCGCATGTGGAAAAAATCCGGTTTCTCACCACGCTCTCGGGCTATGTCCACTGGTGTTTGACCGGCGAGAAGGTGCTTGGCATCGGCGACGCCGCCGGGATGTTTCCGGTGGACGGCGCGGCGGGTGATTTTGACAGGGAGAGGCTCCGCGGATTTGACGCTCTGGCAGCAAAGGAGCGCTTCTCCCGTCCCCTGCGGGAGCTGCTGCCGGCGGTGAGGCGCGCGGGCGAGCCCGCCGGAGTTTTGACGGAAGCGGGCGCGAAGCTGCTGGATTCCACGGAGGCGCTTCAGCCCGGCGTTCCCATGGCGCCGCCGGAGGGGGACGCGGGAACCGGCATGACCGCCACAAACAGTCTCGCGCCCCGGACAGGCAACGTCTCCGCCGGTACGTCAATTTTTGCCATGGTGGTGCTGAAAAAACCGCTGGCGGGGGTTTACCCGGAGCTGGATGTCGTGGCAACGCCGGAGGGCCGGGATGCCGTCATGGTTCACTGCAACAACGGCACGTCCGATCTGGATGCCTGGGTGCGGCTTTTGCGGGAGGCCGGACTGGGCGGCGGCGATGAAAACGCCGCGTATGAGCTGTTTTACCGGAAAGCGCTGGAGGGCGACGCCGACTGCGGCGGCGTTGCCGTCTGCAATTATCTTTCCGGCGAGCCGGTGACGGGGCTGGACGCGGGAATTCCCCTGCTGGCGCGGATGCCGGACGCAAAGCTGACTCTGGCAAATTTTGCCCGGGCAAATCTGCTGGGCGCCATGGCGACGCTGAAGCTGGGCATGGAGATCCTGACGGAGCGGGAGGGCGTTTCCATCGACACGCTGACAGGCCACGGCGGGCTGTTTCAATCGGGGGACGCGGCGCAGAAACTGCTGGCGGGGCTGCTGGACACCCCCGTCCGCTGCATGGAAACCGCCGGAGAGGGCGGGCCTTGGGGTATGGCGCTGCTGGCGTCCTATCTGGTAAACAGGAACGCCGGCGAGTCTCTGGGGGAGTTTTTGCAGGAGCGGGTATTCCGCAGGATCCGGAATACGACCGTGCGGCCGGATCCCCGGGACGCGGCCGGGGCGGCGGCATACCTGCGGCGGTATCGGAAACTGCTGCAGGTGGAACGCGCGGCGGTGCGGGAAATCCAGGGAACGCCCGCCGACAAAAAGGAGGGAACATAGACAATGAGCATGCGAGATTATGAATTCTGGCTGGTGGTGGGCAGCCAATCGCTTTACGGCCCGGAGGTTCTGGAAACGGTGGCTGCCCGGGGCGGGGAGATTGCGGCGCGGATGAACGCGGGCGGGCAGCTTCCCTGCCGGCTGGTCTACAAGGCGACGGTGAAATCCGAGGCGGAGGCCACGGAGATCATGCGCCGCGCCAACTACGACGGCCGCTGTGCGGGCGTGGTTGCGTGGATGCATACGTTCAGCCCGTCCAAGCTGTGGATCAACGGCCTTTCCCTGCTGCAAAAACCCTATTGCCACCTGGCCACGCAGTACAGCCCCCATATTCCCGACGCGGAGATGGACATGGATTATATGAATCTGAACCAGTCCGCCCACGGCGATCGGGAGCACGGCTATCTGGGCGCGCGGATGCGCCTGTCCCGGAAGATCATCGCCGGATACTGGCAGGACGCGGCGGTACAGCGGCGGCTGGGCGCATGGATGCGCGCGGCGGCGGGCGCGGCGTTTTCCCGTTCCCTGCGGGTGATGCGCTTCGGCGACAATATGCGCTTTGTAGCGGTGACGGAGGGCGACAAGGTCGGCACGCAGGAACAGCTGGGCTGGCAGGTGAACACCTGGCCGGTAGGACAGCTGGCGGAAGAAGTAAACGCCGTGACGAACGCGGAGACGGACGCGCTGACGGCGGAGTACCGCAGGGCCTATGCGTTTTCCACAGAGAATGTGGACGCCGTGCGTTATCAGGCGAAAGAGGAAATCGCCATGCGGCGGATGCTGGATCGGGAGGGCTGCCGGGCTTTTTCCAACACGTTTGAGGATCTCTGCGGGCTGGAGCAGCTGCCGGGGCTTGCCACCCAGCATTTGATGGCGCTGGGCTACGGCTACGGCGCGGAGGGCGACTGGAAAACGGCGGCCATGACCGCCGTCCTCAAGGCCATGAGCGAGGGGCAATCCGGCGGCACCACCTTTATGGAGGATTACAACTACGAAATGGGGCCCGGCGCACAGTATTCCATGGGCGCGCACATGCTGGAAGTCTGTCCCAGCGTGGCGGCGGAACGGCCTGCGGTAGAGGTGCATCCGCTTGCGATCGGCGGAAAGGGCGACCCCGCCCGGCTGGTGTTCGAGGGGCATCCCGGGCCCGCAATTGTGGTGAGCCTTGTGGAGATGGGCGGCCGCCTGCGGCTGATCTGCCAGGATATCGAGGCGGTAAAGCCTGTGCACCCCATGAAAAATCTGCCGGTGGCACGGGTCATGTGGCGCGCGGAGCCGAATCTTCTCACAGGACTTGAGTGCTGGATTGCGGCGGGCGGATCCCACCATACGACCCTGAGCTACGACGTGACGGCGGAGCAGATGCGGGACTGGGCACGGATCATGGATGTTGAATTTATCCACATTACCCGGGAAACCACGCCGGAAAAACTGGATCAGGAGCTGTTCTGGAACGACCTTGCGTGGAAGCTGCGGTAAAAATTGATTGGAGGGGGGAAGCGCGTAATGCTGGAAGAGCTGAAGCAAAAGGTTCTGGAGGCGAATCTCCAGCTTCCGAAGTACCGTCTGGTCACGCTTACATGGGGCAATGCCTCGGCGGTGGATCGGAACGGGAATTTTGTGGTGATCAAGCCCTCCGGGCTGGATTATGAGAAAATGACCGCGGCGGACATGGTGGTGGTGGATCTGCTGACGGGAAACGTAGTGGAGGGCGGCCGGACGCCTTCCTCGGACACACCCACTCATTTAGCGCTGTACCGCGCGTTTCCCGATATCGGCGGGATTGTGCATACCCACAGCCGCTGGGCGACGGTCTACGCGCAGGCGGGACGGGGCATTCCGCCGCTGGGGACGACCCACGCCGACGACTTTTGCGGGAAAATCCCCTGCACCCGCCTGCTGACGCCGGAAGAAATTGCCGGAGCGTATGAGGCGGAGACGGGGAAGGTGATTGTAGAGACGTTTCGCGGGCGGAACCCGAATCAAATACCGGCGGTTCTTGTCCGCAGCCACGGCCCCTTTACCTGGGGCGAGGATGCGGCGGAGGCCGTTCACAACGCCGTGGTGCTGGAGGAAACGGCATTTATGGCGTGGCACACGGAACAGCTGGCACCCGGAATCCCGCCCATACAGCGGGAACTGCTGGAACGCCACTATTTCCGCAAGCACGGCGCCGACGCCTACTACGGGCAAAAACACGGGAAATCAAACATCTGACAGAGGAGGCCGACATGATACTGACTGCAAATCACGTCGTTTCAGGCGACGGAAAGACCTGCATGGAAAAAGCGGGCGTGCGGATCGGAGAGAACGGGAATCTGGACGCTGTGGATACGGCAGAGCGTCTGCACGAACGGTTTCCGGGGGACGGACGGGAGGACTTCGGCGAGGCGACCATCCTGCCGGGGCTGTTCGATATGCACGCCCATCTGGGCTACTATTACAGCCAGCCGGACTGCGCGGAGTACGACGATTACATGATTGCCTACTATGCCGCGGAGCAGGCGCGGCTGGCGCTGGATTTGGGAATTACCACGGTGCGGGATCTCAGCTGTCCCCACGGGCTTTGTAAAAAACTCCGGGCGGCAGGTGAAAAGGGCTTTCTCACAACGCCCCGGATCATTCAGGCGGACACCGGGCTGTGCATGAGCGGCGGCCACGGTTATACCGACGGCATCGAACAGGTGGACGGCCCGTGGAACCTCCGCGCCGCGATCCGCCGTCAGGTGCGGGACGGCGCGGACTGGGTAAAAATTCTTACCAGCAACCGCACGGATGATCCGGAATTTACCCAGGAGGAGCTGGACGCGGCGGTGGACGAGTGCCACCGGCGGCGGATTAAGACCGCCGTCCACGCGGGGACGCAACCGTCCATCCAGATGTGCATTGACGCGGGCTTCGACACTATCGAGCACGGCACCTTCCTGACAGAGCCGCAGGCGCGGCAAATGACGGCCAACGGGCAGGCGTGGACGCCCACCATGACGGCGTACATCTACCTCCACGAGTTTTGCTGCAAGCTGGAAAAAGAGGGCGGCGCGGACGCCAATCCCGTGGCGGCGCGGGCGGCAAAGGACAACGCGTTTTTCGGCCCCGCTGCGGCGGCCTACCGGGACAATTTCAAACGGCTGTACGATACCGGCGTCACGGTGCTGGCGGGCAGCGACATGGTGCTCTACGGCGCGCCTCCCCTGCCCATCCATCAGGAGCTTGCGTACATGGTGCAGTTCGGCATCACGCCGCTGCAGGCGTTGGAGACGGCCACGGGCAATCCGGCGAGGGTGCTGGGGCTGGAAAACGTCACGGGGACGCTGCGGCCGGGCCTGGCGGCGGATCTGCTGGTGGTGGACGGCGACGTCTCCAGGGACATCGCCGCGCTGGATCGGGTGCGGCGCGTATATTTGCAGGGGAAAACAGTGACCAGGCCGGAGACGGCGGATTGCTGAATCATAGAAAGAAGGGCACGCAATGAAAATGGAAGAAAAACTTCTGGCGTACATGGAAAAAGAGAACCTGGACGGGTTTTATGTTCGGAAAAAGGAAAACGTCCGCTATATCAGCGGCTACACCGGCGACGACAGCGGGCTGTTCGTGACCCGGGGGAAATGGTATTTCCTCACCGATCCCCGCTATACCGAGCAGGTCGGCATGGAATGCCCGGATTATGAAATTGTCAACACCCGCGCCAAGCCCGGCACGCCCATGGGCGAAATTATCGCGGAACTGGCGCGCGGGCAGGATGTCAAACGGCTGGCGTTTGAGGCGGACGTAATGAATTTTCAGGAGTACGAGGGGTTCCGCGCCGCGGTGAGGGCCGAACTGGTGCCTAGCGTGGACGTGATCGAGCGGATGCGCATGATCAAATCGCCGGAGGAGATTGCCAACCTCCGGATTGCCTGCGACATCTCCTGTCGCGCGTTTGAGCGGATTCTGGAGGAGATCCGGGTGGGCGTCACGGAAAAGGAGCTGGCGGCAAAGCTGTCGCTGTTTATGGTGCAGGAGGGATCCGACACCATGCCCTACGGCAATATCCTGATCTCCGGTGCCCGGACTTCCCTGCTCCACGGCATCCCTTCCGAAAAGGCGGTGGAATATGGGGATTTTGTACTGATGGACTTCGGCTGCCAGTACCACGGCTACCTCTCCGACATGACCCGCACCGTGATTGTGGGCAAGCCGACCCCGCGGCAGCGGGAGGTCTACGATCTGGAAAAACGGATGGTGGAGGACTCTCTGGCTGTCACAAAGGCCGGGACGCCCTGCCCGGAGATCTATAAGGCATCCCTGAAAGCAGTGGCCGGAACGGAGTATGAAAAATACACTTACGGCAACATCGGTCACGGCATCGGCCTGTTTGTCCACGAGCTGCCCTACTCCAGCGCCGCCAGCCCGGATGTTCTGGAAGAGGGGAATGTCCGCACCATTGAGCCGGGTATTTACATTCCCGGCTGGGGCGGCGTTCGGATTGAGGATCAGATTCTGGTGACAAGGGACGGTTATGAGGATCTGATCGGCACGACGCACGATCTGATTGTACTTTGACAACCGGAGAGGAATCGTCGAAAAACCTTCTATGCAAGATACTGAAAAGCGGACGGTTTAACGGACCGTCCGCTTTTCAGAAGAATAAAATTCACATATGTGAAAAAATCAGTGATTGAATTCATTCTCATGCCCCGCCTTAAAGGGGTTGGGATAGTTGATGGAGAGAAGCTCCGCCATCTTGTTGGTGTTGTTGACCCAATTGTGCGGCAGCGTGGAGCAGCTCTGCATGCTGTCCCCGGGATAGAGCGTATAGCTGCGGCCGTCCAGCCAGACGGTGACGACGCCGGCGAGCACATAGACGTACTCTTCGCCGCTGTGTGTATACATCTCCGGCTTGGGATCACTTTTCTCGTTAAAGGGCATCAGCCGGAAAAGGCGGGGCAGGATGTCGAATTTCCGGTTATTGTGGCTGAGAATGGCCTGCACAATCTGAGGGCTCATGGCGGTGCAGTGCAGGTTGAAGGCATGAACCACGGGATCCTGCGGCTCGTCCACCTCCTCCGTGAAAAAGCTGGAGAGCGTGACGCCGAGGCAGTCCGCAATTTTGGAAAGCGAATCAATGGCGATGGAGGAGATTCCCCGCTCGATCTGCGAGAGAAATCCCACCGAGAGGCCGGTTTTGTCGCTGAGCATTTTCAGGGTGTATTTTCTGCTGGTGCGCAGAGATTTGATGCGGGAACCGACGGAAGAGTTGTGATCCATAAAAAAGCCCCCCTCAGGCAATGAAAGAATTTTTACAGTACAAATCATATCCAGTTGAGAAAGTGTTGTCAATAAAAAATTCACATCTGTGAAAAGAAAGAAAGGAGAACGGACATGGAAGCTGCGTTTTTTAAGGAGAACCGCCGTACCCTGTATGAGAGTCTGGAGGAGGGCACAATTCTGCTGCTGTTTGCCGGAAAGGCGCATTTGCAGTCTGCGGATGCCTATTATCCCTTTTTCAGCAACCGGAACTTCGCGTATCTGACCGGACTCAGCGGCGCGGAGACCCAGAATTTTGTTCTGATGGCGCAGAAAACCGCGGCGGCGACAGAGGAGACGCTGTTCCTTCTTCCACCGGACGCCATGGCGGAGCGCTGGACGGGACGGCGGATCAAACCGGACGAGGCGACGGCGGCGGGCGGAATCGAAAAGATTGCCTTTGTATCGGAATTTGAAAATCGGCTGCACCGGGCAGTCTCCGGCGGCGCTTTTCACGCGGCGGCGCTGGATCTGTGCAAGAATACGCCGGAGGAGGAACCGGATGCGGCAAACCGCTTTGCCGCGCTGCTGCGGACCCGCTATCCCGAGCTGGAGATCAAAAACGTCCATCATCAGCTGGCTTGCCAGCGCACCATCAAAAAGCCCTGCGAAATCGAGGCCATGCGCCGGGCGATGAAAGTGACCAAGGCGGGCATTGAGGCCATGATGCGGGCGTCGAAGCCGGGGATGTACGAATATGAGTACAAGGCAGTCTATGATCAGGCGCTGACCTCCCGGGGCGTCCTCTCCCCCGCGTTCCCGTCCATTATTTCCGCGGGAAGCAACAATTTCTGCATTCATTATTACAGCTATACCGGGCAGGCGAAAGACGGCGACATGATTCTCAACGACGTGGGCGCCTGCTGGGACAACGAGTGCAACGACGTTTCCCGGGGCTGGCCCTGCAACGGAAAATTTTCCGCGAGACAGCGGGAGCTGTATGCCTGCGCTTATGAGACCTCCGAGCATATGTTTCATTTAATCCGGCCCGGCATTCCCATGGCAGATGTGGATCGCATCGCCCATGAATACTGCGGAAAAAAACTGGAGGCGATCGGCCTGCTGCGGCCCGGTGAAGATGTGGGCAGATATATGTGGCACGGCGGGGCGCACCATGTGGGGTTTGATGTGCATGACGCGGTGGATATGACCCGTCCCGTGGCGGCGGGCATGGTATTCTGCGTGGACATCGGAATTTATATAGAGGAGTGGGGCATTGGCTTCCGGCTGGAAGACAACTGCCTTGTGACGGAAAACGGCTGCGAAAATCTCTCCCGGGAAATTCCCCGCTCCATTGAAAAAATCGAGCAAATCATGCGGAAAGATGCACGAAACTGACGGTGTTTTTCCCCATCATCCCTTAAATTCATATATATGAAACCATGAACCGGGAGATCAATCGAAAAAATCAAAGAAAATGGAGAACGCCGGAATAGAAAAGCAGAGGAAAGCCTCAAAAACGGGGAATTTAAATTCAGTAAAATTTTCAATTTTTGTACTAAATGCACATAATTTCCAAAATGATATGGTTAATAATCCAACAACCTGTAAAAATAACCAATTTCAAACGCCGAACTTCGTATAGATTCATAAACATGAAAAAAATAGATAGAAATTAGTTTACAATGAAAAAATAAGAGATATAATGAAATCAATCAAGCATATAAGCACAATTGCTCTTGCACGGAATACACTTCGCGGCGGGAGAGACGCGTCCGCCTGAATGAAGGAACATTACGGCGCCCTGACAATCCGGGGAAGAGAGTGCCGAAATGGATGAAAAGAAATTGCACGATAAAGAAGGAGGAACACTATGGAAAAAACCCAATTCCCCATTATGCTGTACAACAATCCCGGCAGCTGCGGCGTAAATCTGGAGCGGGACACCTTTAAGAAATTGTTCAAGCTGCCCTATTCCGCTATTGTCAAGGAATCCAGCGGCTCCGTCCAGAAGCTGGCGGAAGTGCTAACGGACGCGCCGAAGAGCATGAGCATTTTCTGCGGCTGCGACACGCTGGCGTTTGAGAGCTTTGCGGACGGCGCCTGCGGCTGGATCAGCATGCTGGCAAATGTCGCACCCCGGGACTGCGTGGATCTGTTCGACGCGGTGTACGAGAAGAAGGACTTGGCCAGGGGATGGGAGATCTATCAGCGTATCCTGCCGGGCCTTCACGTTTTGGAGGAATTTCCGAAGCCGGTGCAGGCCATGAAGTGTGTGGTGGATCGCAAGACCGGCAACGGCGGATATTCCCGCCGTCCCCGCCTGGAGCTGACCGAGGCGGAAAGAGCCTATGTGCTTCAGGCCATGCGCGTGGACGAGATTCACTGACGATTGATTTTGGGCCGCGCCGTTAGCTGCTATGCGAACCTTTGAAAAGGACTGGTTCTAATGGAAAGACTGAAACTGTATATTGACGGCGAATGGGTGAATTCCGAGAGTACCGCGTCGATTGACGTGGTAAACCCGGAAACCGCAGAGGTCATTGCACAGATTCCCCGCAGCAATGCGGCGGATGTGGACAGGGCGGTTGCCGCTGCGAAGCGCGCTTTTCAGACCTGGCAGTTTACGCCGCTGAAAGAGCGTCTTGCGCTGATGGAAAAAGTCGTGCAGGGAATGAAGGATAACCGCCGAAGGTTTATCGGAACCATCAGCGCCGAGCTGGGATGTCCGGTCAAGGTGGCGGCCGAGATCCATACGGATCCCTTTATCATGGAAGCGGAAAACTACGTGGAGACGGCGCAGAATTTCAAGTATGAAGATCGGCGTGAAACCTCCGTGGTTCGCCGGGAGCCGGTGGGGGTGGTCGCCGGACTGACGCCGTGGAACTTTCCGCTGGAGCAGATTGAAAAAAAAGCGGTTCCCGCCCTGCTGGCAGGCTGCTGCGTTGTTTTAAAACCGAGCCAGCACACGCCGCTGACGGCCTATCTGCTGACCGAGCTGATTGACAAAGCGGGCTATCCTGCCGGCGTGTTCAATCTGGTTCCCGGCAGCGGCAGGGAAGTCGGCAACGCATTGGCGCTGCACCCGGATGTGGATATGATTTCCTTCACCGGCTCCACCGCCGCGGGCCGGGAAGTGGGGCGTCTGGCGCTGAGCAACATCAAGCGTCTGGCGCTGGAGCTGGGCGGAAAATCCCCCGCCATTCTGCTCAAGGGCGGCGACTGGGAGTTCGGGATCCGCTCCGTCTTGGACACCATTGTACTGAACGCGGGGCAGACCTGCAACGCGCTGACCCGCCTGCTGTATCCAAGAGACGAGACCGAGCGTGTGGAGGGGCTGCTGGTGAAACAGGCGGCGGCCTACCAATGCGGCAGCAACTGTGATCCCAGTGTGGAGCAGGGGCCGCTGAACTCGCAAAGGCAGTATGACCGCGTAAAAAGTTATATTCAGATCGGCATTGAAGAAGGGGCGCGTCTGCTGACCGGAGGGATTCCGAAAGGCGGAAGCTGGTATGTGAGTCCTACGATTTTTATGGATGTAAAGCCGGATATGCGGATTGCGCGGGAAGAGATTTTCGGGCCGGTGCTGGCGGCGCTGCCGTATGATACGGTGGAAGAGGCGGTCAAAATCGCCAACGACAGCGAATACGGCCTGGCGGGCGCGGTATACGGCACCGAAGAGGAAGCCAACGCCGTGGCGCGGAAAATGCGCACCGGTACGGTTTATGTAAACCATGGGCAATGGGATGTCCACTCCCCGTTTGGCGGCTATAAACAATCCGGCCTTGGCCGCGAAGGCGGCGTGGAGGGGTTCGAGGAATTTCTGGAGGTCAAGACCATCTACGATCGCTGAGGGCGCGGCGCACTCCCGCGGCGATTCCCCCAAAAACTGCAAAAAGTTCAGCGTGCGGAATCGCTGTAATTTCATTTACCGACGGGACTCCGGGCGCGGAAGAGGTTCATTCCACCTCTCCCGCACCCGGAGTTATTATTTTGCCCGGGATTCGGTTGCGGCGGACGCGGGAGCCCGGTATGATAGACAAGTGAGAATCAAAAAATACCGTTTGTGCGCAAAAAACGGCCGCCTGTTGAAAAACGGTGGCGGCGAAACGCTGAATCGGATATTCTGTATTTGTAACAGGGAGGCGAGGGTGTGCAGATTGAGATCAAAATCGACGGAGCGTGCAGGGAGCCGCGGATGATTCTGATAACCGATCGGATGACGGAGGAGCTGAACGACCTTGTCCGAAGGCTTTCCGGACAGACGCCGCAGATGCTTGCCGGATTTCGGGAGGAGACGATGGAAATTCTGGATCCGGCGGAAGTCCTGCGGATTTACGCCGCGTCCGGCAAAGTCTACGCGGTGACGGAACGCGGCGAGTACACGCTGCGCCAGCGGCTGTACGAACTGGAGGAGCGGTTGGGAGGAAGCCGTTTTGCACGGATTTCCAACTCGGAAATCTTGAATCTGGGCAAAGTTAAAAACTTTGACCTCAGTTTTTCGGGGACCATTTGCGTGACCCTCTGCGACGGATCGACCACGTACGTCTCCCGCCGTTACGTGACGAAAATTAAACGGGTGCTTGGAATTTAAGGGGGTGCTCTCATATGAAAAAAAGGATTCCGCTGCGGCTTCTGTCCGGCGCGTGCATCGGCCTGACCATCAGTGTGGCCGTTACCCTTGCCGTTTCCGCGGCGATAGGCGGCGGAAACTATTACCCGGTTCCGCCGCAGCTTGTTGCGGACTGCGGCACGGAGCTTCGGGCAATGCTGCTGCAAACCGTCTGCTCGCTTTTGTACGGCGCGGCGTTTGCCGGTGCGTCGCTGGTTTGGGAGATTGAGCGGTGGAGCCTGCTGCGCCAAACCGTGACGCATTTGCTGATTTGCTCCGCCGCCACGCTGCCCATTGCGTATGCGCTCTACTGGATGCCCCATAGCCTAGGCGGAATTTTGCGGTACTTCGGAATTTTCTTTGCCATTTACCTGTTAATCTGGGCAATCGTTTACGGCAGAATGAAGCGCCGGGTGCGGCAGTTCAACGAAAAAATTAAAAAACCGCCGATGTCCCGGCCTTTCGAGGCCACCGGAGGCGATCACCCGCATACCCCCAACTGAACGCGGCAGGGCGCCGCTGCTGTGTGCCGGGAAAACTGATGCGGCGCGCGGCATGATTTTCGTGGCGTCGGCACCGCCGTTTGCAAGGCTGCTTTACGAAATACTTTTGAAATGGCTGAATATGGAATCCGTCAGTCGGGCGGAAAAGCGCAGCAAAATGGAAAGGATGCCGCTTTACAGACTGCTTTGGAACGGAGCCGCGTCCGCGGACGGCTCTCGGCCCGGCGATGCCCCGGAAAAGATGCTTTGCGAATGCAGCGAAAATGGACCCGGGATAATTCCCGGAGATGCAATATCCGCCAAAGAGCTTTTGCCGGATTAAAAATTCTGGAACGGGAAACCGTTCCGGAATTTTTCCTGTTAATGAACTTCCGCTTTTTTCTTACCAACGGGCTTGCCGGGATTCATTTCCAAATGCTTGAAACCGTTGCCGCGTACCTCTGTGGAATTGACCACATAGGTAAAAGAGCTCGGATCTACCTCTTTCACCAGCCGCAGCAGCTGCGCCACGCGGTTTTTCTTCACCACGGTCATCAGCACCTGCTTGCGCTCCTTGGTGTAG
>JBFLFX010000007.1:0-32581 GCA_041859815.1 Dysosmobacter sp. | reverse complement strand
AGATTTTTGATCTGTATCTGAAGGACTCCACCTGCTCTCCCAAGGACATTTCCGCCAAGACCATTGACGACGCCAACGCCGAGTTCGCTAACGGCGAAGCCGTGTTTTACCAGAACGGAACCTGGGCTTATGACAGCATTAAGAGCGTAGGCGACAAAAATCTGGGCATGCTGCCCATCTATATCGGCGTGGACGGCGAGCAGGAGCAGGGGCTCTGCACCGGCTCTGAAAACTACTGGTGCGTAAATAAGAACGCCTCCGAGGAAAACATTCAGGCAACGCTGGATTTCATGGACTGGTGCGTGACCTCTGAGAAAGGCACCTCCGCCATGGCGGATAAAATGGGCTTTGACTGCCCGTTCAAGGATGCCAAGGAAACCTCCAACCCGCTGGTGAAGATTGCCAACGACTATGTTGCCGAGGGGAAAGTGCCCGTAGACTGGTGCTTCTCCACCATGCCCTCTGAGACCTGGAAGAACAATCTGGGTTCCGCTCTGACGGCGTATGCCGCCGGAACCGGCACCTGGGATGCCGTCAAAAACGCATTTGTAAACGGCTGGGCCTCCGAAGTGAAAGCCAACAGTTGATTTTCCGCAGCCGGAACCGAAATGGGGGAGCGCCGCTCCCCCATTTCGCCTAAAGATGTCTTTTCCGCTTTTCGCCGGATACTTCGCTCAAAGGAGGATTCCCCATGGAAAGGGCCTTGAAAAAATATTTCCCGCTTTTTGTCCTGCCCACGCTGGCCGCTTTCATCATCGGCTTCATCGTCCCCTTTGGAGAGGGGCTCTATCTCTCCTTTTGCAGATTTATCACCGTGGAAAACGCCGTCTGGGTGGGATTCGGCAATTATATCCGCGCGTTTCAGGATCTCTCCTTTTCCCACGCTTTCCGCTTCACCACGGCGTTCGCCGTTGTCTCCACGCTGTCTATCAACGTGCTTGCGTTTCTGATTGCGCTGGTGCTGACCCGCAGCATCAAAGGCACCAATCTCTTCCGCACAATTTTCTTTATGCCGAACCTCATCGGCGGAATCGTACTGGGCTACATCTGGCAAATTCTGATCAACGGCGTTTTGAGCAAGCTGGCACAGCCCCTTCTGGCGCTGAATTCCACCGCCGGATACTGGGGACTGATTATCCTGATGTGCTGGCAGCAAATCGGCTATATGATGATCATTTACATTGCGGGACTGCAAAACGTCCCGCCCGAACTTCTGGAGGCCGCCGAAATTGACGGCGCCTCCTCCTGGCAGACACTGTGGAAGGTAAAAATCCCCATGGTCATGCCCTCCGTTACCATCTGCCTGTTTCTGACTATTACCAATTCCTTCAAGCTCTTCGACCAGAACCTGGCGCTGACCGGCGGCGAGCCCGCCCATGCCACGGAAATGCTGGCGCTGAACATTTACAATACGTTTTACGGCCGATCCGGCCCTCTGTGGAAAGGCATCGGTCAGGCGAAGGCAGTCCTCTTCTTTATTCTGGTGGTTGCCATCGGACTGATTCAGCTTCGGGCAACCCGCTCCCGGGAGGTGCAGCAGTGATGAAAAAGGTAAAACGCGCCCCCGGGCTGGGCTGGACGATTGTACTGTCCGTTGTCTCCGCCCTCTACCTGTACCCCATCGTCATGGTGCTGCTGAATTCCTTCAAGGCCGAGCGTTCCATCACCACCGGCACCGCTTTTCAACTTCCGACCTCTCAAACCTGGGCGGGGCTTTCCAACTACGCCAACGCCATTATGCAGAAGGGATTTTTAACCAGTCTCGGATACAGCCTGTTCATCACGGTCTCTTCCGTAGCGCTGATTCTGCTGTGCTGCTCCATGTGCGCATGGTACATCACCCGGGTGCACAACTGGATCTCCAAAACGATCTACCTCCTCTGTGTTTTTTCCATGGTCGTTCCCTTCCAGATGGTGATGTTTACCCTCTCCCAAACCGCCGACCGCCTGCGGCTGAACACGCCGTGGAATATTTGCGTCATTTATCTGGGCTTCGGCGCGGGACTTGCGGTTTTCATGTTCTCCGGCTTTATGAAATCCATCCCTCTGGAAATTGAGGAGGCCGCCATGATAGACGGCTGCAATCCGATCCAGACTTATTTCTATGTGGTCTTTCCGATTTTAAAGCCCACCATGATCTCCGTCGGGATTCTGGAGGCGATGTGGGTCTGGAACGATTACCTGCTGCCCACGCTGGTGCTGGACATCAAGCGCTATATGACCATCCCCATGCTGATTCAGTATTTCCGCGGAAGCTACGGCCACGTGGAAATGGGGCCGATGATGGCCTGCATCATGCTGACCATCCTGCCGATTATCGCAGTTTACCTGCTGGGACAAAAGCACATCATCAAAGGCGTGGTGGCCGGCGCCGTGAAGGGATAATCCGACCTTACGCGGGCGGTCATTCCCGAAAATTCCGGCGGAACCGGTATTTTTGAGCGGGGGTGCTTTTTTAAGTGACGATTAAAGACATTGCCAAGAAGTCCGGATACGCGGTGGGCACCGTCTCCCGCGCACTGAACGGGCATCCCAGCGTCAGCCCCGAGGCAAGGGCAAAAATCCTCGATGTGGTACGGGAAAATCATTTTACGCCCAACAGCAACGCCAAGCATCTCAAGCAGCAGGTCAGCAGCGGCATTGCCATCATTGTGAAGGGCGCGCGGAATATGCTCTTTGCCGGAATTCTGGAGCTGCTTCAGGCGGAAATCCGAGAGCGCAATTATGCGGCTTTCGTCACTTACCTCGGTGAGGAAGACAATGAAGTCCTGCAGGCCCACCGGATTTGCCGGGAGCGCAAACCGCTGGGAATCCTGTTTTTAGGCAGCCGCCTGTCCTTTTTTCAGGAGAGCTTTCGGGGCATCGAAGTCCCCTGCGTGCTGATTACCAACAGCGCCGCCGAACTGGGATTTTCAAACCTGGCCAGCGTCTCCACAGACGATGCGCTGGCCGCGGAAACCTGTATCCGCTACCTGGCGGAGCGGGGCCACAGAAGCATCGGCGTATTGGGCGGCGTCCTCGGCGGCGGAGATCCCTCCAGCATCCGTCTGGCCGGCTGTGAAAAGGGGTTTGCCGTCTGCGGTCTCCCCTTCGACAGAAGCCGTCAATACCAGGCGGCGCGGTTTTCTCTGGAGAGCGGCTACGCCGCCATGGAAAAGCTGCTAATCTCCCTGCCCGGCATGACCGCAGTGTTTGCGTTCTCCGACGCCATGGCCATCGGCGCGCTGCGCGCGCTGCGGGATCACGGCAGGCGTGTGCCGGAAGACATTTCCCTGGTGGGGTACGACGGCATTGAACTGAGCCGCTATTCCATTCCCCGGCTGACCACCGTCCGGCAGGAAGAACGGGCTTTGGCACGGCGCGGCGTCGCTCTGCTGCTGGCGCAGATTGAGAACGGCGCGGCCGCGGCCTACGAAACCGTTCCCTTTTGCCTTCTGGACGGGGAAAGCGTCAAAACTATAGGAAAGAAGTGATGACGATGCGGCGCGGCGGCGTCTTGATGCATATTTCCTCCCTCCCCTCTCCGTACGGAATCGGAACCATGGGAAAAGCGGCCTATGCGTTCGCAGATTTCCTGCACAAAGCGGGGCAGAGCGTCTGGCAGATTCTTCCTGTCTGCCCCACCAGTTTCGGGGATTCCCCCTACCAATCGTTCTCCTCTTTCGCGGGAAACCCCTATTTTCTCGATCTGGATTTGTTGGCGAGGGACGGGCTGCTGAAAAAGTCGGAATATGTCCCTCTCAACTGGGGCGCAGCCAAAGACGACATTGACTACGGCCTCCTCTATCGGCAGCGTTATCCGGTTCTGCGCCGGGCAACCGCGCGGCTGCTTGCAAATCCGCCCGCGGACTACGCGGACTTTTGCCGGGGTAACGCGGCATGGCTGGAGGATTTTTCCCTGTTTATGGCGCTGAAGGATTTTTATGGAGGAAAATCCTGGAAGCTGTGGGCAAAGCCGTACCGTTTGCGAAACCGCGCCGCCCTGGCCGCGTTTTTTTCCGATCACAGCGACGCAATCGCCTTTTGGCAGGCGGTTCAATACTTGTTTTTCCGCCAGTGGCGTGCGTTAAAAAATTATGTCAATCGCCTTGGCATTTCCATCATCGGCGATCTTCCCATCTACGTGGCGGAGGACAGCGCCGAGGTCTGGGCGCATCCCGAGCAATTTCAGCTGGACGCGGATTTACGCCCGGTGGAAGTGGCGGGCTGTCCGCCCGACGCCTTTTCCGCCGACGGCCAGCTATGGGGAAATCCCCTGTTCGACTGGGAGCGCATGGAACAGGACGGCTTTTCCTGGTGGCGGGAGCGGGTGCGGTATCAGAAATCCATCTACGATATTCTCCGCATCGACCACTTCCGGGGGCTTGCGGGCTACTATGCCATTCCCGGCGGCAGTGCAAATGCGCGGAGCGGTCGCTGGCGGAAAGGGCCGGGGCTCAGGCTGCTGAACGCCCTGCGGGACAGCGTCGGACTGGATCATATCATCGCCGAGGATCTGGGCTTTCTGGACGATGACGTCCGCTCACTTTTGACCGCTTCCGGGCTTCCCGGCATGAAAGTGCTGGAATTTGCCTTTGACAGCCGGGAGGACAGCGACTATCTGCCCCATAATTACGACCGCCACTGCGTGGTTTACACCGGCACACACGACAACGATACCGCCGTTGGGTGGATGCGCAGTGCACCGGAAGCGGACGTCGCAAAAGCCGCGGAGTATCTGCGGCTGACTCCGGAAGAGGGTCTGAACTGGGGCCTGATGCGGGGCGTGTGGAGCAGCGTGGGCAATCTGGCAATTGTCCAGATGCAGGACATTCTGGGACTGGGCAACGAGGCCCGGATGAACGTCCCCTCCACCGTGGGCACCAACTGGCGCTGGCGGATGCTCCCCGGCGCGCTGAATCCGGCGCTTGCCAAAAAACTGCGGCGGCAGATGGAGCTCTATCAGCGCCTGCCGGAACGGGCCGGCCGCAGTCTCTAGACAGTTTTTCAAAGTTTTGCTTTTCCTTGCTTTTCCCCGGTGCAATTTACAGGGCAAAGACGGGTTCCCGATTACAGGAGCCCGCCTTTGCCTTTTTAACATAAAAAATGAAACTTCCGGATCGTCAGCCCGCTTTTCGGCGAACCGCTCCCCATAGCGGCCCTTTGCCAAAAAAGCAAATTTCTTATCAGAAAATTTTTATAAAATGCACAGCATTTACCGGTACAATATTTGCAAATCAAATATGCACTTCTTGTCTCATATAGACATTGCATCGGGGTGTAAAGACGGTTACTATAAAAATATCAGTTCATTGTGTAACAGATCCGCCCTTGAAGCGGAGCGCTTAATTGATTGCTTTTTTAAAATGCAGGAAGGGGAAAGATGCGGTAAAACTTTATTTTCTAAGCCGTTCTGTTGATAGATGTAAAACCGGAAAAAATACGAAAATTCAGACGGAGAGGGAGGAGGACAAGTCTCTCCTCCGCGATTTTATGATGTCTCAAAAGGGTGACCTTCTATTCTGCAAGCCGCGCGAAAAGCTGCTCACGCTCAGTACGGCGAGCACATCCCCGGTTTATTCTTCCCCTTGCATGAATTCCGCTGCGAAAACTTTCACGGGTTTCCTGAGGGCAATCTTAATCCGTGCACTGCCGGAATTGGGGGCAAGCGGTTCCGGTTGTCATCATACAGCGGGTTTCCCGACGATCCCTTAACATCGGATCAAAAGCACTATTAAACCAGGCAGGACACTCATCCTTTGTCAGCCGTTGTCCATGCGCGTTTTTTACCATGTACAGCGGAGGGCGCAAATTTCAGCATGACGGGAAGGGCGATACACTTTACAGGAAAGGCGTATTGGACTATGAAATGAAATCGCTCCCGCACTTTTTATATCTGGGCAATTTCACCGGGAAGGGACGATTCAGGAAGAGGCGTTGTCTGTCTCAATAAAAAAATATTTAAAAGACGCAAAGTTTGAATTATTGATGTCGAATCTGCTCTCCGTGGTAAATGTCGTATGCGTTTCCTATTACCCGTTCCTGTTATCATATGTCATTGATCACTTTCACTCGCTTGAGCGGAAAAATATTATTTTTATTATACTTTCTTTTATCTTGAGTATCGCTCTGATTTTAGTCACCAGCTACTATAACAAACTGGTAAAAGCGAGGTATGAGCAGAAAATATGCTATGCCATCCGCCGGGATGTATTTGCCAATCTCTTAAAAATGGGATATGCCCGCTTTCACGCGGAAAAGCAGGATCAATACACCTCTTTTTTAATGAACGACGTAGAACAGCTTTACACGCTCTTCTTTGAAAATCTGATTGATTTAGTGAACAGTATCACTATGCTGCTGGCATATACCGTTATTCTGGCGGTCATGAACTGGCAGATGTGTCTGGTCATCATGGGATCGCTGGTCCCCATCCTTTTCGTGCCGCAGTTGGTCGGGAAAAAATTCAACTTACTAAATAACGCCCTGTCGTCCGGCAAGGCGGACTATCTGTCGCGCAGCGGGGAGCTCCTCTCCGCTCACGATTTGGTTCACGCAGATAATCTGGAAAATCTGTGCGTACTGTACGACCATCAGCTCGGCGATATGCAGGAGAAAAATTTTCGCCTGGCAAAATATCGCTCTTTTGTCCAGATTTTCAGCGGATCAACCCTCTATGTGCAGTTGATCCCCTGCTTCGTGATCGGACTGGCGCTCTCCTTTTACCATGTGATTTCTCTGGGCATATTTGCTTCCAGCCTGCTGTATGTCGAATATATCGCGCAGAGCTCCCGCAGTATTGCCGACGAGTTTCTGGAAATTAAGAGTCCCCGGACGTACAGAAGAAAATACCATGGCTTGATGGAGACAGATTCCACTCAAAAAGCGGGGAACAGAGAAACGTTTCAGCGGCTCCTTTTAAACGCCGTCTCTTATGAATTGACGGCAAGCCTATCCTGCGCGATGTCTCTCACGAATTTATCAAAGGGAAAAAATGCCTGATTACCGGGGATAATGGAAGCGGAAAATCAACTTTGTTAAGAATACTGGCCGGAATTACCAGCCCCCTGGCGACCGGATTTTCTACAATCATTCCCCTGCTTATAATTTTGATGAGATCGGCTGCATTCCGCAAAAGCGCTATGTGTTTGAAGGCACCCTGCTGGAGAATATCACGCTGTTTACCGCCGGATGCTCCGAGGATGACAAAGCGCAGATGACAGCACTGTGCGCACTGGTCAATTTAAAATACCCGCTGAGCCATCGAATTGCCAGAAACGGAGAAAATTTATCCGGAGGAGAAATCGCAAAAATCTGTTTAATCAGGGAACTGTATCGTGAGAAAAGCGTCCTGTTCATTAACGAACCGCTGAATGACGTCGACGACAGTTCTGAAAAAGACATCCTAAACTTTTTAATAGGCCTGGACAAAACCGTCGTGATGGTTTCCGCCTGCCCGCCTCCGTTTTCCAGCGGTTTGACGAAACACTGCGGGTGCGGGACAGTTCCTGTGAAGTTCTCTTCCGCAGCGGGCAGAACCCTGCTTTCGTCCCCCTCGCCGCCCGCCGCAGCGGGCGGAACCCTGCTTTCGTCGCCGCCGGGCGCGGGGCGTCGGCGGATTTCGATGGAGGACGCCGGGCGGCAACCCGGCGGCCGTGAGCATTCCTTCGCGTTCCGACGCATTCATGCGGCGGAACAGTTTGACGGGTGCCGCCCTTGTGGCGGCGGGAACCGGCAAACACCGTTCCCTTCTTGTGTCGATGTCGCACCGCACCACCATATATTGTATGAGAGGGGCATTGCGCCCCTACTCCACCAGCTTCTCCATCGTGGCCGCCCACGGATTCCAGAGCAGCCCTTCTTCCGCGTACAGTTCCGCGACGTATTCCACGGCCGCCTGTTCGACGTCCTCTCTGGTTACGGCGATGTCCGGGAACCGTGTTCCGTGGGCGATTGCGTGGCAGCGCCAGCACAGGGTAATCAGGTTGTGCGGGAAATTCGTCCCGCCGCGTCCCCGTGGTACTATGTGATGAATCTGGATTCCGCTGTCACTGTCGCACAGGGCGCACCGGTAGTTGTCGCGGCGGTACACCGCTTTCCTTGTTTCGTTTGTCAAATCTGCTGAAATCATTGCCGTTCCTCCTTTTCATTGGTGCGGCTTCCGCACTTTGGCTGTCAGGGACGCACAGCGCCGCCGCAGCGGCAAGGGAGCCGGGCTTTCCTCGTTGCCCGGCTTCCGCAGTCCTTGACTGCCGATGTATCATGCACCGACAATGAAAAGGAGGACGGCATTTCCGCTTAGTCTCGCGGCGGTGAGCCTGTCTTCTGCCCCCGTCGCGGCGGGCGGCGTACCGTCAGTTTATCTTCTTTCATCCAGTTCCGCACGATGCGCCGCAGGATTCCGTACGGCGTTTCCCCCATTATCCAGCATTCTTCTTTGAATTCAATCCATTCTTTCCGGGGCAGCTTTGTGCTTATCGTCGCCAGATTTTCCCTGTCCCACTTCGCCTGTCTGTCTCGTTTCATGCTTTCACTTCCTTCCGTACTGGAGCCTTTCATTTTAACAGGATTCTTGTTATAGAACAAGCGTTCTATCAAGATTCTTGCCATATTTCTGTGAAATCTTCCACATTTTTGCCTTTTTTCGATACTTTTCGGGGGACTATCCGGGACTCTGCGCGTATGCGCACCCCGTACCTTTTAGCTGCGGGTGCGGGACAGTTCCTGTGAAGTTCTCTTCCGTAAGCAAAGCGCGTGATTTCGCCGCCCGCCCTGCCGAAGGAACGCGCGGCAGGCCAATAGGCGGTGCCGGGGGTTTAAGGATGCCGCTCTTCTCTTCATTTTTATCCCGCTTGAAAGGATGCCGACGGGCAGGGGCGGATTCTCATTTTGAGAATCCGCCCCTGCCCTGTTGGTACGGTGCCGCGGCGCCGGGCTGTTTTGCGCCGGGATTTGTGCGCTTCCCCATTGCCGCGTCCGGAGATCGGACCGTATTGCAAGCCGCTGGAACCGAAGTCAAAATAATTGGCGCTCCGGTTTTCTCCTGTCAGGTTTCCCATACGGCATTGCTCCCGGCGAGAACGTTCAGGCGTATTGTCGGCAGTCTGCTGAAAACTGACGAACGGTTTCACATTCAGCCGTATCAGTTTTCAATCCGATAGGCAGGCAGACTTCATGCAAAAATCTATGCCTTTTTTCGGCAGGCCCTCACAAACTCACGGAAAATTTGCAGCTGATCCGGTTCTTCCCGAAAGAGCCTTTCCGGGTGCCACTGCACACTCCAGACAAAGCGGCGATTCGGACACCAGCAGGCCTCGTCCACACCGTCCTCCGCCCAGGCCATCACTTCCAAATCCGGCGCGGCGCACCGCACCGCCTGATGATGGCAGCTGTTGACCTCCAGCCGATCCCTGCCGTACAGCGCGGCCAGCGGCCCGCCCTGTACCAGTGTTACGGAGTGAGCCGGGCGGTTGTAGGGCTTTTCCATCCTGTGATTTTGGGCAATGGGAAATTCCGTTTTCAGATCCTGATACAGGGATCCGTTCAGCACGACATTCAACAGCTGATGGCCGCGGCAGATTGCCAAAACCGGCCTGTCTTTTTCCAGCGCCTCCAGCATCAGCGGCGCTTCCATATCGTCCCGCAGCTTGCAGACCGGCCCGCACTCACTGCTGCGCTTGGCATGGTACAGAGCCGGGGCGACATCCTGCCCGCCGGTAAATAAAATTCCGTCAACGGATCCGCAGATACGCCCGATCTCAGACTTTTTCATTTTTAACGGAAGGATAACCGGAATGCCTCCGGCCGCCTGAATTGCCCCCAGATAATCCGGCAGCATCCACAGAATCTCACGCTCCTCATCCCACAGCGGCGTCACGCCGATGATCGGTTTTTCCATCTTGTTTTCTCCTCACTGCATAGTTTCGGTGCGGAGCGCCGCGCCCCTCTCCGGCGCAGGCTCCTTTCCGTAAAGGACTCTATTCATCATAATCCAGCTGCCTGATTCCCGCAACAGCTTTTCGATTTTTTTGAAAATGGTATTTCTAAAAGTACGGGGTTTACGCGGCGCGGTTTTTATGTTATTGTAATAGTAAAAAAGAATTGTCTTTTATAACATTTTAATCCCGTAACATTGGGGGAGGGAAGGTCCAGAATGGAAAATTACGTCATCTTTGTTGATGCGGGGGCGGATATCCCCGCCGATCTGTGCCAAAAATATGAAATTCACGGGGTTCCCATGGAATACCTGCTGGCTGACAAACCCGGCGTTTTTCGCCCGGAGGATCCGGAACGCGACGCCCACTGCGCCGCTTTTTACAGCGCGCTGCGGGACGGCGCCAGCATTTCGACCTCGCAGATCACCCCGTTTACCTTTGAAAGCTGTTTTGCACCGGAGCTGGCCGCCGGGCGGGACGTGCTCTACTGTTGTTTCTCCTCCGGAATGTCCGCCACCTGGCAGAACGTACAGGCAACTGTTCTGGATCTGGCGGAAAAATATCCCCGTCAAAAGCTCCGCTGCGTGGACACTCGCAGCGCCAGCGGCGGCGAAGGCATGACCGCGCTGCAGGCCGCACTGAACCGCGCGCAGGGAATGTCGCTGGAGGAAAATGCCCGTTGGCTGGAGGAGCATGCCAAGCATATGTGCACCTGGTTCACCGTGGGCGACCTGAACTTTCTCAAGCGCGGCGGGCGGATTTCCCCCACGATCGCGTTTCTCGGCGGCAAGCTGCAGATCAAGCCCATGCTGATTATCGATGAAGACGGAAAGCTGATTGTCACGCAGAAAGCCAGAGGGCAAAAGGCGTCCATGCAGAATCTGTTGAAATCCTATCTCTCCAACCTGGACTTTCAGGGAGGCGCGCGCAATGTGTTTACGATTCACGGCGGCACGCCGGCAGTCGGCGCGGAACTGACGGAAATGGTTCGCGCGGCCTCTCCGTCCGACATCAATCTTCGGCTGGTGCAGCTCTCTCCCATTATCGGCGCCCATACCGGTCCCGATATGCTGTGTATCAGCCATTACGGAACCAGCAGGAAATAATTTCCGCGGTCACACGGGAATTCCGCCGGGGAAGAAATTTTTTCGGCAGCAATCCTTGTCCTGCCCGGGGAGCTGGAGCTTAATTTGTGGAAACGGATCTGCAAAACGGGAATCCCGTAAAACTTAAGAGGCAGAAAAACGGACGGCTGCAATGCAGCCGTCCGTTTTAGCGGGGCGAAAAAGGCTTTTCGCCCCGCTGCGCAAATTTTCAACCCCCGCAAAGAAGTCCCCAAAGATCAGGCTTACAAGCGCGCAGGACACCCCCGCCGGGGCTTCCTGCGGTCACCATCTTCTCTCCCGTCATAAAGGCCCACCGCCTGATCGGCAGCCTCAGCCGGGCGGGACTGTGCGGTTATGCCAGCGAACCCATGGGATCCCACGGAGCCAGCTGAATCGGCTCACTCTCATAGGCGCGGAGGATTTCCTCGCTGAGGAATCGCCTGTTCACCACAATCTGATAGACGTATTGGTCGAACCACGCATCGGTCAGCAGGTACATCCCCTTCTTGCCGGTATTCTTGCCCCAGCTGTTTTCCACGCACCAGCGGACAGGCTTGTCGCCGTCCAAATCCACGCCCTGGAACACCATGGCATGGGTCATCATGCTGTGGCCGTAATCCAACCGATCCGCCTTTGTCATGTCGAACTCCGTGCCGAAAAGGGAGGCAAAATCATAGGCGTTCAAATCCATCACGCCCTCGTCGTCCTTGAACATCTGGCCCACGTCGCTGCCGAACCAGACCGGCTCGCCGGAGCGCATCTGCGCGATGGCGGCTTTTTTCAGCTCTTCAATAGGCAGGTTGACATAACGGACTCCGTTTCCGCCTACCACGTTGCCCAGATACTGGACCGTATAGCTCCTCATATAGGGCTTGTCGGCGGTGGGCGCATTGATCAGGCTGATGTACTGGCGCATATCCAGATGCACGTACTTATGATAAAATCCCAGCGGCGTGATGCCCTTTTCGCTGACAAATGTGCCGCTCTTGGAGCGCACCTGAAAATCAAATTTCTCCGGAGGATTGCCCAGACAAACCGCCAGCATCCGGTAAATCACGGCCAGCATTTCTTTTTTCTCCGCCCGCAGTTCGTCCGCGGACTTGCCGCTGTCGTAATCCCGGCGGAGAAGGCAGGCATCCTCCCGCAACTTCTCATTGAGCACGCCGCACATTTCGTCGGAGTCGGAGGAGCACTTGCTCTCCGGCATGGCATCCTTGGGAACCACGCCGTATTTCTCAATCAGCGCACAGAGCATGTCCCACTGCCCGCCGTCCTGCATGGGATCTTCCAGCAGGTGAGTGATCAGGCGGCCCTCGGCGGGCTCTTTTGCGGTGGAGAGAATACTCTCCAGAAAATAATTCGCTTTCTCCAGCTTATCGTAGAAGAACGTGTAGTTCTGGCTGAGTTCAAAGTCCTCCAGCCCCAGGCTCCGGATCACGGAGGCGCGCAGGCAGTTCAGCGCCGCGAACATCCAGCACCGACCGCTGCGCTGCTGGTCAGTAATTCCCCTGTTGTCCAGCCGCAGAGAAAAAACATGGCGCTCATCCTTCCGGGCATCCCAGCGTTTTGCCGCCGCGGCGACGCCGTTGGCCGTAACCGCGTTCATGGCGATGAGGTTTGCCCGAGACGCGTGGAATTCCCTGTCGAATGTCTCAAGATTCTTTAAAGTGATTCCTTTCTCCATTGGTACCTCTCCTTCATTCATTGACTGCGCGGAATGTCCTTATACCTGCGGAGCCCACGGCTCCAGCTTTACCGCTTCCGTGTTGTCGTACGTGTTGATAATCTCCGACGGGAGATATTTTTTGCTGATGACAACCTCATAGGTGTATTTGTCAAACCAGCCGTCGGACATGACAAACATCCCCTTTTTCCCGACTTCCTCGCCCCAGCTGTTTTCCACGCACCAACGCACGGGTTTGCCGTCGGCGCCGAAATCCACGCCCTTGAGCAGCATGGCATGGGTGGGATAAGCCTGGCGGTACAGGAACCTCTGGGGTTTCGTCATGCCGAACTTTGTATTGAACAGCTCTTCAAAGTCGTAAAGCCTGTCGTCCAGGACGCCGCCCTTGCGCCAGCTGCGTTCGCCGACATCGCAGGCAAACCAGACCGGCTCGCCCGCCTTCATCTGGGTAACGGCCAGCTTCTTCATAGTCTCTACCGGCACGGAGACATACCAGGTGGGCCGTCCGTCCACCACGTCGCCGTAAGGAACCTCGAATTTCTTCAGCTCTTTCCCCTCGGACATGCCGGAAGCCAGACTGATATAGTCCTCCAGCCGGACATCCAGATACTTCTGGTAGAATTCCACCGGCGTAATGCCGAGAGCGGAGATAAACTTATCATCCTTGGTGCGGACTTCAAAGTCAAACTTCTTCACCGGCTCGCCGTAGCAGATGCAATTCATCCGGTAAACGGTGTTTAGCATCTCGTCTTTCATCCCGCGCAGCTCGCCCATGGGTTTCCCCGCCTGATGGGCGGCGCGGAGATCCCGGGCGTATTCCCGCAGCTTTGCCTTTACCACCGGTTCCATGTAGGAACTCTTCTCGCTGGAAACGACTTCCGGCTGCGCCTCTTCCGGCACCACGCCGTATTTGTTCACCAGATTGACGAACATATCCCACTCGCCGCCGTCCGCCGTGACAACATCCAGCAGGTAGTGCATCATCCGGCTGTCAATTGGATCGTCCAGGTGCTCCAGAACGTTCTCCAGAAACCAGTTGGCTTTTTCCAGCTTGTCATAGAACATCAAATAATTGCCGGAGAAGGAAAATTCCTCCAGCTTCAAGTCCTTCATCAGCTTGGCGCGCAGGAAATTGTGTCCGGCAAACATCCAGCACCGGCCGCTCTTCTTCTGTGCGGTAATACCGTGCTGATCAATTTTCAGAGAATACTGATGATTGTCCGTCCGTACGGCGGTGAACTGTCTTGCCGTGTTTTCCAGGCCGTTGGCAGTGACGGCATTCATGGCAACCAGATTCGCCCGATCCTGTCTGAACGCGCCGGAAAATTCCGCGAGATCGTTTTGTGTAATGCATTTTTCCATTGATTTCCCTCCATATCTTTAAAGGCTTCCGCCCTGGTTTACGACAATTTTCGATTCTCTGCTCTCAGTTTACTCCCGGCCGGCCCGGTCGTCAATCGCTGTCAGAAGAACTTCTCCGGCAGACAGCAGGCAGTCTTCGGAACTTTTTCCCAGGAAAAATCCGGCAGCAGGCTCTCCGGCGTCCTCGGCCCCGCTGCGGGATTCAAGCCCGCGAGAAACGCCAGCTTCCCCGTCAGCTCTTCCGGCGTCCAGCGCCGGCGCAGCACCTCCATGGACAGCGCGCCATCCCGTTTGGAAAGGCGCCGCCCCGCGGCGTTCAGCAGCAGCGGAAAATGATAAAATGCAGGAACCGGCAGCTCCAGCAGGCGGCAGAGCAGAATCTGCCGGGGCGTAGACGCCAGCAAATCGCTTCCCCGCACTACCTGCGTCACGCCCATGGCGGCATCGTCCACCACCACCGCCAGCTGATACGCCCACATTCCGTCGGAGCGGCGGAGCAGAAAATCCCCGCAGGTTTCCCGCAGCCGTTCAGTATATGCGCCAAGATGTCCGTCCATGAACGCAATCGTTTCGTCGGGGACCCGCAGCCGCAGTCCCGGCTGCCGCCCGGTCCTCCGAATTTTTTCCGACACCTGCTCCGCCGTCAGATTCCGGCAGGTGCCCGGATAGACATTCCCGCCGTCGGAATGGTGCGGCGCGGAAGAAGCGTGCAGCTGTGCCCGGGTGCAGAAACAGGGATAGACCAGCCCCTTGCGCTTCAGCTTTTCCAGCGCCGCCTGATAAAGCGCGTTGCGCTGGCTTTGATAGTAAGGCGCGCTGCCGCCGCCCCGGGATCCGCCCTCATCCCAGAATAATCCCAGCCACGCGAGATCGTCCTCAATTTGATCCGCATACTCCCGGCGGCAGCGCAGCGTATCCAAGTCCTCAATCCGCAGGATCAGCCTTCCGCCAGCGCTCTTTGCGCTGAGCCACGCCAAAAGCGCGCATAAAAGGTTTCCCGCATGCATCCGTCCGCTGGGAGACGGGGCAAACCGTCCCACCGTCATGCGCCGCCTCCCGCTTTCCCCAATTCGTACCGCTTCTTTTTCATTCGGTACCGTCCTTTTTCCGCCGCATCTTGTTTCTACTTTACCACGCCGCTTTTCTCCGGCAAGAGAGAAACCCCCCGCTCCTTTCGGAGCGGGGGTTCAGGCGATTAGTCTTTGGTAAATGCGGCAATCAGCTTCGGCGTCAGCTTCGCTTCAAATTCTTTCCACACGGGCTTGGAATCCTTCTTAAATTCCTTGACCGCATCCGCGGTGGGCTCCGTCACCACCACACCGTCACTCTTCCATTTTGTCAGAACAGTGTCGCTCTCTTCCCGGCTGAGCTTGCGCTGATAGGCCATTGCTTTCTCACCGCACACATCCACCGCATTCCGTAAAGCAGGGGTCAAAGATTCATACAGGTCTTTGTTCATGCACAGGAACAGGCAGTCATAAACGGCGTCCATCTTGGTCACATACTTCTGCACAGTCTGAATGGAAGCCGCGTCCGCAGTCGTCAAAGAGCTCTCCTGCCCATCGTACTTTCCGGTTTTTAGCGCGGTAAACACCTCCGGCCAATCGGCATAGGAGGTATTGGCCCCCCACATCTGATAGACGCGGTTAGTCATTTCAGAGCTGCCGACCCGTATATTCAGGCCCTTCATGTCCGCTACGGTGGCAACCGGGCGCTTGCTGTTGGTCAAATAGCGGAACCCGTCCTCGCCGATGCCCATGCAGTGCAGTCCCGCATTATCCAGCAGATTCTTCAAATCCCGGCTGCAGGTGCCCTTTTGCAGCTTTGCATCGACATCCTCCGTGGATTTGAACAGGAACGGCAGAGACACCACATTAAAGCGCGGATCAAAAGACGCATAAGTCAGGTTGGAATGCAGGGAAAGATCCACAGTCCCCTCAATCAGCTCCTGCACATCATTGGCTCCATTGCCATCCGTCAGTTGATCCGAGGGATAAAATTCGATCGTAACCGCACCGTTGGTCTCCTTTTTGAGCAGCTTGCCGAAATATTCGGCAGCCTTCATGCTGACGGAATTCTGAGAGGCGGACAGACTCATTTTCCAAGTCTGCGCCTGAAACTCCGCGGCGGAGGAAGAGCTGCTGTCGGAAGAAGACTTCTTCTTGGCCGTCTCGGCCTTGTTGGAACCGCACCCGGTCAGCAGTGCCGCCGTCATCGCAATTGCCATCGTCAGGGCAAATACTCTTTTCATTTTGTCTCAATATCCTCCTTGCGTGCCGCATAACACGGCAGCCTATCTTTCGAGCTGCAAATCAGTTGCTAATTATATACCGCAATGTAACGATTTGCAAGGAAATCCGCTGTGGGAAATTTTGCGTTAGCCGGCAGACAGTTTCGCCACATGATCAAACGCGAACCAGCCCCGTGAATCGCGGCTCAGCCCGGTCAGATTCTCCCGCAGCTTCCACGCCGTTCCCGTAAAATACAGCGGCGTCAGCGGGCAGTCGTCCAGCAGCAGGCTTTCCGCGTCATGCAGACAGCCCATGCGCGCCTGCGTATGGGAGGCGCTGCCGATTACCGTCAGCAGCGTATCGTAAGCGCTGTTCCGATAGCCCACCACATTGCTGCTGCTCTTAGAATTCCAGAGCGTCAAAAAGCTTTCGGCATCGTTGGCCAGTGCGGAAATTTCCGTAAGCGCCAAGGTATACTGGCCCTTTTTCAAAGCGGACGCCGCCCTTTCCTCCGATACGCAATTTACGGCAATCTTTACGTCCAACGCCTTGGAAAGCATGCCCGCCAGAGCTTCCGCCGCGCCCTTTGTCGCGTTCGTACAGACAAGCTTCACATCCGGGAATGCGCCGGCGTCGTATCCCGCTTTTCCCAGCAGGGAACGCGCCGTCCTGCACTCGGCCTGATCGTCGGCCTGGTTGCAGTCTATCAGATCGCCGCCCGCCTTCCGGAAGCTCTTGTTCCCGGTTCCGGGCACGCCGTACGGAACCAGCCCCGTGGCGGGAAGCGCCGCCGCACTGATTTTTTCGCTCAGCGCGGTGCGATCCACCGCCCGCGCAAAAGCCCTGCGTGCCGCCGAATTGGAAAACGGCTCTTTTTCTGTGTTAAACAGCAGAACGCCGGTCATCAGTTCTGTCTCCGGCTCCCAGCCCTTCCGCTTCGCCAGCGTTTGCAGCTGTGCCTCCGGCAGAGCCGATACGAAGTCCACTTTTTTCGCCTGATACAGCGCCCAGCCAGCTTCCGCGGTGTCCGCAAACGTGAGGCGGATAACCGCCGGCCCGCTGGAAGTTCCGGCATAACCCGGATTCGTTTTCAGCGTCGCGCCGCGCCCCGCCGTATAGGCAACAATGCGGTAAGGCCCGTTGGTAATCAATTTTTCCGGGGCGGACCACCATTCGCCGCTGTCCTTCGGATCTTTTTCAGCGGCCGCCCTCGCCCCGGCCTTCAGCTTTTTCAAAATATCCTTTCGCAGAGGCATCGTCGCGGCCGCCGTGCAGACATCGCGCAAAAACCACGGACACTCTCCGGTCAGCGTCACGGCCAGCGTGGAGCTGTTCTCCGCCGAGATCTTCAGTTCTGACAGATTTCCGCCGGATTGGACGGCGCGATATCCCACCACGTTGGAAAGCAGGGCGGCATAGGGCGATTTTGTAACCGGATCCGCCAGACGCTTCCACGCATAGGCAAAATTTTCGGCGGTGACGGGCTTACCGTCCGTCCATTTGGAGTCCCGCAGGCGAAATGTGTAGGTCACGGTTCCGTCGTAATTTGTCTTTTTCTGATAGCTCTTTGCCGCGCCGCAGACGACCGTCGTTTTTCCGGAGCTGTCCGGCTCCATTTTCATAAGGTTCTCATAGACGTTTGCCAGCACAGTCTGTCCGGCGGCGTTGTTCTTCTGGAGCGGATCCAATGATTCGGGCCGCCCAATCAGGCAGACCGATAAATTCAGTCCGGACGGGGAATTGCCTGTCTTTTTCGCCTCCTGCTGCCCGACCGCGCAGGCACTCAGGAAAAGGCTGACACAAAGTGCGGCGGAGAAAATGCCCGCCGCCGCGCGCGTCAGATGTCGTTTCAAATCAGATCTCCCTTCCCCCCGGCTTCCGTAAAGCAGTCCTCCCGGGAAGTTTTGGATTTCGGTCAGAATGCCTTTATTATACGGGAATCGGTTCAAAAAGTAAAGCTAACGAGGCAGAAGTGCGTAAAGCGGCAGAAAAAATTCAAAAATTGTTCACAATTATTTTTTTAGGCCCTGTTTAAAAAATTGGAAAATCGGAATTTTCCGGCGAATTTTGTGCCGGACAAAGGAGATTTCCCCGGGCATTCCTGATTTATGGCAGGAAAATTGAACGCAGCACGGCAAAAATTCGGTAAAAGACAGGTGCGGCCGATTTTTTTAACAGGGGCTAGAAAAGAGGCGTCCGTTCGCCGCGGACGCCATTTCCCTCTATGCTTTTTCCACCAGCGCAAGCTTTCCGTTTTTGTCAAATTCCACCGGAAGGATTTCATTGTGAGTATGCTCTGCAATATCGTCAACCCTCATTTTGGCGGGATAGTCCGAGATAAACGTCACCGCAATGCCGTGCTGCTTTGCCCGTCCGGTCCGTCCGATGCGGTGAACGTAATCCTGATTCTCATCCGGCACGTCGCAGTTGAACACAATGTCCACATTATCCACATCAATCCCGCGGGCCGCCACATCCGTGGACACAAACACCCGGAGCGCGCCCTCGCGGAACCGTTTCATAACCTCTTCCCGCTTTTTCTGCGGAATATCGCCGTGGATGCAGTCGGCATCAATCCCCTGTATCTGCAAAAATTTGCTGATCCGCTCCGTGGATCCCTTGGTGTTGCAAAAAGCCATACAGCGGTCAAAACCGGTTTCATTCAGAATCTTCGCAATGGCATCCGCCTTCTCATTCATGGGGACTTCCATACGAAACTGTTTGATGTCCGGCTTGTTCATCTTATCCTCCCGGACGGTGATTTCCACCGCGTCCCGCTGGTAGACCCACGCGATATCCATGACCTCCCGGGAAATCGTCGCGGAAAACATGCCGAGATTCCTGCGCTTGTTCATCCGATCCAGCAACCGGGTCACATCGTGGATAAAGCCCATATCCAACATTCGATCCGCCTCGTCCAGCACCACTGTCTGTGCGGTTTCCACCCGGACGGTGCGGCGCTTCATATGATCGGACAGCCGCCCCGGCGTGGCCACCACAATCTGAGGGTGCCTTTTCAACGCGTCAATCTGGTGTCCGATGGGCTGGCCGCCGTACAGGCAGACCATCCGCACCCCCGGCCGGAACTCCGCGATGTCCCGCAGCTCCCCCGTAATCTGGATGGCCAGTTCCCGCGTCGGCGAGAGAATCACCGCCTGTACCTTTTCGCTCTCGGGGTCAATGTGCTCCACCACGGGAATGCCGTAGGCAAACGTTTTGCCCGTTCCTGTGGGAGCTTTGGCAATGACGTTCCGCCATGCCATCATCGGCGGGATGCACCCTGCCTGCACGGGCGTGGTCATGGTGAGGTTCTTCTTCTCCACCGCCCGCAACACCGCGCCCGACAGTCCCAAACTGTCAAAACGCACGCCTTCCGTATATTCCATACTATTCCTCGTTTTCCATTCTTCTCTGTTCACGGCCGCATCCGGCCAGAATTTTCCGGGTACAGCACAGGTAAACGGCTTGCTCTGTTTGAGAGATTCCAAGCTGAAAATGCCGCCGAATACCCACATTCCACCATTTTACGGAATGATTATACCCTTTTTTTCACGGCTTGTAAAGCAACTCCGCCGACCCCTCCCTTTATTTTCCCGGAAGTGAAAATTTTTTCAGTTTGACGGTTGACAATCTTCAATTCTTGCGGTAGAATAAACTGCAATGTAGTAAAATTTTTTATTGAACAAAATTTTTACTACGGCACATTGCAAACATTGGAAGGATTGGTAAAAAGTGGTTACTATGGACTATGTGCGGATTATGCGGGATCTGCGGGAGTACGCAGACAAAACGCAAACCCAGATCGCAGAAATGCTCGGCACTTCTCAGACAATGTACGCACGCTATGAGAGAGGCGCCAACGAACTCCCGATCCATCATCTGATTACGCTGAGCAAGTTTTATGGGGTCAGCACCGATTATATTCTGGGATTGTCCCGGACAAATTGAGGTATGGCAGCGCACAGGAGCGGCGGAGGAGGCAAAAACTTTTCCGCCGCTCCTGTGTGCTGCCCTCCCGCTTTTCCTTACGGCAGCCTGCCCGTCACCCTGCCGTAAAGGCGGAGATAACGCGCCGCGCTGCGGTTCCAGCTAAAATCCGTTTTCATGTTGCCAATCTGGATTTTCCGGAAATCCGCCGGATGACTGCGGTACAGATCCACCGCTCCGCCAACGGCGGCAAGCAGCGCTTCCGGATCATACACCCGGAACGTAAAGCCGTTTCCCGTTCCGCGCTCCGCATCATAGGGAAGGACGGAGTCCTTCAGTCCGCCGGTCTCCCGGACAACCGGCACCGCGCCGTAGCGCATGGCAATCATCTGGGATAGGCCGCAGGGTTCGCTGAGAGACGGCATCAGGTAGAGATCGGCCCCGCCGTAAATTTTGATGCCGATCCGCTCGTCGTATGCGATCCGGGCGGCCACGCGGCCGGGATGGCAAAGCGCCGCGTCGCGGAAAAACCGCTCATACCGCTCATCGCCCTTTCCCAGCACGGCAAGCTGAACGTCCAACGCCAGGATTCCCTCCAGCGCGCTGCAAATCAAGTCCATTCCCTTGTGTGACACCAGCCGGGACACCATCCCGATCAGCGGGATATCCGGCGCTTCCTCCAGCCCGAGGTTTTGCTGGAGAATCCGTTTGTCCCGGGCCTTTCCGCCCGGATTCCCGGGCGTGAAATTTTCAGCCAGATCCGGATCGCGGGCCGGGTCATAACGCCGCGTGTCAATGCCGTTCAGAATCCCGTACAGTTTTCCGCCGCACATCCGCATGACGGGGTCCAGGCCGTGGGCATAGTGCTCCGTCTGGATTTCCCGGGCATAAGTCGGCGACACGGCGTTTACCGCATCGGCGCAGAGAATCGCCCCTTTGAGCAAATTGATGTCTCCGTCCATCATCAGCGTGCCGTCATCCGCCCAGTCGCGGTTCAGCCCGAACAAATCCTCCAGCGCCTCCCGGCCGAAACGCCCCTGGTATTCAATATTGTGAATGGAGAGCACCGTGCGGATGCCGCGGAGCCGCAAATCCAGCGTGCCCAGATCCCGCAGATAAATGGGGATCAGCGCCGTCTGCCAGTCGTTGCAGTGAATGACGTCCGGCAGAAATTCCAGCATAGGCAAAATGCCGACCACCGCCCGCGAAAAGAAGGCAAACCGCTCCCCGTCATCCGCATAGCCATACAGCTCCGGACGTTTAAAATACTGTTCATTGTCCAGAAAATACCAGATAACATTGTTCCGGCAAAGTCGAAAAAGTCCGCAGTACGCATGTCTCCACGAAAGGTCGATAAACGTATATCCGCGGTATTCCATCTGCGCGCCGAATTTTTCACGGACGGACTGGTACAGCGGCAGAATCACGGCCGTCTCTGCGCCGCTCTCCGCCAGCGCCGGCGGCAGCGAACCCGCCACGTCCGCGAGGCCGCCCGTCTTGCAAAAGGGCGCCGCCTCGCTGGCAGCATACAGGATTTTCACGGCTGTTTCCCCCTTTCTTCCGCTCAAACGACGCTCTCTTTTGCCAGGACAAGCGGTTTCTCCGCCGTCCCGGCGATCTTCCGGGAGTTCAGCACTTCTACCCGTTTGTCCGCTATCACGCGGCAGAGCTGCGCGCCGCGGCGGATTTTGACTTCCTTGAATAAAATGCTGTCCCGGATCGCCGCGCCGGGCTCCACCACGACGCCCGGAAACAGAATGGAGTTTTCCACAGTCCCCTCAATATCGCAGCCGTCCGCCACCAGAGATCCGGAACAGCGCCCATCAGGGCCGATATAGGCGGAGGATTTGTCTGCGCCTTTGGCCCGGATGGGCCGCTCCGCGCAGAATAAATCCGCCCGGACATCCGGCTCCAGAAGCTGCATGCTGCGCTCATAATATTCCCGAACGGAGCGGATCTGCGCCGCAAACCCGTTCCACACGTACCCGCGGAGATCCAGATCGTCCTTGCAGAGCCGGATGGCGCGGCGCCAGCTGTATAAGTCCTGTTTTGCGAATCGATCCACCAGCGTTATCAGCAGCTTGCGGGAGAGGACATACACCTCCAGACTGCGGAATTCCATAGGCTGTTTCAGATGGTAAAAGACATCCAGAATTTTCCCGTCCGGCGCCAATTGAAAATAGGTGCCGTCTTCCACAAAAGCGCCGTCGCCCCCGCAGACGGCGGTAATATCCGCACCGCTGCGGAGATGCGTTTCCAGAATTTCGCCCAGCGGCAGATTTGCGACCAAATCACCGTCCATCAGGCACACATAGTCCTGCCGGATTTCGCTGAGATAGGGGCGTACCACCGCCAGCGCTTCCATCCGCCCCCGAAAATCCGTCCGCTGCATTTTCTCCCCGTATGCCAAAAGCGGAAGAATTTTTAATCCGCCGCGTTTGCGGGAGAGATCCCAGTTCTTTCCCGTTCCAAGATGATCCAGCAGGCTCTCATACTGGCCGCTGAAAATGACGCCCACGTCCGCAGTTCCCGCATTGACCAGATTAGACAGGGCAAAATCCACCGCCCGGTACCGTCCGCCGAAGGGGACGGAGGACGGGGCGCGGATCTCTGTCAGCGCGCCCAGATCGTCACGCCGCTCAAAAGAAAAGATAATCCCGTGCAGTCCGTTCATTCCGCGCTCTCCTCTCCCCGCCGATTCAGCATTCTGCCGGGCGGCACCCGTCTGCCGCACCGCAGTTCACAGCCGGGCGCCAGCACCGTCAGACCCCAGTCATCCGGATTTGATTCTTCCGGCGCGCCGCCCACGCGGCAACCCTCCGCCACATGGCTGCTCTCTCCCAGAATGGCATATTCCACCACTGCGCCCTCCCCCACGCAAACGCCGGGCATCAGGACGGAATAGCTGACGCGGGCGGACTTCGCCACAAATACCCCGGGGGACAGCACGGAGTTTTCCACCCTGCCCTCAATGTCGCTGCCGCGGTTAAAGGCGCTGTGCGTCACATGGGAATCCCGGCCCAGAAACGCGGCCGGCATGGATTTGCCCCGGGCATAAATCGGCCAGCGCTCATCCAGCAGATCCAGCCCGGATTCCGGGGAAAGCATATCCATGTTGGCATCCCAGAGAGATACCAGCGTGCCGACATCCTTCCAGTAGCCCTCAAAACGAAAGGCGGCCATGCGCTCCCCGGCAGCCAGCATCTTGGGAATAATATTCTTGCCGAAATCATTCGAGGAAGCGGGGTCCTCCTCATCTTCCACCAGATACCGGCGCAGAATCCGCCAGCTGAACACATAAATGCCCATGGAGGCGAGGTTGCTTTTTGGCGCCTTCGGCTTCTCCTGAAACTCCGTGATGATGTCCCGCTCGTCCGCACTGAGAATGCCGAAACGCGGAGCGTCGCACAGGGGCACCTCCATGACGGAAATCGTACAGGCCGCACCGGCCTCTTTGTGCCGCGCCACCATCCGGGAATAATCCATTTTGTAAATGTGGTCACCGGAGAGGATCACCACATAATCCGGATCGTACTGATCGATAAAGTCAAGGTTCTGATACACTGCGTTGGCGGTCCCCTTGTACCAGACGCCGCCGCTGGAGCTCCTATACGGCGGAAGAATGTGAACGCCCCCGTTGGAACGATCCAAATCCCACGCCTGGCCGCTGCCGATGTAGCTGTTCAACTCCAGCGGGCGGTACTGCGTCAGTACGCCCACCGTATCGATTCCCGAATTGGAGCAGTTGGAAAGCGGGAAATCGATAATGCGGTATTTTCCCCCAAACGGCACCGCGGGCTTGGCCATATCGCGGGTCAGCACATACAGCCGGCTTCCCTGCCCGCCGGCCAGCAGCATGGCAATGCACTCTTTTTTCACGGGATCCTCTCCTTTCCGATTCCACTGTGTTTGAAAAATCGCCGCGCCGTCTTTTCGCTGAATTTTGCGGCATACCGCGTACAGATCTCTTGTCATACCCCAATTCTGCCTGCAAAAATACGCCGTGCCCGGTACAAAATCCGCTAAAAAATTTCAAATGCCCGATTTTTTAAACAGGGTCTGATGCCTTCGTGCCTTCTCTGCTTTCTTTTTCGTCCTCCGCCTGATAAAATACCGTTCCAAACGGCGGAATTTTCAACCGCACAGAGCCGGATTTTCCGTGAGATGCCACAGGTTCCGCCGGAACCGGCTCTTGATCACCGAACCCCGCCCCGCCGTATGCAGCGCTGTCCGTATTAAACACGGGAACGTATTTTGAGCCCGTTGGAACGCCCACCCTGTAATTCTCATAGAAGTTCGGGGAAAAATTTGCCGCGCAGAGCAGCGCGTTCCCCCTCTTATCCCGGCGCAGGAAAACCGCCACATTGTTATGGCAGTCATCGGCCACCAGCCATTCAAAGCCGTCCCAGCTGAAATCATCCTCCCACAGCGGCGGCTGGCGGCGATAGAACCAATTCGCATCCCGGAAAAACCGCTGCGTACGCCTGTTCTCCTCATTGTCCAGCAGATGCCAGTCCAGTTCGCCGTTGGAATCCCACTCGTGCCACTGCCCGATTTCCGCGCCCATAAACAGCAGCTTCTTCCCCGGGCAGGCCAGCATATACGCGTAAAATCCCCGCAGGCAGCGCAGCTGGTTTTCATACGCGCCGGGCATTTTATTCACCAGCGATCCCTTCCCGTGCACAACCTCGTCGTGGGAGATCGGCAGGATAAACCGCTCGGAAAACGCATACGTCATGGGAAACGTCAGATCCCGGTGGTGATACTGGCGGAACCAGGGATCCAGCTTCAGGTAATGGCAGATGTCATTCATCCAGCCCATGTTCCATTTCAGGGCGAAGCCCAGTCCGCCCTCCGCCGCGTCCCCTGTCACGGCGGGCCACGCCGTAGACTCCTCCGCAATCATCAGCACGCCGGGATCGTATCTCAGCACCGTCCGGTTCAGTTTCCGCAGGAAATCCACAGCCTCCAGATTTTCTCTGCCGCCGTTCCGGTTGGGCAGCCACGCGCCGTCCGGGCGGTCATAGTCCAGATAGAGCATGGACGCCACGGCGTCCACCCGCAGCCCGTCCAGATGGTACTCCTCTAGCCAGTACCGGGCGGAGGACAGCAGAAAGCTGACCACCTCCGGTTTCCCGTAGTCAAAGACCCGCGTCCCCCACGACAGGTGTTCCTGCCTGCGCGGATCGGCATACTCATAGCAGCAGCCTCCGTCGAATTCCATCAGGCCGTGGGCGTCCTTGCAGAAATGCGCCGGCACCCAGTCCAGAATCACGGCGACGCCAAGGGCGTGGAAATAATTCACAAACCACATAAAATCCTCCGGCGTGCCAAAGCGGGAGGTGGGCGCGAAATACCCGGTGCACTGGTAGCCCCAGGAATCGTCCAGCGGGTGTTCCGTAATCGGCAGCAGCTCCACCGCCGTATAGCCCATGTCCCGCACATAAGGCGCCAACTCCCGGGCAAGGCTCCGGTAATCGTAAAAGCCTCCGTTTTCCCGGCGTTTCCAGGAGCCGAGATGTACTTCATAAATATTCAGCGCCCGATCGCTTCCGGCATTTCCCCGCCGCGCCGCGCAGAAATCCGCGTCGGACCACACTTCTCCCGCAAGCTCATACAGCTTACTGGCCGTGGCGGGCCGCGTCTCGGCGTGGAAAGCATACGGATCGGCTTTGAAGCGCGTCTCCCCCCTCCGATCCGTCAGCGCGTATTTATAGGAATCAAATTGCCGCAGGCCCGGAATTTCCGTCTCCCAAATGCCGTTCCGGCAGGTCATGGGATTTTTCCCCGGCTCCCAGCCGTTGAAATCCCCTGTGACGGAGGCAGCCGCCGCGTTTGGCGCCCACACGCGGAACCGCCAGCCCGATTCCGTCGGATGCGCACCGAACCAGCGCCAGCCGTCGCTGAGCGTCCCAGCATGGAACCGTGCTTCCTCATTCATGTAAACCGCCTCCCGCCGCACACAGCTTGTCCCTGCAGCCGCCGTTTATTTTCTCTCATTATACTGTGATAAAAAATCAGCGTCAAGCACACTGTTTCCCGCATCTGCCGTCTTTACGGTTGCCGTTGCTTTTCCCGCCGTGATTTGTTAAAATAGAGCAGATCAGGGCGGGAGCCGGAGGCTTTCCCCCGGCTCCCTATTCAAAAAAGCGGCAGCGCCCCTCCGGGGCTGAATGCTGCGCGGGAGAAAATGCCGTGGGACGCACAAATCCGCTCAGGCCATTGTATGCCCCCGGGAATGACCCCGTCACACCGCCGGGACGGCGTGTCCGCCCGGTAATTGAATCGTATGAGAAAAGAAAGAGGTCCTGGCTATGATAAAAATTGCGCCATCGGTTCTCTCCGCTGATTTTGCCAATCTTGAGCGGGACATCCGGCGCATTGACACCGCCGACTACGTCCACGTGGATGTCATGGACGGTGTTTTTGTCCCGAACATTACCGTCGGCATTCCGGTGGTCAAGTGTATCCGTCCCGTCACGAAACTGCCGCTGGACGTGCATCTGATGATTATAAAGCCCGTGCGCTATGTGGAACGGTTCTGCGACGCCGGCGCGGATATTGTCACCGTCCATGTGGAAGCCGACACGGAGGAGAATCTGCATGCCGCCATCGAAAAGATTCACGCCAGGGGCAAACGCGCCGGCATTGTGCTGAAGCCGAAAACGCCGGCGGAAGCCGCGCTTCCTTTTCTGAAAGAGGTGGAGATGATCCTTGTGATGACGGTGGAGCCGGGCTTCGGCGGGCAGAAATTTATGGCGGACATGATGCCCAAGGTTTCCGCCATCCGTGATCTCCTCGCCGCACGGAACCCCGCCTGTGAGCTGGAGGTGGACGGCGGCGTTTCGCCCGAAACCCGTCAGACCTGTGTGGACGCAGGCGCCAACGTCCTGGTGGCAGGCAGCGCCGTCTACAAGGCCGACGATATTCCCGCGCGCATCGCGCAGCTGCGGGGCTAAATTCAATTCACCGAAGGAGCAATCGATATGGAGTATTTCCCCGCGCCGCTGGAAAAACTGGCGGAACAGTTCGCACGGCTGCCTGGGATCGGCAGCAAATCCGCCCAGCGGCTGGCGTTTTATATCCTTGGCCTTCCGGACGAAGAGGCAAAGGAATTTGCCGACGCAATCCTGGACGCGAAAAAGAGCGTCACCTGCTGCCCGGTCTGTCAGAACTTCACCGCAGGCGGGCTGTGTCCCATCTGCTCCTCGCCCAAGCGGGACGGATCAACCATCTGCGTGGTAGCCGATCCCCGGGACGTGGCCGCCATGGAGCGCTCCCGGGAGTACAGCGGCAAGTACCACGTTCTCCACGGCGTGATCTCCCCCATGAATCACATCGGCCCGGATGACATCGCCATCAAGCCGCTGCTGGAGCGCATTGCGCACGGCGGTGTGAAGGAGGTCATCATGGCAACCAATCCCGACACGGAAGGGGAGGCCACCGCCATGTATATCGCCCGGCTGCTGAAGCCGTTCGACGTGCGGGTAACCCGTTTGGCATACGGCATTCCCGTGGGCGGGCATCTGGAATTTGCGGACGATGCCACGCTGGTGCGGGCGCTGGAGGGCCGCCGCGATATTTAGCGTTTTGCCAAACGCGCCTTTTGGCGCGTGCCGCCGTTTTTCGTCAAAATAAGCGGGACGTTTTCGCGTCCCGCTTATTTTATATCCGGTTGAAAATTTTATGCCTCGGTTTTCCACAGGCCGTGGAGATTACAGTACGCATATGCCGCCACAGTCTCGTCGCCGTCAGTCAGCGCAAAGACGGCCTCGGGCTTTTCGCCGGGCTTCAGATCCTTTTTCTGATAGCCCTGCTTTGTCTCCAGGATGATCCATTCGATGTGATGTTCTTCCGCCATGGGATGAGGCACAGAACCGACCTTCACCGTAACGGTCTTGCCGGAGCAGGTAATCACCGGCAGGTGCTTTTCCCGGGCAGCCTCTGTCGTATTGGGCGTCAGCTCCTGCATCTTGTCTCCGCAGCAAACCACCTGAACGCCGGAGTCATGCATGTAAGTAATCAGATTTCCGCAATGGGTACAAACATAGAATTTCATGGGAAAACCCTCCTTCAATTTTAATTTGTCTCTTGGAATGGTTTCAGTATACTTACTTTCTTGGATTTTTACATATCGCATTTGCAACACTTAAATTTTATTTTTGTAATAGGCAACCAGCATATCCACCACAGTGCCGTACGACTGCAGGCCCTTTTTCTCCCCGTAGCTTTTGAGGAACCTGTCGTATATCCTGTTGGAGATTTTTTTCACCGTTTTATTTTGAAACTGATCCCAATAGGCGTTATTGGCGTCTAAATCCGCCCGCACCATCACGGGCAGCGAGGAATAGACCGTTTTCCACTTTGCGCGATCCGCCGAATAAAGCGCGTTGCCCAGGTAGATATAGCCCAGCAGCCAGCCGGAATAGGCGTAATCCGGATGGCCGCAGGTGGTGGACGCCAGCACACCCAGAAAATTGCACTCCTGCTCGGAGGAAAACCCCCGCTGGTGCGCCAGCTCATGGGCAATGGTGGCGGGCAGCAGGCTGGCGGGGCTGTCCACGTTCAAATTGGATTCCCCAGTGAAAGGGCAATATACCCCCGTGAAGTCCAGCAGGCTCATCACCTTGGAAAAATGCACTTTTTTCGGGACCCGATCCGGAAATTTTAAAAAGGGGTAGTCCCGCTCCACGGCGCTGTATACCGACGTGCTTTCCCGGAAAATCTGCGCTCTCGGCACCGCGAACTGCCCGCTGCCGCTCCGGGGCACCCGCCCCGCCGTATCCCGCAGCTGTTGTGCAAAATACGCCGTCACGCGGCAGAGATCCCCCTCGTCCACCTTTTCGGCATGGATGCCGGATTGATCCTGAAAATTGTCCGTGTAATAATTTACGCCCCATAAAAAGCAAAATCCCACGTAAATGGTCAGCACAACGCAGGCAGCGCCAAGGACGGCCCCGTACGCCCGCCGCCACCGGTGCCCCTTTGCCCGGACAACGGCGGCAATATTTCCGGCGATATACCCGGCGAAAAACAGGATCAGCACCACACACAGAATTTCCATCACGGAGACATTCGTTCGATAGCAGAGATCGCCGATACGGCGGCGAAGCGGCCCGGTCACATGATTCTCCAAAGCGTTCATCCACGCCCGCCGCCCGCGCGTCAGGAAAAACGCCGCCAGCAGAACCAGATCCGCCGCCAGCCAGCTGTGCAGTTTTCGATGCCGCTTCCAAAAGCCTCTCAAGTAAAAGCTCCTTTACTCCGCCGCAGCGATCAGCTGCCGGGTATAATCATATTTCGGGTGGTCAAAAATTTCCTCCACAGGCCCCTGCTCCACAATTCTGCCGTCTTTCATCACCAGCACCCGGTCGCAAATCTGATAAACCACGTTTAAATCATGGGAAATAAACAAATAGGAGAGATCAAATTCATCCCGCAGATTCTTCAGCAGCGCCAGGATCTGCGCCTGAATCGTCACGTCCAGCGCCGACACCGGCTCGTCGGCAATCAGGAGCTGGGGGCGCTGAATCAGCGATACGGCAATGCTGACGCGCTGGCGCTGCCCGCCGGAGAGCTCCTCCGGCTTCGCCTCCAGACATTCCTCCGGCAGCTCCACCTTCTCCAAAATGTCCCGCACCCGGCGCTTTCGCTCCGCCGCGTCGTATTTCCCGTAAATCCGCAGAGGCTCCTCCAGAATCCATGACACGGGATAGGCCGGGTTCAGGGAACTGTACGGATCCTGAAAAATCATTTGAGGCCGCTTGGTGTAGTGAATGACCTCGCCGGATTCCGGTTTTATAATGCCCAAAATCGTCCTGGCCAGGGTGGATTTCCCCGTGCCGGACTCCCCCACAAGGCCCAGAATCTCCCCATGCAGGATGGAAAAAGAGATGTCGTGCAGTACCTCGTGGCAGACCCGCTTCCGGGGGAATCCGCCCTCGTGGTAGCCTGCGGTCACATGGCGCAATTTCAGCACCGGTTTACCTGTTTCCACGCACAGGCGCCCCCTTCCGCTCCCGGGTGGGAATCGCGGCAATCAGCCGCTTGGTATAGGCGTCCTGCGGGTTTGTCCAGATTTTCTCCGTAGCGCCCTCCTCCACGATTTTTCCCCTCTGCATCACCGCCACGCGGGGGCAGAGCTTCCGCACCACTTTCAGGTTGTGGGAGATGAACAGCATGGAAATGCCGTACTCCCGGTTCAGTCTCCGCAGCAGCGTCAGGATCTGCGCCTGAATCGTCACATCCAGCGCGGTGGTCGGCTCGTCCAGCACCAGCAGTTTTGGCTGCGTGATAATGGCAGCCGCGATCATCGCCCGCTGGAGCATCCCGCCGGAGAATTCATGGGGGTAGCAGCCGTACAGCCTTTCCGGGTGCGGCAGTTCCACCGCATGCATGGCGTCCAGCGCGCGTTTCCGGCGCTCCTCTTTGGAAAGCCGCGTATGAATCAGCAGCGACTCCTCCACCTGCGTCCCGATTGTCATCAGCGGATCCATCGCGCTCATCGGCTCCTGAAACACGACGCCGATGCTTTTCCCCTGTATTTTCCGCAGCTCCGCGCGATCGGCGTGGAGCATTTCCACGCCGTCCAGCAGCACTTTGCCGGAATACTCGCAGGAACGCCGGGGCAGCAGCCCCGCCACGCTCATGGCGGTCACGGATTTTCCGGAACCGGATTCGCCCACAAGGCCCAGAATCTCCCCGTCCCGGATCGTCAGGGAAATTCCGCCCACCGCCTCCTGCGTCCGGGTAAAAAAACGAACGTGCAAATCCCGAATTTCAAGCATATTTCTGCCCTCCGTTCCGCCGCTGCAGACCCTCGCCAATCAACCCCACGCCGAAGATCAGCAGCACCATGGTCAGTCCGGTGTCCAGCGCGTACCACGGCGCTCTGTAGAGCAGGCTCTGCGCGTTGGAGAGCATATACCCCAGGGACGTCATGCTGCCGATACCCAGATAGCTCATGGACGCCTCCGCCAGCACGGCGTTGTTGAATCCGATCGTCAGCGCCGGCAGCAGCACCGGCAGAATATTCGGCAGCAAATGCACCAGCAGAATGCGCCCGTTCCCTGCGCCCATCAGCCGGGCGCTTTTCACGTAATTCGCGTCCCGCACCGAGGCAAACGCGGAACGCGTCACCCGGGCAAAGCTGGGAATAAACACAATGCCCAGCGCCAAAATAACGTTGAGGCTGCCGGAGCCGAGAACGCTGACGAATACCAGCCCCAGCAAAATGCTGGGGAAAGCGGTCATGGCGTCGTTAAACCGCATGAGAACCGCGTCCATCCGGCCGCCGAAATAGCCGGTCAGCGCGCCGATCACCGTGCCGCAGGTACCGCCGATTACCACCGTGCAAAGCGCGATCACCAGCGTCATGCCCGCGCCCTTCATCACACGGCTGAAAATATCCCGTCCGAAATTGTCCGTCCCCATCAAATGGCGCACGGACGGCGCCAACAGCTTCTCGCTGCCGGACATCGCCGACGGATCGTAGGGCGTCCAGAAAAATCCCAGTACGATCAGCACCAGGAGGATCCCCGTCAGGATCAGGCCGGCGCGGAGCCAGCCGTTCATCGTCTTTTTCACTGTCCGCCGCCCCCCAGCCGCAGCCGCGGATCAATCCGCAGGCTGATGAGATCGCCGACAGTATTGGCCAGTACCACCCAGAAGGCCAGAATGACCACAATCGCCTGCACCACAGGCCAGTCCCGGTTGGCGATGCTGCCCAGCAGCAGCCGCCCCATGCCGGTGACGCCGAATACCTGCTCCACCACGATGCTGCCGGCAATCACCTCCGCCATGGTCTGTGCCAGAAACGCCACCACCGGCACCATGGCATTTTTCAGCACATGGCGGCGGAGGACTTCCTTACGGTCGTTGCCCCGGGAAATGGCGGTGCGCACATAATCCCGGTTCATCTCGCTGAGAATCGTGCTGCGAAGCATCCGAACCGTCATGGCAATGCGGGGAACCGCAATGGAAATTGCCGGAAACAGCAGATACCAGAAGAACTTCCCCGGATTTCGGGAAAATGTTGGAAATGCCCCCCCCGGCTGAAACCAGTGGAGCAGAATCCCGAAAATCCAGCTCAGCAGAATACCGGAAAAAAACGGCGGCACCGCCATAAAGAGCTGGTTGAATACCGTGCGGACGACATCCAGCACCCTCCAGCGCGTCTCCGTCCGCCCCTCGCTGCGGACACTGTGGATTCCCAGCGGCACGGAAATCACCGCCACCATCAAAAAGCTCATCAGGCTCAGGCACAGCGTCACCGGAAGCTTCGGGGCAAGCAGTTTTTGAACCGGCAGGCTGTAGCTGTAGGACATACCCAGATTCCCGGTGAAAAATCCGGCGGCC